>CAZWVG010000159.1:0-13366 GCA_964637355.1 uncultured Gemmatimonadaceae bacterium
GGCTCCGAAACCATCGTTGCCGAGTCGCAGTAGGGCGAGCATCACCAGTTGTTCGAGATCACCGAGAGGCATTTTGATATCTCCGTGATTCCAGAATAAATGCGGACGCCGGGACGCGCAACCGGTTCTGAGATTGTAGGGACGAATCGTGGCGGGCTACTCTAGCGAGGAGTGAAGAGGCACGAGATACATAGGCAGAATCGTCCACCCGTCTTCTCGTCTTCTCGTCTTCTGATGTCTGATGTCTGAGATCTCAACTTTCATCGCCCGCTACCTCCCCGAGATCGCTGCGGCGATCGGGGAATGCCGCACGCGGCTGCACGCGCTCGTCCCGCGCGGCTACGAGCTCGTGTACGACAACTACAATGCGCTCGTCTTCGGCTTCGCCCCGACGGAGCGCAGTTCGGATGCGGTGCTTTCGATCGCGGCGTATCCCAAGTGGGTCACCCTCTTCTTCCTGCAGGGGAAGTCGCTCGACGATCCAATGAAGCGTCTCGAAGGGAGCGGGTCGCAGGTGCGCAGTATCCGGCTCTCGGCGCCTAGCGACCTGGACGATCCGTACGTGCGCGGGTTGATATCGCAGGCGATGCTCGCCGAGCGCGACGCGTTTGCCGATGCCGCACCGCTCCAGACGATCGTCAAGTCGATTTCGGCCAAGCAGCGACCGCGCCGTCCGCTCCCCAGCGCCAAGGAGACGCGAACCACAACTGAGCGCAGCAGCAAGTCTGCATCGAAGCCTGCGATGAAGACCCGGACGAAGTCCGAGGTGAAGAGGAAGGTGACGGCGAAGGTGAAGGCGAAGGTGACGAAGAACGCGACGAAGAACGCGACGAAGAACGTGACGAAGAAGGCGACAACGAAGGCGACGACGCAGACGAAGGGAAAGACGGCGAGGAGTCGCGCGAAGGGAGCCGCCGGATCAGACAAATAGACGGGAGCATGCCGCGGAGCTCGGACTCGGCGCTCGAAGTGATGCGGGCGACTCGATTTGCGCCGCCCGCGTCCCGTTCATCGGGGAGATAGCTCCGACGGGCGAACTTGCAGCGTCCTCAACCCCCCGGCTCTCATGCGACGCGTCGTCCCGATCTCACTCCTTGCGTTCATCGTCCCGTCCATCCTCTCGGCGCAAACGAGCGGAGACGACGCGTGCCTCACGCGCCAGGGAAAGCCGATCCCGGTGATCGAACGCCCGGGCACCGGAGCAGACGGTCCGCTCACGCTCCTCCTCACTGGTGACGGCGGTTGGGCGAACGCAGACCAGAAAGTCGCCGACGGACTCCTCGCGCGCGGAGCGGCGGTCGTGGGGATCAACATGCGCTCGTACCTCTCCGATGGACGCACTCCCGACGAGACGGCGCACGACTTCGCCTGCGTCGCGCGCCTCTACGGCACCCGCTGGCACCGCGACCGCATCCTCCTCATCGGCTATTCGCGCGGCGCCGACATTGCGCCGTTTGTCGCCGCGCGCTGGCCCGCCGACCTGCGTGCGCGCCTGGCGATGGTCGCGATGGTCTCGATGTCGCAGAAGGCGAACTTCAAGTACCACTTCATCGATCTCGTGAAGGACGTGGAGCGCCCCGACGACATCGACATTGCCCCCGAGATCGCGCGTATGCGCGGGCTGCGCGTCATTTGTGTCTACGGCGATGGCGACACGCACTCCGGGTGCCCCACCGCCGACTCGACGATCGTGACGCGCGTCCCTCGCGCCGGCGGGCACCGTGTCACGGGGGGATTCGACGCCATCGTCGACCTCCTCGCCCCGGCCTTTTCTCCCGCGGCGCGTTAGGCAGCTCGTCGGACGCTACCGCGCCACCAGTCCTTTCACGCCGCCCGAGATCAGCGTCATGATGTCGAGGAGTATGCGCGGGAGCGACAGGCGCGCGGTGGTCGCCAGGTAGCGCGGCTCCCAAGTGGGGTCGAACTTCTCCTTGTAGCGGCGCAGTCCCCTGAAGTTGTAGACCGGTTCTCCGTGGCGGTACATGAGCGACGCCATGCGCGTCCACCGCGTGGCGAAGGCGTGCGACTCGAGTCCCGAGAGTGGCGCCATCCCGAGGCTCATGCGGCGATAGCCACGGTCGCGCCCCCACAGCATCAGCTCGACGAAGAGGAAGTCCATCACGCCATCGGGGCTCGACGCGTCATAGCGCATCAGGTCGACCGAGAAGTCGCCGTTCCCTGCCGTGAGCACGTTGGCGAAGGCGACGATCGCCCCTTCCGAGCGCACGACGGCGACGTCGAAGTTGCGCAGGTAGTCCGGATCGAAGACGCCGAGCGAGAAGCCCTTCTCGGTCGTCGCCTTGTCCTGCAGCCAGTTGTTGGAGACTCGGGCGAGCGCTGGGAGGATGGCATCCACGTCATCGCGCGCGATCACCTCGAAGGTTGCCCCCGCGCGCTGCGCCTCGCGGTGACTGCGACGGAGGTTCTTGCGGCGCCCGCCTTCCAGGGCGAAGTCGGCCAGCGGGACGAACGCCTCTTCGCCGACCTTCACCACGGAAAAGCCGAACTCGATACAGAACGGCAACAGGTCGCTCCCGATCTGGTAGAGCACCGGCCACCCGCCGGCCTTGTCGGCGAGCGCCATGAAGCGGAGGAGGAGCTCGCGCCAGGCGCGCGGATTCCCGGTCGGCTCGTGCAGCGCCACGAAGCTCCGGCCGCGCACGGCATACATCAGGAAGGCGTCCCCCTTTTCGCTCACCAGGAACTGCTTGTCGCCCAGCAGCGCGAGGTTGGACTCGACGTTTTCCGACGTGGGAAGGATGCTGCGCACCGCTTGCAACTCAGAATCGTTCGGCATGTCGCCGTCGTGCCCGCGGTGGCGCAGGAGGCGCAAGAGGCCCATGGCGCCGAGCGCCACGCACCCACCGATCGTCGCACGCAGGAAGCGCGGCGCGTCGCCGCGCACGGCGAAACGCCACCAGAGCTCCTGGCCGAACTCCAGGTGCCGGTATGAGAAGAGCCCGATCCCCACGCTCGCGGCCACGATCGCCGCCATCGAGAAGATCCAGCCCGGCGTCAGCGGTTCGCTCGTGAGCGACGACGTGCGGTAGAAGAGGGCGCGATTGGGGAGGAGGAGCAACAGGATGAACGAAAGGGCGAGCGCCTCCTCGAAGTCGAAACCCTTGAGGAGCGACGCCACGATCCCGACGCCAAGGAGCGTGCAGGCCATCGACCACGCCGCGTCGAGCTTGCGGGTGAGCCCCCAACCGATCACCAGCAGCGACGCACCGACGACGCTTCCGCTGAAGTGCGAGAGTTCGACGATCCCGAGTGGAAGGACGTCGACCAGCATCCGCATGCGCCCGTGCATTGCCGGCGTCGCCCCAGAGACGAGGAGCATCGCTCCGCCGAAGAGCGTCATCAGCCCGATCGCCCCCGGGAGGAGCGGGCGCGCCACCTTGTCGATCACGCGCTGTGCTCCCCCAACCGCGCGTTGCAGGTGATGCCGCCTGAGCCAGGCCTCGTGCGCCGAGAGCGCTCCCACGGCCAGCACGAACGGGACGAAGTAGAAGATGGCGCGATACGCGACGAGGGTGCCGAGCAGGTCGCCGGGGGCGACGTGATCGCCGAGCTGCACGACCATCAGCGTCTCGAAGACCCCGAGCCCTCCCGGGACATGACTCACCAGCCCCACGACCTGCGCCAGGACGAACGCCGAGGTGAAGGCCCAGATCCCGATCGGCGCCCGGTCGGGAAGGAGGACATAGAGCACGCCGGCGGCGAGGAGCCAGTCGGCGAAGCCGAGGGCGACCTGCGAGAAGGCGAGCGACGCGCCGGGCATGCGGAACTCGTGTCCGCGCACCCCGATCGTGCGCCCGCCCCAGCGAGCGGCAACGAGGAGATAGGCCAGGACCGCCACGAGCGCCGCGACGCCGGCCGCGCGTGCCGCACCGGCCACGAACGGGAGGTGCGCAATCATCGCCGGCGGTTCGCTCGCCAGCGCCACCCCGCTCACCGCCGTGACGGCGAGGAGAAAGGTGAAGCCGGCGAATCCCGCGGCCACCGCGATTTCCCCGGCGTCCAATCCCCAGGAGGACCAGAAGCGCGCGCGCACCACGTTCCCGGTGACGGCGGGGAAGCCTAACGTGTGGCTCAGTCCGTAGGCGATGCACGAGGCGAGCATCACGCGCCGCGTCCCGAGCGACCGGCGCACGTAGCGGAGCGCGAGAAGGTCGTAGCCGGGAAGAAGGGCGTAGGTGGCGACCGTCAGGGCGGCGGCGAACACCAGCTGAGAGGCGCCGATGCGCGAAAGCGCGCTGGAGATCGCGCCGGCGCGCAGCGTCGTCACCTCGCTCCGCCAGACCGCGGCGAGGAGCGCAAGAATCCCCGCCCCAGCTGCAACGCCCGCCGCGCGCACGAGCACCCGTGCCCAGCCGTGCGCCTTTAGGTGTGACTGCAGGCGCGCGCGCAGCCGCGTGACCGCGGCAAGCGTGCGCTCCTGATCCGCTTCCTGTGGTGTTTCGTCCATCGGTATCGCCGCTCGGAGTGGCGCAACGGACCACATGTCCGCGCGCCGCAAGCTCGACGGGACCACCTTGCGGGGGGATTAATCGGGCGGGACGACACGGCGCGCGGGGAGCTGGCGGCAGGAGGTCGCGTGTGCGCCCCCACCCGTGCGGACGGCTACGCGCTCACCGGCGTGGGGGCCTCGGCGGTGTGCGCGGCCTTGGGGATGACGAGCCGGAACGTGCTCCCGCTCGGCGAGGAGTCGACGAGGAGGGCGTCGCCGGCGTGGGCGCGGGCGATCCAGCGGGTGATGGCGAGCCCGAGGCCGGCGCCATCGACCGATTCGGTCGCGCGTGCCTCGTCGGTGCGGTAGAAGCGCTCGAAGAGTCGCTCCCGGGCGGCCGGCGGGATTCCCGGTCCTGCGTCGCTCACGTCGATGCGCCACGCGCTGCCGCCGTCCGCGAGCTGCAACGTCACGTCGCCGCCGCTCCGCGAATACTTGATGGCGTTCACGAGGATGTTCGAGATGGCGCGACGCAGGAGCCCCTCGTCGCCCATGATCGGCGCCTCCTCCTCGCCCGTCAGTTGCAACGAGACGCCGCGCGCGCTCGCGAGGGTGCGCACCGAGCGCACGCTGTCCTCGAGCAGGTCGTGGAGGTAGAGCGGCGTGGGACGGAGCATCGCCACACCGCTGTCGGCGCGCGCCAGGAAGAAGAGGTCGTCGACGATCGCCCGCAGGCGCTGGCTCTGGTCTCCAATGACGCGCAGCGAATCCTGCAGCTCCTCGCGCGATCTGTCGTCCTTCGAGAGGGCGAACTCCGTTTCGCCGCTGATCACCGCCACGGGAGTGCGCAGCTCGTGCGAGGCGTCGGCCGAGAAGCGCGCCTGCGCCTCGAACGACGCCTCGAGCCGCGCCAACAATCCGTTGAAGACGGTCGCCAACCGCCCCAGCTCGTCGCCGGGATTGGCGACCGGGAGGCGCTGGTGGAGGTTGGTCGCGCCGATCCGTTGCGCCTGACGGGACATGTCGTCGACCGGCGAGAGGCTCTTTCCCGCGAGCCACCACCCGCCGACCGACGCCACCAGCAGTACCAGCGGGAGCCCCACGCCGATCGCCAGCCGCGCGTCGCGCAGCATGAGCGTGCGCGCCGTCATCAGCTGCGCCACGCCGATCATCACGCGACGTTTCGAGATCACGTACGGCAGGGTCAGCACGCGCACTTCCTGGTCCTCGCCACGCAGCGTCTCGAGCGCTGGGTCGCGCGGCGACTCGCTCGCGCTCGCGGCCAGCGCCGCGGTGAGCTGCCGTTCCAGCGGTCGAAGCCCCGTACGCCCGATCCGCGGTCCCTCGTACGACGCGAGCGTCCTACCCGAAGACTCATCGATCACCGAGACCGCGATGTCGGGGAGTCGCAGCGAGCCAACCACGCGCTCCGTCGCAACCGTGTCGGCCGCCCCCTCGCGCCGTTCGAACTCGATCGCCGCGGCTACCGTCGCTGCCGACTCGGCGAGGAACTCGTCCACGCGCTCCTGGCTCGTGTAGGCGAGAAACGAGTAGGCCGCCAGCGCGAGGAGCGCGAGCAAGGGGGCGAAGATCGCCGCGTACCATCCCGCGATCCGCAGGCGGATCGACAGCGCGGGCATCGGCGTTATCGCTCCCCTGCCTTCTCGGTATCGCCCTCGGCCAGCAGGTACCCCGCGCCGCGTCGCGTATGGATCAGGGGAGGGCCGCCGTCGTCCAGTTTCTTGCGCAGACGGTTGATGAAGACTTCGAGCGCGTTGTTGAACGGGTCGTGGTTTTCGTCCCAGACATGCTCGACCAGCTCGGCGCGCCCGATCACGCGCCCGGCGTTACGCGCGAGGTATTCGAGGAGGACGTATTCCTTCGTCGTCAGCGGCAACACGCGCCCACCGCGCTCGGCGCGCTGTGCGCCGAGGTCGACCATCAGGTTCCCGACGTTGACCACCTGCGGCGTGAGCTCCGGCATCCGGCGCAGCAGCGCGCGCACGCGGGCGTGCAACTCCGTGAGATCGAACGGCTTGGTGAGATAGTCGTCGGCTCCTGCGTCGAGCCCCGCCACGCGATCGGTCACCGCGTCGCGCGAGGTGAGCATGAGGATCGGGACGCGGTTACGGCGCTTGCGCAGTTCGGCGCACACCTCGAAGCCGCTCCGCTTGGGGAGCTGCACGTCGAGCACCACGACGTCGTATGGATTGACCGCGGCCTCGACGATCGCCGACTCGCCATCGCCGACGATGTCGACGGCGTATCCCTGCTCGCGGAGTGATCGGCCGAGGAGGTCGGCGAGTCGCGCGTCGTCTTCGACGAGAAGGAGTCGCATGGCGGAAAGGTTCGGAAGCGCCGATCAACGTGTGGCGGAGTGGTCCCATCCATCCGCAGCGCCGGAGAGTCCTGCGCGTGACCCCATCCCCCGCGCCTGCCGAGTGGAAGATAGTCCGAACGCTGGACACGGCGACAGGCGTCGACCGCCTGATGCGGCGCCGGCAGGTCCTTCCACCGTTGGTCGGGGGACGACGGCGCCGAATCGCACCGTGTTGGCTCCCCGACGCTCCTGCTCCCCTAGCGGACCGCAGCATCGACCCTAGCTTCCCGGTACATGCACGACTCCCGCGATCGCCTGGCATTCACCGAGCAGACGGAGCTGCCGCTGGTTGGCCGAGTCGCCGACCTCGGCGCCCTGCGCATTGGGCTCGACGACGCGCTGGAGGGACGCGGCGGGACGATCATCCTCGCCGGCGAGGGAGGGATCGGCAAGACTCGGTTGGTGCAGACGCTCGTGCGCGACGCGGCGCAGCAGCAGATGATGGTCGCTGCGGGGGCCGCATACGCGATCGAGGCGGGGATGCCGTACGGCATGATCGCCGACGCCATGGTCCCCGCCGTGCGGAACCTGCCACCGTCGACCCTGGCGGTCCTCGCGCGCGGCGCCGAGCGGGAGCTCGCCACGATCCTGCACGGACTCACGCTCGCCGAGACTAAGGGCGACATGCCGCTCGTCCCCGAGGCGGATCGCAAGGCGCGATTGTTCTGGCAGTTCGCGCAGTTCCTGGGACGGTTGTGCGAGAAGCAACCGCTCCTCCTCGTGCTCGAGAATGCGCACTGGAGCGATCCCTCGTCGATGGAGCTCGTGCACTTCCTCGCGCGCCAGCTTCGCGGGGTCCGCTGCCTGCTGATCGTCACCTACGCCGACGACGAGCAGGAGCCGCCGCCGCACCTCGCGCGGACGGAGCGGTCGCTCGTCTCGCGCGGGGACGCGACGGTGCGGCGGCTCGCGGGGATCACCCGCCACGACGTCGCCGACGTGCTGCATCGCCTGTTCGCGCTCTCCGGCGAAGCGCTCATCCCCCTCGCCGACCGGCTGCACGACCGGGCGCGTGGCAACCCGTTGTTTGTCGACCAGCTGATCCGCCACCTCGTGGAGTCGGAACAGCTCGCGTACGACGGGCAACGCTGGGTACTCGCGAACCTCGACGACATCGGACTCCCGGCGAGCATTCGCGATGCGCTGCGCGCACGCCTGGTCGACGTCGACCCGACGGCGCGCCGGCTGGCCGAGGCGGCGGCAGTGATCGGCACGCGCACCAGCCTCACCCTCCTGCAGGGCGTTGGACGCCTCGACGCGAGTGCGTTCGCCGACGCGATCGACGCCCTCTGCGCCAAGCGCATCCTGCGCGAAGTGCGCGAAGGGGCGGTTCCGCAATACGAGTTCGTTCACCCGCTCATGCAGTTGACGGTGATCGATTCGATCACCGCCGCGCGTCGCCGGGCGCTGCACCACACGACCGCCGAGGTGATGGAGCGCTCGTATGGAAGCGTCGCGCTCGCGCACGCGCCGGAGATCGCCGCTCACCTGGTCGCCGGACACGCCCTCGAAGGGGATCCTCGCGCCTTGCGCTTCGTTGCCGCCGCCGGGCGGGATGCGCTCGAACGGCACGCCGATGCCGAGGCGCTGCAACTCCTGCGGGACGCACTCGTCATCGCCGACTCGCTTTCGCCCGGCGATCGCGACGTTGCGGCGTACCGTTCGTTGTTGGAGGATCTTGCCCAGGCGCGGCAACGCTGTGGCGACCGCGATGGTGCCGTCGCGCTCCTCCGTCGAGCGATCGCGCTGGCCACCGAGCAGGGGGACCAGATCGCGCGCGCGCGTCTCCTGCGACGCCTCGCCCTGTCGCTCGGCTTCTCCGGCAATCCGGAGCTAGGGCTGGACCACCTCGACGATGCCGAGACCACCGCGCGCGCGGCGGAGCGGCAGGACCTGGTCGTGCGCATCCGCGTCGCCAGGGGAATCCTGCTGCAGTCGCTGGGACGGAGTGGCGAGGCGAAGCTCGCCATCGAAGAGGTGCTCCCGATCGCCCAGGAGTCGGGCGACCAGCGCCTCCAGGCACAGGCGCACCGCGCACTCATGCAGCTCTACGGATTCACCGGGCCGATCGACGTGGCGCGCGACCACGGGAAGGCCGCGCTGCGATTCGCGCAGGCGAGCGGCGAGCGAGTCATGCAGTGGTGGGCGCACTGGGGGATGGCCGTGCTGGAAGGGCTCGGGGGAAACGCCGATGCGGTCGCCCACCACCAGCAACACGCCGATGCGATCGCCACCGAGCTGCGCTCGCCTATGCATCAGTTGCTGGTCGCCGAGATTGCCGTGGAGTACGCATCGGGGGTGGGTGAGTGGAACGAGGGACTCCGTCGCGCCGAGCGCTCGATTCCCCTCGCGCGTGCCATCGCGCCGGCAACCGTGCTTCCTCGCATGCTGGTATGGACGGGGCTCGTCCTCATCGAACGCGACGAGGTCGAGCGCGGACATCAGTTCCTCGAGGAGGCCTGGGAACTCTCGCGGGCAGAAGAGGTGCAGGCATCGCTCGATCGCGGCGAGACACCGGCGGCGGCCGAGGTGCACAACGTCATCCTCGCGCACACCGGAATGGCCGCACTTGCACTTTCGCGCGAGGAGTGGCGGCGCGCGCTCGACTTCGGTACACAGGGGCTCGCGATCGCCGATCGCTTCGGGTACGTCGTCTGGGCGATTCACCGCCTCATGCCGCTCATTCTCGAAGCCGGACTTTGGCTGCAGGAGTTCGAGGTCGTGCGCGAGGTGGCGTCGCGCTTTCGGGAGCAGTCCACCCTCATGGGGCATCGACTCGGCCTCGCCTGGGCGAACGCGGCCGACGCTCTTCGCGTTCGACTGGAAGATCGACGCCCGGAGTTCATCCCGCCGATTCTTGCAGCTGCCGATCAGCTCGATGCGATCCCCTTCCCGTTCCACGCCGCGCGCCTGCGGCGTCGGGCGGCGCAGCTCATGGCGGTCGACGGTGACCTGGATGGTGCGCGTCGCGAGATCCGGCACGCGCACGACGTCTTCGTGCGACTCGGCGCCGAGCGACAGCTTCGTGGCGCACGCAGCGACATGCGTACCATGGGCGTTCGCCTCCCGGCGCGACGCGCGACCGATGGCGCGCATTCGCTCACCGGGCGCGAACTCGACATCGCCCGCCTCGTCGCGCTCCGCAAGACCAACAAGGAGATTGCAGTGCATCTCGACATCTCGGCGCGCACGGTGAGCACGCACCTCTCCAACATGTTCGGGAAGCTCGATGTCGATTCGCGAGGGGCGCTGGTCGACCTCCTGCGCTCCTTCCCTGGATTCGCCGAGGCTCCGACGACTCGCTGATCCGTGCGACGAACGGGCGGCCGGCGCGCTTGGCACCGGCCGCCCTTCATCGACCGATCGCAATGCGTCGTCAGCGTGACGCCACGAACGCCGTCGACGTGGGAATGCGCAGCCGGTAGCGATCGTTCAGCGCGCGCGCTGCGGCCGCCGCGAGCACTGCATGCCCCGCGTCGCTCGGATGGATTCCATCGAGGCTGATGTACGGACCGTACGGCTGCGCGGAGGTCATCAGCTGCACGGAGCTGAACGTGGGCTTGAGCCCGGGGAGTCCGTAGAGCGACTGCAGTTCGAAGTAGGCGGCCCCGATGCGTGATGCGGTGCTGCGGATGTGCGCAGACATCGCGGCCATTGTGCCGTTCACCACCTGTGCCTCGGCAGGCGTCAGGACGAAGTCCTGCACCCCCAGCCCGCCGTCGGCGCAGGAGAACGCGTAGGGGGGAAGTCCGTTGGCGCGATTGAAGGCGCCGGTCGCGATCGCGGTCGGAATGCGCACCGGAACGAAGACCAGGTTCGGGCTCCCGTCGCAGTCGCTGGAGACCGCCACGTGGAAGGCGGCGAGCAACGTCGGCGCATCGGCGAAGATCTCGCTCCCGCGACGGAAGCTGGGGAAGGTGGCGACGTCGGAGATGAGGCCCGTGAGGAGGACCTGCTGCGCGTATTTTGCCGCCGTGTCCGCGACCGTGTTGTACAGGGGGATCCAGTTCGCCGTCGGGAAGATGGTCACGCCGGGGATCGCCACCCCTGAGCGCGCCTGCAGGACCTCGTTCGCCCCCAGCTCGATCGAGAGCACCTTCGGATTCTGGGCGGCCGCCGCGGAGAGCTGCGACATCGCCGGCGGGAGGATGTTGCGGGCGAGGCGCGAGAAGAGCGGATGCGTCATGTTCTGCGGCGTCGCGTTGATGGCGTCGAGCGTGGTGGCACCGGCCAGTGCGAGGTTCCGTGCGGGGAGGTCGATCCCTGGCTGGAGCGTGGTGCAGATCGCCGAGGCGTCCGACACGTTCTGTGGCTCCCCCGTCGTGCGCTTGTTGGCCGCCAGCGGGGCGACGATCGGCGCCTTGCACCCCGTCCCCTGGATGTAAGGGACGTCCATCTCCATCCCGGAAAGACGCGAGAGCTGCGCCGGCCACGACTGCGACTGCGTCGTCGCATTCACGCCGTCCGACTGCCACCCCATCGAGACGCTCGTCCCGATGGCGACATAGCGCTTGAGGACGTTGCTCGCGGCCGCTTCGGGCACCACGGCCGCGTGCGGCGGGGCAGTGACGCTTGGCGAGTCCGCGCCGCTACACGCCGTAAGCGCGAGGACTGCAAAGGCGAGCGCGATGCGAGTGCTGGTCTCCATGTGATCATCCTCCGGAAGAGTGGTCTGGCGCGCTCCGTGTGAGCGCGACGCCAAGATCCGGGAACACCCTTCGTCGCCCCATCGGACGGGTGACGTAGCGGGGTGGCGGGAATGACGTAGAGGATGACGTAGGTCGACGGTGGGCGGGCCGCTCGACGCTCCCGACCGCGTTCGGCGCGAAGTCGCGAAGTCGCGAAGTCGCGAAGTCGCGAAGTCGCGAAACGGGCATTTCCTGTAACGCTCCGTTTAGCCAGCCGCCGCTAGCCTATGCGCGGGACCACGACGCACCCGTTCGCGGTCCTCGCCGAACCGACGGCGTTGACCCCGACACATAGCTGGAGAACCCCCATGTCCGCACGACGCGCAGTCACCGCCGCCGCCCTGTTCCTGTCCGCTACCGGACTCGCCGCGCAGGGCACGCCGGCGAAGAAGCCGGCCGCCAAGCCAGCCGCCACCGCCGCTGCGAAACCCGCTACCGCGAAGGCCACCGACTCGACGGCCAAGACGATGGACTCGACGAAGAAGCACGTCGCCGCCAAGAAGCACAAGCCGACCAACTGATCGTAGCAGGGGACCCTCCGTCGTGAGTGCGCGTTGCCCGGGGGGGGACGCCACTCATGCCGGAGGGTCACTGCAATGTGTCGTACCAGAGCACCGATGCTTCGCACGCTGCCGCTGGTGCTCGCGGCAACCCTCGGCGCTTCTGGATGCGTACGGACAGCCGAGGCGACAGTAGCCGAGTATCCCGCGCATGTCCCCGGTGATCGCCTCGCGCTGATCCTCACCGGCGACGACGGCGTGACACCCACCATCGAGTCGCTCGCCGATCACCTGGCCAACGCCGGAGTGCCGAGCGTCGTGCTCACGCCAGCGGCCGCGTCGCAAACGCCCGACGCCGCCGGCGCCTCGATCGATCGCATCGCCCGCGCGCATCTCAAGAATTGGTCGCGCGACCGGCTCGTGCTCTACGGCGCCGCCCGCGGCGCCAGCATCGCACCGTTTGTCGCCAATCGTATGGGGCGCGACCTGCGCGACCGCGTGGAAGGGATCGTCCTCTTCGGCTTGCAGTCGCGGGTCTCCTTCACGCGCCGCTGGCAGAAGCTCTGGCGCCAGACGCCGAGCCCCACCGACCTTCCCGTCCTTCCCGAGTTGGAGCGACTGCGCGGGACGCAGATCCTCTGCCTCTATCGCGATCCCGCGCGCGACTCCTTCTGCGCCTCGCTCGACCCGACGCTCGCCAAGCGCGAACCCGCCCCCGCGCGTCCCGACGACGAGAGCGAAGGGGCGGCGCTGGCGGCGCGCGTCACCCGGATGCTCCCGAGCGAGGCGCGCGCGCCGTAGTCGCGACGATCAGTACCGCAGACTGGCCTAACGCTTGTAGCCTGGGCCGCGCACGACGACACCGGGCTTGGCGCCAGTGTGCGTCCCGTCGCGCACCACCGCCACACCGTTCACGAACACATCGCGCACGCCGGTGGAGAGCTGGTGCGGCTTCTCGAAGGTGGCGTTGTCCTGGATCGTCGCCGGGTCGAAGACGATCACGTCGGCCTTGAGTCCCGCCTTGAGCACACCGCGATCGGTGATGAGGAGGCGCGTCGCAACGGCCGACGATGCCTTGCGCACCGCATCCTCGAGCGTGAGCACGTGCCGCTCGCGCACGTAGCGGGCGAAGATGCGCGGGAAGTTGCCGTACGACCGCGGGTGCACCATCCCCTCGGCGGTCGCCGGGTCCTGCGAGCCGGCGTCGGTCCCGAACTTGATCCAGGGCTGGCGCAGCTGCAACTCCATGTTGTCCTCGCTCATGAGGAAGAGGATTTCGCCGAGCCCCAGCTTCTCCTGCACGTTGAGGTCGATGATCGCCTCCGCCCAGTCCTTGCCTAACGCCTTG
>CAZWVG010000160.1:0-9611 GCA_964637355.1 uncultured Gemmatimonadaceae bacterium
TGTCGTAGTTCCCCTCGGAGAAGAAGTGGCCGCGCTCGTTCATCACGACGTAGGCATAGCCGCGCTTCACCGCCTCGAGCTGCGCGCTCATGTCGGCTGGCGCGCCGAGTCGCACGTCCCACCAGTTGAAGTTGTAAGGCGTGCGCGAAAAGATCGCCGGCACCTTGTTGCCCGCGTTCTTCGGTCGGTAGATGTCGGCCTGCATCCTGAGGCCGTCGCGCATGGTCACCATCACCTTTCGGTCGATGACGGCGATCTTCTCGAGCTCGGATTCGAGCGAGTCGCGGCGGCTCCGGAGCTGGGCCTGCGAGAGCTGCGCGGGTTGGGCGAGCGCGACTTGCGTTCCGAGCAGGAGGGGAGACGCGAGCGCGAGATGGCGGAGGCGTGCGAAGATTCGGCGCATGGGCGGCGTCCGGAAAACGGGCGATGAGGAGCGACGGGGCTCGATCGTCGCGGTCGCGATGAGGCGAGAGGCACGAGCAAGACCCTCGACGGCGCGATGATCTATACCTTCGCGTACGCGTAGGTGGGTGGGGGCGTTCGCCGCGAATGCGTCGGGCATGTCCCGACGAGAGCAAACGCGGTCCCGTCGCTCACGCCGCTCGCGACGCTCTCTGCGTTTGCCTCGCGCTGCGCAGAGGAGCAGCTTTGCGCCCGAGCTTGCCCACCGCACCCGGCGCGCCCACCGCACCCGGCTTGCCCACCGCATGGCAGATCACGAGCCTCTTCAACATTTCGAGCGACGAGCAGTTCCTCTCCCCGCACGCACCGCGGTGGCGCCCCTGGGCGTGCGGCTGCAATCGGGATCGAGAGCGCGAGTCATTCTCGTCGCTTGCGCGCTCGTGGCGACGATGGCGTCGGCGTGCGGCAGCGACTCGGCGCGCTATCGCAATCCGCGCCTGTCGGCGCCGGCCCGTGCGCAGGACCTGCTGCGCCGCATGACACTGGAGGAAAAATTCTGGCAGCTCTTCGCGATCCCCGACGACACCGCGCTCGCGATGGACCGGCTATCGCACGGTGTGTATGGGCTGCAGGTGCGCCCGGGCGCGGGGGGAGGCGCACGCGAAGTCGCCGCGCGCATCAACGCGCTGCAGCGCTACCTCGTGACGAAGACGCGACTCGGGATCCCGATGATTCCCTTCGAGGAGGGATTGCGTGGGCTCGCGCAGGGGGGAGCGACCGTCTTTCCCCAGGCGATCGGGCTCGCCGCGACCTGGGACACGTCGATCGTCGCAACCGTCGCTGCAGCGACCGCCGAGGAAGCGAGAGCGCGCGGGATTCGTCAGGTGCTCTCGCCGGTGCTCAACATCGCGACCGATGTACGCTGGGGACGTGTAGAGGAGACGTACGGCGAGGACCCGTGGCTCGTGAGTGCGATGGGAGTGGCGTTCGTGCGCGCGTTCGAGCACGCCGGCGTGGTGACGACACCCAAGCACTTCGTGGCCAACGTCGGGGAAGGGGGGCGAGACAGCTATCCGATCGATGCGAGCGTTCGTGCGCTCGACGAAGTGCACTTTCCGCCATTTCGCGCCGCGATTGCGGCTGGCGGGGCCCGATCGGTGATGGCGTCGTACAACTCGGTCGACGGGTCGCCGGCGTCGGCCAATCGTTGGCTCCTGACCGACAAACTCCGCACTGAATGGGGATTCGACGGGATCGTCATGTCGGATGCAGGAGGCACCGGGGGGGCGAACGTGCTCCACATGACATCGCCCGACTACCCGACATCTGCGGAACACGCGCTCGAGGCCGGGCTCGACGTGATCCTCCAGACGTCAGCCGATCATGCGCAACTCTTCTGGCCGGCGTTCCGCGACGGCCGAATCCCCGGGCCAGTGCTCGACAGCGCGGTGGCGCGAGTGCTCCGGCTCAAGTTCGCGCTCGGGCTCTTCGATCAGCCGTACGTCAACGAGGACAGTGCCGCCGATCCGGCGATGATGGCGCGCCACCGGACGCTGGCGCGCGATGCGGCGGCTGCCTCGCTCGTGCTCCTGCAGAATGATGTTGGGCTCGTGCCGATCGACCCGGCAACGCGCTCGGTCGCCGTGATTGGCGTCGATGCGGTCGAGGCGCGCGCCGGCGGATACTCGGGTCCCGGCAACTCCCCGGTCACCATACGCGATGGCATCGCGGCGCGACTCGGTCCCTCGGCGACGGTGCGGTATGCACCAGGACCGGGACGTGGATCGCCGGAGTTCGTTGCTGTCCCTGCCTCGGCGTTCGCTGGCGGTGTGACCGGCACGTACTTCGCCGCGCCCACGCTTTCAGGAAAGGCTGCGCTCACACGCACCGATCGCACGATCGATTTCTCCTGGCCGTTCGGCGGACCCGACACGAGCCTCGCGTACGGCTGGTACTCGGCGCGGTGGGACGGAACGTTGCAGCCGCCGGCCGACGGGATGCTCCGGTTAGGCGTCGAGGCGAACGGAGGGTTCCGCCTCTATGTCGACGACACGCTGCGCCTCGACCGCTGGGACGCACGCACCGTCACGACGCAGTTTGTCTCGCTCCGTGCTTCGCGCGCCCGGCAACTCCGCCTGCGACTCGAGTACGCGCAGTCGAGCGGCGCCGGGCGCGTGCGCCTGGTGTGGGACGTCGGCACCGCTCGCGACTGGCAGGGCGACATCGCGCGCGCTGTCGCCGAGGTGCGTCGCAGCGACGTGGCCGTCGTCGTCGCCGGGATCGAGGAAGGGGAGTTTCGCGATCGTGCATCGTTGCGGTTGCCGGGGCACCAGGAGGCGTTGATCGACGCGATCGCGGCCACCGGTCGCCCGGTCGTCGTGGTGCTCGTCGCAGGGAGCGCGGTCACGATGGGCGACTGGCGAGGTCGCGTCGGCGCGATCGTCCAGGCCTGGTATCCGGGTGACGCTGGAGGTGACGCGGTCGCGGCTGTGCTCTTCGGCGACGAGCCGCCGCGCGGGCGGCTGCCCTTTACCGTCCCGTTGGCCGAGGGACAACTCCCGCTCACCTACTTCCACAAGCCGACGGGACGGGGCGACGACTACGTCGACCTCACCGGGCGCCCGCTCTTCCCGTTTGGGCACGGCCTCTCGACGACGCGCTTCGCCTGGCGCGAGCTGAACGTCGGTGCCGACACGGTCGTCGCCGGTGACAGCGTCATCGCCCGCGTCACACTGCGCAACGATGGGGCGCGCCCGGGCGTCGCGGTCGTGCAGCTGTACCTGCGTGACGAGATCGCGTCGGTCGCGCGCCCGGTCCTCTCGCTGGTGGGAACGGCGCATGCCGCGCTCGGCGTGGGCGAAGAGCGGACGATCGAGGTGCCGGTGTCGCCGGATGCTTTCTCGCTCCTCGATCAGCAGCTGCAACGCACGATCGAACCGGGGCGCTTCATCCTGTTCGCGGGTGCATCGTCCGACGACCTGCGCCTTCGGCGGGTCCTCACTGTCCGCGCTCGGTCACATTGACGGGGCGACGAGCGGTGCGCCGACTCGTCAGGCGGCCGGCGGCGTGTCGCCGAAGCGCGCGCGAACGATCGATTCGAGGAGCGTCACTGCCCCGTCGATCCCCAGCCACGACGTGTTCACGCAGGCGTGGTAGTTCGACGGCGCCAGCCATTCGCGATTCCAGCAGCGGTTGACGTACTCCTGCCGCTGCTTGTTGGTCTCGTCGACGCGCCTCGCCGCTTCGTCCGCCGTGACGCCGTCGCGGGCCATCACACGCGCGATGCTCCCTTCGCGAGTTGCGACACACAGGAAGTGCAGGGCATCGCCGCGATTGCTCAGCCAGGCCTGGGCGCCGCGCCCCACGAGGACGACCGGCCCGCGCGCCACCGCCTCGTCGATCACGCGGTGCGTGGCCTCGAGGATCCGGTCCTCTGTCGGAGGGAGCGGCGCGCCGAGCGGGGCCGAGATCATCTCCTGTGAACTGAAGGCGAAGGCATCGGCGATGCGCTCCGCCAGATTGGGGCGTCGCTCCTCGATCGCCTGCATGTGCGCCGGCGTGACGTGCAAGCCGACGGCGACGCGCTCCACGAAGGCGTTGTCGAGGAGCGACCATTGCAGCCGACGGGCAAGCGCATCGGCCACCTCGCTCCCGCCCGAGCCGAACATTCGCGAGATCGTGACGATGGGCACCGCGTTACTCCTCCGTCAGTGTGCGGCGGCGGACGACCTCGGCGGCCTCATAGCCGAGCGATTCCCACGCCGCATTCCCCTCGGAATTCTCCACGGTGCAGTGCAGGCGAAGTTCGCGTAGCCCGCGCAACCGGCACCAGGCCTCGGCCTCGCGCACGAGCGCCCGAAGTATGCCGTGACGACGGAACGACGGAACGACGAACACGGAGGTGACGAATCCGTAGCGCGACGGACGCACGAGGCGCGCGGCGTGCGACACCGCGCAACGCAGGAGTCCGACCGCTGTCCCCTCGTGCTCGGCGAGGAGGATGACGTCCGTCCGCGAGGCGAGCTGCGCACGGGTGAGTGTGCGCGCCTGTTCCTCGGCGTCGCGTCGCGGATTGGCAAACAGTGGGCTGCGCGACTCCTCGGCGAGCAGCTGCAACCGCAGCGCGACGATCGTCTCGACGTCGTCGTCCTTGGCAGAGCGGACGACGAGCCCCGGCGGGAGCGTCGGGTCGACCCGATCCGGGGGTGGGAGCGTGGTCATCGCGTCAGGCCGAGAGACCGCCCCCGAAGTCCTGCTGCCCTCCGCGTTGGCGACGCTCCTGCACCGCGCGCGCGTAGTGCCCGGCATCGGAGCGCGAGATCTTGCGGCGCGCGACCAGGGATTCCAGCACCAGCTCGCACGCCGCCGCCGTCACGGGAATGTCTCCCTTCCGCGCCAGCCCGACGCGGTGGACGAGTTCCGTGAGTCCCGGGACGACGTCGAACGCTTCCACGAGCACCTTGGCGTCGAGCTCGTCCGTCACCTGCAACGCGGCGCCGTCCTCGAACCAGAGGATGATGTCGTCCACGTTGATCGTGCCTGCCCGGTCGCGAAAGACCGCGTCGGCGGCGCGGCGAATGAGCTCGCGGGCGATGTTGGCGGCGCCAACCAGCTCCCCTTCGTACTCCAACTCGATCTTGCCGGTAATGGCCGGGAGTGCCGCGTAGATGTCGGAGAGGCGCGGGACGATCTCGTCGCCCCCCAACTGGAGCGCGCGACGCTCGGCGTTGGAGACGACGCTCTCGGTCACCGAGATCGGCATGCGCTGCGAAACGCCCGATCGCCGGTCGATGCGCTTGTCGGTGCGGGCCTCGAACGCGACGCGCTCGATCACCTCGGCGACGAAGTCGGGGATGCGCACCGGGAGCGCGCCGCGCTGTGTCCACGCCTCCTGCGCGGTGATCTGCATCCCGAGCTCCACCGTCTCGGGGTAATGCGTGAGCACCTCGCTCCCGATGCGATCCTTGAGCGGGGTGATGATCTTGCCGCGCGCCGTGTAGTCCTCGGGATTCGCGGTAAAGCAAAGGAGGACGTCGAGCGGTAGGCGAACCGGGTAGCCTTTGATCTGGACGTCGCCTTCCTGCATGATGTTGAACAAACCTACCTGCACCTTGCCGGCGAGGTCGGGGAGTTCGTTGAGCGCGAAGAGCCCGCGATTGGCGCGCGGGAGCATTCCGTAGGAAATGGTGAGTTCGTCGGACAGCAGGTGCCCGCCGCGCGCCGCCTTGATCGGATCCACGTCGCCGATGATGTCGGCGATGGTCACGTCGGGAGTCGCCAGCTTCTCGACGTAGCGATTGTCGCGCGTCACCCAGGCGATCGGTGTGTCATCGCCCATCTCCTCGAGCCGCTGGCGTGCGTACTTCGAGATCGGGGCGTACGGGTTGTCGTTGATCTCGCTCCCCGCCACGACGGGCATGCGTTCGTCGAGGAGCGTCACCAGCGCGCGCAGGATGCGCGACTTGGCCTGCCCGCGCAGGCCGAGGAGGATGAAGTTGTGCCGCGCGAGGAGCGCATTGACGATCTGCGGCATGACTGTCTCCTCATAGCCGAGCACGCCCTCGAAGAGTGTCCCCCCTTCGCGCAGCCTGGCGATGAGGTTCTCGCGCATCTCGTCCTTGACTGAGCGGAGCACGCGCGCGCGATCGCCGAGCGGGTGCGCCTTGAGCGCGGAGAGCGTGGTCGGAAGGGAGTCGGATTGGGACGACAACGATTGCTCCGTGAAGAAAGGGGTCGAAGCTACAACACCTGCGTCCGTTGGGAAGTTCGCCGCTCCGGCAGTACGCCCGAAGCCGGAAGTGCGACGTTCAGTCCGCCGCGGACACTTCTACAAGATTGTCGTAAAAGACCGGGCCGTGCCCCAGGTCGGTTTCGCGCTGCGACGTCGTGGCGTTGGCGTTCTGTCCATCGGGGGAGAGCTTCCCCCACCAGATCGATGGGGCCCAGACGACGCCTTCACGCACGGTGTCGGAGACGTCGAGGGCGGCTGCGAAGTGTCCGCGATCGTTATGCACGATGACGCGTGTCCCCGGCGCCAGGCCGCGTCGCTCGGCATCGTGCGGATGCATCACGCACTCCGGCTCGGCATGCTTCCGCAGCGAGGCGATGTTCACGAAGGTCGTGTTGAGGAAGTAGTGACGTGGCGACGAGATCAGCGAAAGCGGAAAGCGCGCGGCGAGCGCTGGTGCAGTCTCTGGCAGTTCGTAGGGGGGCGTGTAGGTCGGGAGCGGATCCATCCCCATCGCCTCGAGCCGTGCGGAATAGAACTCGCACTTGCCGCTCGGCGTGGGGAAGCCCCCTTCGGCAAACGGAATGTAGGGGGTCGGAACGTTGAGGCGCGTCCAGCCGTTGGCCATCAACCGCTCGAAGGTGACCCCCTTCATGCGCTCCTTCGTAGTGTCGAGCGCGAGGCGCACGAGCTCCTCGTCGTCCTCGGTGAACAGCGCCGGATCGAGTCCCATGGCGCGCCCGAGCCGGCGGAAGATCTCGGTGTTCGGCAGAGCGTCGCCGAGAGGAGCGATCGCCGGGCGGTTGAGAGTGGCGTAGTGATGGCCGTATGCCAAGTGCACATCCCAGTGTTCGAGCTGCGTCGTGGCGGGAAGGACGTAGTCGGCCCAGTCCGCGGTATTCGTCTGGAAGTGCTCGAGCACTACAGTGAAGAGGTCCTCGCGCGCGAGTCCGCGGAGGACCGCGTTGCGATCGGGGGCGACGTCGGCAGGATTGGAATTGTAGACTACCAGCGCCTTGACGGGGGGGCCGCCGACGCCGGCGTCTGGTGTGGTGAGCGCCTCGCCAAGCCGAATCATGTTGATCGTCCGCGCCTGCGCACCCAGGTCGGGGCGCTCGAGCGCGGCGGTGTTGAACTGGAAGTTGGCACTCGTCGAGAGCTGCACGCCCCCGCCGGCACGGCGCCAGTGCCCGGTGATCGCGGGGAGACAGGCGATCGTACGCACCGCCATGCCGCCGCCGGCGTGCCGCTGCAAGCCGTAGTTGATGCGAACAAAGGCGGACTTCGCGCGACCGTACCGGAGCGCCAAGGTGCGGATCGTCGCCGCATCGATCCCGGTGATCACCGCGGCGCGCTCGGGCGGCCACTCGGCGACGCGCGCTTGCAGCTGGTCGGCGCCGAGGGTGTAGCGCGCGAGATAGTCGTCGTCCTGCAGCCCTTCGGCGAACAGGACGTGCATGATGGCGAGGGCGAGCGCCGCGTCGGTGCCGGGGCGAATGCCAAGCCACTCATCGCACTGGGCAGCCGTGCGCGTACGAATCGGGTCGATGGCCACGAGATGCGCGCCACGCTCCTTCGCGGCGAGAATCATCGGCCAGAGATGCGGGTTCGAAGTGAGCGTGTTCGTTCCCCAGAGGAGGACGAGATCGCAGTCGGGAACGCCTTCTCCGTCGGCACCAACGCTCGCGCCAAGCGTCATCTGCATCCCCACCTTGCCGGCCATCGAGCAGATGGTGCGATCGAGGCGTGAGGCGCCGAGGGCGTGGAAGAAGCGGCGGTCGACGCTCGATCCCTGCAGGAGCCCCATCGTACCGGCGTACGAGTACGGGAGGATGGCTTGCGGTCCATCGCTCGAAGCGGCGATGTCGCGCAAACGAGCGGCGATGTCGCCGATCGCTTCGTCCCACGACACCGGCTCGAAGCGTCCTTCTCCCTTGGCTCCAACACGCCGCAGCGGCTGCGTGAGGCGATCGGGGTGGTAGGTGCGCTCGAGATAGCGATTCACCTTCGCGCAGAGGAAGCCGCTGGTGAAGGGATGGTCGGGATCGCCCTGGATGCGTATCGCGCGCCCGTTGCGGACGGTGGTGATCGTCGCGCACGTATCGGGGCAGTCGTGGGGACAGGCACCGCGAATGATCGTGTCCTCAGGCGTCGCAAGCTCGGCGCTGGTCATGTGCAGGGGAGAGCAGGAGATGAGGCGATCGGACGGCGGTGAGCGCGCACCTCAGTGTAGCATGAGACTCGGTGCGAATGCACGGTCGATAGCGGGGGCGTGCGTCGCGCGCTGCGGGAGCGCTGGAGAACCGCGGGCGTCAGGAGGGTGGGAAGGGCGCTGTGAGCGATGGCCGCGGGAGGAGGATCGGTGCGTCCGTGCAGCTGTTGGGGCAGAAGGTGGTGTCGTGGCGTGCTTTACAGACCTTTGTGATGAAACGTTGTAAAGGTTGGACATGAAAGATGTTGCCACGGTTGGACTTGGCTCGTCAGCGCCACTTGACTCCTGCTCTAGGAGACGTACATTTGCTCTCGCGGTTGGTACGCGGGTTTCGTCCGCAAGAGGGACGAGGGCCATTCGGGGGCGTCTAGGCGCACGACGCACTTGATCGCAGGCCAATTCGTGTTGAGTCGAGAGCGCAGCGTACTGCGGCCGGACTGGCCAAGGGCGCATTTGTCTTGCAGTCTGGCTCGAAGGTAGTCTCCCCCCATTCCCTGTCCCCTGGAGAAGTTCCAATGAAGCGTTTCGCTCTCGCTGCTGCCGTCGTGATGCTCGCCGCCTGCGGCGGCGCCAAGGAGGAGGCCACGCCGGCCGCCGACACCGCTGCTGCCGCGATGACGCCGGCGCCGGCGATGGATAGCTCCGCCATGTCGATGGACTCGACCATGAGCCACGACTCGGCCGCCGACACCACGATGAAGCACTAAGTCGCTCTCCTGAGCGATTGCACGAAGGGCGCGACCTCACGGTCGCGCCCTTCGTCATTCACGCCAACGGCCGATCGCTCTCGATCGTTAGCCGATCGGAAACGGGAGCGCGAGCGTGATCGCTGCGCCGCTCCCGCCGTCCCACACGGCCGACACTTCGGCCCCGTCCTCCACCTCGCGCCGCACCATTCCCAGCGCGATGCCGCCCAGCCGAGGCGAGACCGCGGTGCTCCGCACGTCGCCGATCGCCTTCCCGCTCGCGTCGCGCAGCTCCGCACCCACGGGGATCGGCTGCGACTCGTCGAACCGCAGACCGCGAAGGTGGCGATTCACGTGCCCCCGGAAATGGATTCGCGCCACCGTTTCCTGCCCGGTGTAGCACCCCTTCGTGTACGAGATCGCATGAAGCGCGTCGAAGTTCGCTTCCTGCGGCAGGGTGGAGTCGTCGATCTCGATTCCCCACTCCGGGCGCCCGCTCTCGATGCGGGCGATATCGAAGGCATCGACGCCGGCTGGGCGCGCCCCGTGCTCCACCAGCGCTGCCCATATCCGCTCGCGCGCG
>CAZWVG010000160.1:9621-13277 GCA_964637355.1 uncultured Gemmatimonadaceae bacterium
ATCCCTCGAGGGCGACGTCGGGGACGCGCGCGAGCAGCAGGCGCTCGCCGAACGCCTCGACGACTTGGTGCGCGTACAAGTGCATGTCGGCGATCGACTCGCGTGGGACGCCGAGCGCTGCGGCAACGACCGAGTGCGCGCGCGTTCCGTACACGCTCACGTCGGCGGTTTCGGCCGACACGTCGCGGTACCGCGAAAGGCGAGGATTGACGTACTTCCGGATCATCGCCCACCACCCGGGCGCCGCGCGCACCGGGACGTCGACCAGGACGTCGTCATCGCGCACGAAGATGCGAACGTCGGCGATGATCTTCCCCTTGGCGGTGAGGGCGGCCGCGTAGCATCCGTCGCCCGAGCGCAGCGCGACGACATCGTTGGTCACGAGGCCGGCGAGCACGTCCTGGGCCTTTGCGCCGGCGAAGGTGGTACGTGCCCGTGCACTGCGATCAACGACGATGGCGCCGTCCGACGGGCCGGCTCCAGTGACCGAATGCCGGAGCGCCTCGTACTCTCCGCGCACGTCGCCGTAGTTGCGCACCTCCGGGCGCGCCGATTCCTCGTGCGCGACGGCCGGCGCCGGGGCAACGGACGGATCGGGAGCGCCTAACGCGCGTCCGTCGGCGGACTCGCTCATGCGAACTCCTCGCCCTCGCGTCGGACGAGGAGTGCGAGCGCCGCGGCGTCGAGCCCGGTGATCGCCGGAATGAGGGCATCGCCCTCCATCGCGACGTGTGCCGGGAGGTCGCCGACCGCCACGCAGCGCAGCCCCGCCTTGCGCGCCCCGACGATTCCGTCGAGCGAGTCTTCCAGCGCGACGACGACGCCATTGCCGCCTACGGGTCCACGACGCTCCATCCGCCGCAGCGCCGTGTGATACGCTGCCGCGTCGGGCTTGGGGGGATACGCGTCCTCGACTCCGACGACGCACGCGAAGAGGTCTTCCATGCGGGCCAAGTTAAGCACGAAGTCGACATCGCGCCGACTGGCGCGCGTGACGATGCCGAGGCGAGCGCGACCGGCGAGTCGTTCGAGCGCCTCGCGCGCGCCGTCGACGAGCATGACGCCCTTCCCCAGGTGACTGGAGAACGCCCTATCGACGCGCAGCGCCAGCAGTTCGAGTCCCGTCTCGTCGAGGGTGACGCCGCAGCGCGCAATCGCGGCGCGTACCGCGTCGGGCGTGGCGCGCCCCGCGCACGCGTCGCGATAGTCTTCTGCCGACAGTTGCAGTCCGTCCTCGGCGAAGACGTAGGCCAGCGCTTCACGTCGCGCTGCCGCGGTGTCGGCGATCACCCCTTCGAATTCGAAGAGGACCGCATCGAGGATCTTCCGCGTCATTCGGTGGCCGCTTCAGTGCCCGCGCTGCGCATACGATGCGTCTAGAAGGTCGACCGGATGCACGGCGCGCACGGGACTACCTTCGCGCAGCAGTCCGGCACCGATCTGCATGAGGCAGCCCGGGTTTCCGGTCGCCACGAGCTCCGCGCCGCTCTCGCGAATGCGGGCGAGCTTGGGAGCGAGCACCGCATCCGAGGTCTCCGGCTCCACGAGGTTGTAGATCCCCGCGCTCCCGCAGCACTGGTCGGCGTCGGCGAGCGGCGTGAGCTGGAGGCCGGGAATGGAGGCGAGCACGGCGAGCGGAGGGGCAACGACGCGCTGCGCGTGCACCAGGTGGCACGGGGCGTCGTAGGTAATGTGCCGCGCCGAGGGCGCACCGGTCGCCGGACCGGCAGCTGCAAGGAGCTCGCTCACGTCGCGGACACGCGTGGCAACCGCTTGCGCGCGCGCGTGCCATTCGGGGTGGTCGCGCAGCAGGTGGGCGTACTCCTTCATCATCGCGCCGCACCCGGAGGCATTCACCGCCACGTAGTCCGCCCCCGATCGCTCGAAGGCGGCGATGTTGCGCCTGGCGAGCGTCCGCGCCGCCTCCGCGTCGCCGGCGTGCGCGTGCAGTGCGCCACAACACCCCTCGCCCGAGGCATCGACGATCCGGTAGCCGTTGACCACGAGCACGCGCTCCGTCGCCCGGTTGGTCTCGGCGAACAATCCCTCCATCACGCACCCGTGGAGGACGGCGACGGTGCCCCGCGCGCCATCTCCTTTCGCGTTGTAGGGGGCGACCGGGATGGCGCGCTCGGTCGCGCCGAGCATGGCGAAGCCGAAGCCGGCACGTCCCGGGAGCGACGCAAAGAGACGTGGAAGCTTCAGCGCGCGCGCCACCCGGCCGGCCGCCATGGCGGCACGCATGAGCCAAGGGTGCGCGAACGTGGCGAGAATGATCCGCGCCACGAGCGGGAGCGGGCGACGCTCGGCGATCGTCGCTCGCGTCGCCTCGAGAAGATGACCGTACGGTACACCGCTCGGGCACGCCGTTTCGCACGCGCGGCAGCCCAGGCAGCGATCGATGTGCGTGGTGACCGTCGGATCGTCGAGCGTGAGCTCCCCTTCGACCAACGCTCGCATGAGGACGAGGCGTCCGCGCGGCGAGTCGTTCTCATCGTGCAGGGTGAGATACGTCGGGCACGCCTGCAGGCAGAATCCGCAGTGGACGCAGGCGTCGAGTCCATGCGCCTCGTTCCCGAGCGGCGTGCCGGGGATCGCGCAGGGGCGCGTCGTGGGGAGCGCAGTGCTCATGAGCCGGAGAGGATTATGCCGCGGTTGAGCAGCGCGTGCGGATCGAACGCCGCGCGCACTCCGCGCGAGAGCCGATCACCTCCAACCGGTGGCAGCGCCGGCCAGGCCGAGGAGGGGAGCTGCTCGCCGACGAGACTCCACCGCTGGGACAACGATGGGAGAGTGGCACGAAGTGCGTCGGCGTCGGGGGCAGGAATCACGCATCGCGCCACCCCGCGCTCCAACGATGCATGGAAGAGCGCCCCGTCGAAATCGCGTGACGTGGAGCGCAGGTCCATCCAGAGGTCGGCGAGGCGAGACGGGCGATGCGACAAGCGAAACGATGCAGCTGTCGTGGGAAGAGCGCGCCGCAGCGCATCCCAAATGCTCTCCGGGAGTTCGCGATCGCTTCCCAATGCCGCGAGCTGCGCACGCTGCGTCGCGAGGCTCGTCGCATTTCCCGCGAGTCGAAGGAGCACGACCTCGCGATCACCGGCGCCAGCGCGCGCCGCAAGCGGCGCCGACAGGAGTTCGCCGGCGATCGGCGTGAGAGGGAGGGTACGAAGGGAACGGAGCAGGGTCGCCAGCGCCACGCCATCGCTCGGGAGCTCGAGGGCGACCGTGACCGCGTCCTCGGGACGGGCGCGAAGTCGCACGGTCACCTCGGTGATCACGCCGAGCGTTCCCCACGCGCCGACCGTGAGCCTAACGAGGTCGAAACCCGCGACATTCTTCACCACCTTTCCCCCCGCCCGCAGGACGATACCGCGTCCGTCCACGAACTCGAGTCCGAGTGCGAGGTCGCGCGGGAGTCCGAGCGACGAGGCGAGGGGACCGCACGACGCCGTGGCAAGCGTCGCGCCGATGGTGTCGCTCTCGACGCCGAAGGGATCGAGCGGGAGCCACTGCCCGTGCGCGCGCGTCGCCTCGTCGATCTCGGCGAGCGTCGTGGCTGCGCGTGCCGTCAGCGTGAGGTCGCCCGGGTTGTACTCGACGATACCGCGGAGCGCGCGCAGGTCGAGCTGGCGCGCACCCGGGTCGGTGGG
>CAZWVG010000161.1:0-6421 GCA_964637355.1 uncultured Gemmatimonadaceae bacterium
GAAGGAATCATCCGACAACTCCCATGAGCATACGCGCACTTCGGGCCCTGGTGGCCGTCCCAGCCCTGCTGCTGGCGACGCTTGCCGCCGGAGCAGAGGCGGCCCTGGCGCAGGCTGCGCCGGGACAGCCACGCACCATTACTGGACGCGTCACCAGCGAGCAGGGAGAACCTGTCGCCGGCGTCGCCGTCATCGTGAAGGGAACGTCCGACGGAACCATGACGCGCACGGATGGGACGTACTCGCTCCGTGCGGCGACCGGTCGCGTCCTCGTCTTTCGCCTGATCGGTAACGCGCCGGAGGAACGCACCGTCGGCGCGGCCGACGTGATCAACGTGACGCTCAAGCGCGTCGCCACGCAGCTCGACGCGATGGTGGTGACCGCGCTCGGGCAGACCGCGCAGTTGCGCACGATGGGCACTGCGCAGCAAACCGTCGACGGCGGCTCGATCGCCTCGACCCAGCGCCAGAACTTCGTCAACGCGCTGCAGGGGCGCGTCGCGGGCGTGGAAGTCACGTCCTCGTCAGGCGTCCCCGGGGCGTCGTCGTCGATCACCATTCGCGGTGTCTCGTCGATCTCGTCGAGCAACCAGCCGCTGATGATCGTCGACGGGCTTCCGCTCGACAACAAGACGATGAACACCGGCGTGCTTGCATCGGACGCGCCCGGCTCGCTGACCGCATTCAGCAATCGCGGTATCGACTTCACCAACCGCGCCGCCGACCTGAGTCCCGAGGACATCGAGTCGTTGACGGTGCTCAAGGGGCCGGAAGCGTCGGCGCTCTACGGCATCGACGCCGCGAACGGCGCCATCGTGATCACGACCAAACGCGGGCGTGCCGGAACGTCGGGCTTCGAGTACAGCTCGAGCTTCCGTTTCGACAACACGCGCGACGCTCCCGAAGTACAGCACGTCTACGGTCCGAGTGCAGTCGGCACGGACTTCTTCCAGTATTACGGCGCGCCGTACGGCGCCGGGGAGCAGCTCTACGACAACGTGAGCGGCTTCTTCCGGCGCGCGCTCACGCAGCGCCACAACCTCGCCTTCTCCGGCGCATCGGGCGACAACCGCATCTCGTATCGCGTGGCGCTCGCCGGCGACAAGCAGGAAGGGGTGGTTCCCAACTCCGACTACTCGCGCCTCAACCTCACCGGGTCCACCGGTTCGCAGGTGAGTCGCTGGTTGCGCGCCGACCTGTCGATGCAGTTCGCCCAGGTCGATAACGACCAGCCGTTCAAGGGGACGAACGGCCCGCTCCTCGGCCTCCTCCTCTGGCCGGCGAACGACAACGCGAAGGACTGGCTCACGCCGGCAGGGAACCGTCGCCGCCTGACGAACCTCTCGGCGTCGAGCGAGGTCGACAACCCGTACTTCAACGTCGAGAAGAACCAGCTCAACGCCAAGACGTCGCGCCTCTTCGCCAACCTCGGCCTGATCGCGACGCCCTGGTCGTGGGTGAGCCTCAAGTCGAACCTCGGCGCCGACAGCTACACCAACGAGAACCTGATCCTGCGTCACCCCGAGAGCGCCTACGGGGCAAACAACAACGGGATCCTCGATCTCGCGAACGACGTCACGCGGAACCTCACTGCGCAGACGCTGCTCAACTTCAGCAGCCAGGACCTCGGACGCGGGCTCTCCATCAGCGGCTTCCTGGGGAACCAGGTCTCCGACTTCAAGTCGGAAACGCAGGCGCTGCAGGGGCTCGACTTCCTCGACCCGAACTTCGTCTCGATCAACAACACCAGCTCGCGCACGAATCGCACGACGCTCTCGCAACGGCGACTGATGTCGCTCTTCGGGAGCGCGACGCTAGACTACAAGGACTACCTGTACGTCACCGGGACGCTGCGCAACGACTGGACGTCGACGATTCCGGTCGAGCGCAACTCGTTCATGTATCCGTCCATCAACGGATCGTTTGTCTTCTCCGATGCCTTCCCGTCGGTGCGGAAGTACATGACGGGCCGGGTGCGCGCGGCGTACGCCGAGGTGGGGAAGGACGCGCGTCCGTACGCCTACCGTCCGTCGCTCGAGTACAAGACGACGTCGTTCGGCGGTTACGGCTACGGCTTCACCGGCCCGAACCTGGCGCTCAAGCCGGAGTTCGCCCGCTCGTACGAGTTTGGGAGCGAGCTGGGCTTCCTGAACAATCGTCTCGGGCTCGACGTGACGTGGTATCGCAAGCAGACGAAGGACCAGATCGTAAACGATATCCGCGGGTCGTACGCCACCGGCTTCATTCTCTTCAACCTGAATGGGGCAGTGACGCGCAACGAGGGGTGGGAGATCACGATGCGCGGGACGCCGTTCGAGACGCCGGCGCTCGTGTGGGATGTCGAAGCCAACTTCGACCGCTCGCGCGGTAAGGTGCTCGAGCTCCCGAATGCGCTCCCCGAGTCGTACGTCTCGGACACGTGGCTGTATGGCAACATCCGCAATGGGACGCAGCCGGGACTTTCCACGCGATCGCTCACTGGGCTCTTCTATCTACGCAATCAAGCCGGCGAGCTCCTGATCGATCCGAGCAACGGATTGCCAATTCGTTCGACTGCGTTCATCGACGCAGGTTACGACCGCCAGCCCGATTACACGATCGGGATCAACAACACGCTGCGGCACCGCAACTGGAGCCTGAACTTCCTCGTCGATGTTCGGCGTGGTGGCGACGTGTTCAACGGCACGGAGCACTTCCTCACCCAGCGCGGGCTCAGCATGCGCACGCTCGATCGCGAGATCCCGCGCGTGATCAAGGGCGTCCTGCGCGATGGCAAGGAGAACAGCGCGACCCCAACGCAGAACAACATCGTGGTCATTCCGGCGTCGCAGCCGGCCTTCTACTCGGCGATGAGCGAAGAGCTCTTCATCGAGAAGGACATCAACTGGCTCCGCCTGCGTGACGTCACACTCAGCTACAAACTCCCGCGCGGTTTCCTCAACACACGCGATGCCAGCGTGTTCGTGACGGGGACCGATCTCTTCCTGTGGACCAACTACTCGGGGCTCGATCCGATCGTGAACGGAAACACCGCCGCCGTCGGGGGCTCGGGGGCTGCCGGGATCGACTACGGCAACTTCCCGATGCCGCGTGGCTACACCTTCGGCCTCAAGGTGGCATTCTGATGAAGACCTACATTCGCACCGGAGCGGTGGCCGCGTTGCTGCTGACGGCCGCCGGATGCAAGAGCTTCCTCGACGTCAACGAGAATCCCAACGCCCCGCAGGTCGTGTCGGCCAACCTGTACCTGGCCCCGATGCTGCACTGGATGGTGACGTCGCCGCAGTACGACGGGCGCTTCGTGGGGCGCTACACGCAGGAGTGGACGCTCCCCGGGACGACGCTCTCGACGTGGGACCGGATGGGCTACGATCCCTCGAGCGACAACGGCGCGCAGCAGTGGCGCGACGTGTACTGGACGCTCGGGCAGAACCTCGTGGACATGATCAGCAAGGCCGAAGCCGAAGAGCGCTGGGACCTGGCCGGCGTCGGGTACCTGCTCAAGGCGTGGGGGTGGCAGGTGACCACCGACCTGCACGGCGAGATCATCGTGAAGGAAGCGATCGACCAGTCGAAGTTCTCCTTCAACTACGACACGCAGGAGTACGCGTACACCGAGATCCTGCGTCTCCTCGACCAGGCCATCACCTACCTGCAGAAGACCGACGGGGCAGTGGATCAGGTCTACCTGGCCCGCACCGACAAGATCTACAACGGTGACCGCGCCAAGTGGCTCAAGCTGGCGTACGGCTTCAAGGCGATCGCGCTCAATCACTTCTCGAACAAGGCGAGCTACAAGCCGGCCGACGTGATTTCCGCGGTCGACAATTCGCTGGCGAGCAACGCCGACGATCCGCTTCTCGCCTACCCGGCCACGGTCAATGACGACCGCAACTTCTGGGGGCGGACGCGCAACAACATCACCAACTACCGGCAGACGCGCTTCGTCGTTGGCCTGATGAACGGGACGACGACCGGTGGTGTGGTCGATCCGCGCATGTCGCGCATGCTGGCCCCGTCGCCCGACGGCGAGTATCGCGGGCTCGACATCAACGTCGCGGGGACGACGCAGTACCCGGCGACGCAGCAGCCGAACAACTTCTTCGGATATCCGACCACCGGCGGGTTGCAGCAGCCCGGGCGTTACATCTTTGCCGACAAGGCGAAGCTCCCGGTGGTGACGTATGCGGAGTTGCAGTTCATCAAGGCGGAGGCGGCGTTCCGCGGCGGTGACAAGGCCACGGCGCTCGCCGCCTACCGTAACGGCATCTCGGCGCACATCGACTGGGTCAATGCGCGCAACGTCGATGACGGGCAGTCGCCACTCCCGATCACTTCGACCGAGAAGAACACCTTCCTCGCGGCGCCCTCGATCGTGCCGGCGACGCCGGCCGCGCTCACCATCACCCAGATCATGACGCAGAAGTACATCGCGCTGTGGGGGTGGGGGCATAACGAGATCTGGATGGACATGCGTCGGTTCCACTACACCGACATCGATCCGGCGACCAGCGCGCAGGTCTATCCGGGCTTCTCGCCGCCGACGACGCTCTACGTCGACAACGCCGGAAAGATCGTGCAGCGCATCCGGCCGCGTTTCAACTCCGAGTACGTCTGGAATCGCCCGGGGCTCGACGCCATCGGCGGGCTGGCGACCGACTATCACACCAAGCCGATGTGGATCATCGAACCGTGAGCCAACACATGCTGACTATCACTAGGTGGCGAGCCGTCGCGACGCTTCTCGGTGTCGTCGCCCTCGCCTCATGCGACAAGAACGCTGTGCAGCAGATCGGCGGGCCGGCCGAGGCGTCGCAGATCAAGTTCTTCAACTTCGGCGTGAACGCGCCGCCGGTGAACTTCTACGCCAACGCGACGAAGGTGACGGCGATCGGTTCGTCGAACGGGAGCGAAGCGACCACCGGCGTCTCGTACGGGTCGGTGGGGGCGGGGGGGTACTACAGCGCCCTTGCGCCCGGCGACTACACCATCAGCGGGAAGATCTCGGCGACGACCGACAAGGATCTCGCGATTTCGAACGTCGCAGTCTCGCTGGTGACCGGGAAGCGCTACTCGTTCTACCTCAGCGGTCCGTACAGCACGACCGCGAAGACGGTCGACGGCTTCGCGGTGGAGGACGACTTTTCGGATACCATCGATTGGTCGGTCGCGTACGTACGGTTCGTGAACGCGATCTCCAACGCGAATCCCATGACGTTGTACGCCAGGAACACCACGTCCGGGACCGAAGTGGCGGTCGGAGGGGCGGTGGCGTACAAGGGAGCCGGGGCGTTCACCGCGCTCCCGGAGGCATCGTACGATTTGTCGGCGCGTTATGCGGGGGCGTCGACCAACGCCATTTCGCGGTCGGCCGTCTTCTTCGCGCGCGGAAAGATCTACACGATCGGCGCACGCGGCGACATCACCGTGACGTCGTCGACGGCGACGAACCGTCCGTTCCTGGACAACACGGCGAATCGCTGACGCGCGAGCGAGTAGGGTCAGAACGACGAGGTCCCGGCGAGAGCCGGGACCTTTTCGTTTGTGCGATCCATGCGAGAGCCGGGACTCGAACCCGGACGGGTTGCCCCACTGGATCCTAAGTCCAGCGCGTCTACCAATTCCGCCACTCCCGCCTGCCGGCAAAGCTATGGCGCGCGCGTCGACGACGCGACCGGCGGAGCGGCGAGTCTCCCTCGCCATTCGGCGTGCGTCGATGCACTCTCCTCGTCGCCGTCGCCGTTCCCCATCCGCGCCCACCGAACATCATGACTCGACTCCTCTCCCTCGCGGCCGCTCTTGCGCTCGCCGCCTGTAGCTCGCGCGCGCCCCGCGAGAATGCTTCCGAGGGCTTCGTCCACGTCCCGGGCGGGCGCATCTACTACGCCCGCATGGGCTCAGGCGACGGCGTCCCGCTCATCGTGATTCACGGCGGCCCGGGCTCCGGGAGCTACGGTCTCAAACCCTTCGCCGCCCTCGGCGACGAACGTCCGGTGTATCGCTACGACCAACTCGGCGCGGGCAAGGCCGACCACCCCACCGACACCACGCTCTTCACCGTCGATCGTGCTGTCGCCGAGTTGCAGGCGCTGCGCGATTCCCTCGGCCTCACCGAGGTGCACCTGCTGGGGCAGTCGTGGGGGGCGATGCTGCTCGAGGCGTACATGGGATCGCACCCGACCGGCGTGCGTAGCGTGACGTTCCTGAGCCCATTGGTGACAACGGCGCAGTGGGAGCATGATGCCGACTCGCTCATCACGCTCCTCCCCGACTCGGTGCAGCTGGCGATCAGCACCAACGAGACGGCCGGCACGACCGACTCGCCGGCGTATCAGGCAGCGATGAAAGCCTACTACGAACAGTTTGTCTATCGCAAGCCACTGGCCATTCCGGGCGCCGACACGGCGTCGAACGGTGGTCT
>CAZWVG010000161.1:6431-13148 GCA_964637355.1 uncultured Gemmatimonadaceae bacterium
ACATGTGGGGGCCGAGCGAGTTCACGTCGACCGGGACGCTGAAGACCTTTGACGGGACCGCGTGGCTCAAGGGTATCACCGTGCCGGCGCTCTTCATGGCCGGCGAGTTCGATGAGGCGACGCCGTCGTCGACTCAGGCGTTCTCCACGCTGGTGCCGGGGGCGCGCTTCGTGATGATTCCCGGGAGCGGGCACGTGTCGCAGAACGACAACCCGGAATTCATGCTGCGGCAGGTGCGCGAGTTTCTGCGGGAGGTGGAGGGGAAGGGGCGCTGATCGAAGGCGCCGCACCTTCGTGCTCGTCGCGTTCGCTTCATGACTCGCGGATGTACCGCAGTCCACTCCCGTCGCGGGTAGATCAATTCTGCCCCGCGGGCGAATGGTTGGCCGTAGCGGTTGCTCCTACGTTCTGCCCATGCGGCGCCGGCTCCGCTTCGGGAGTGGCGGGTGCGCACGGGCCTTCTTGCCGACCCACGGCACTGGGAGCATCTCATGACACAGACGATAGAATCAGCGGTCGCCAGCTATATCACCGACATGCTGGCGCTCGAAGAGCACATCGAGAACGCGCTGAGCGGGCAGATCAAGGACTTGGCTGGAGAAAGCGAGGACGTCCGCCAGCTGCACATCATTCGTGACAATTGCGCGGTGCACGCGAGGGCGCTCAAGGCGATCGCGGACCGGCGCGAGCAGACCGGGCAGGGAGTTGCCGAGCTGGCGAAGAAGGCGGTGTCGAGCGTCCTCGGTGTGGGCGCCGCGGCGATCGACTTCCTGCGCACGGAGAAGGAGCCCAAGATGCTGCGTGACGATTACGCAGCGCTTTCGCTCGCCACGGTCGGCTACGTGATGCTGCACACGACCGCGCTGTCGTTAGGTGACGACGAAGTTGCCGAGCTGGCGCATCGTCATCTCCAGGATCACGCCAAGTCGGTGATGACGCTGCACAACATCATTCCCGGGGCGGTGATTCGCTTCCTGCAGTCCGATGGACTCCCGGCAAGCGAGGATGTGCTGCCGCAGATCGCCGACAACCTCGATGAGGTATGGCGTTCGGGGGCGGGGGTGCCGGAGGTGGAGGAGGGGTAGGCACACGCGCGACGCAGACGCACAAGAAGACGGGTGCAGACCAGGGGTGCTGCGCATGGTCCGGCAAGATGGGGCTTCGAACCGCCCGGACCATGCGCATCGGCTCTGCACCGAACGCGTGACCGGCCGCTGCGCGCGCGCTTCGCGCTTCTACCGCCAGGACGACCGCACAAGTCGTACGGCATCCCCCACGCGGATCACACCCGGCGCCCGCACGCGTGCGTCGAGCGCGAGACGTCCCCAAGGGACCGAAGATCGCCTACCAGGTACTCTTCTACCCGGTCACCGACTACCTCGGCGACAGCGGATCCTACAAGACGTTTGCCGAAGGGCCCTGGCTCATCAAGAAGACGATGAAGTGGATGTTCGACCTGCAGGGGCTGGACGGGTCGCAGGGGATCGAAGCGTTCCCGCTACGCGCCTCAATCGAGGAGCTTCGCGGTCTCCCCGACGCACTCATCGTCACCGACGACGACATCCTGCAGGATCAGGGGGAGGCGTATGCGTCCAAGCTGTCGCAGGCCGGCGTTCGAGTGGCCACCGTGCGCTACAACGGGACGATTCACGATTTCGCGATGCTCAACCCGCTGGCGCAAACACCGGCGACGCGGGCAGCCATCCAGCAGGCGATTGCGGTGCTGCGACCGGTACTGCATCCCTGCTGAACCGCGCGGTGACCGAGCACGCGATGCGCAGCTCGTTAGCGCGTCGCGTGCCTTGCGTGCCTTGCGTGCGGCGCGCCGCTGCGCGCGCGAGGCGACGATTCGAAGGAACGGGGCGCACAAGACGCGCCGCAGGCGTCACTGCACGTTCACATTCCCGCTGAACGTCGCCTCGCTCACGCGGACGATGGGATTGCCCGCACCATCGTCGAGCACCGCGGTGAACGAGAACGCGCCGGATATCCGCCGCTTGTCTGCATCGTACGAGCTAATGATCAGAGTGCCAGAGCCGGGCGCTTTCGTGATGTATTCGGCTAACAGTGTACTGCCGGCATCCTTGCTCAGGACAACGTAAGCGAAGTTGCCTCCGGCGCTCGCGTCGTCGAGCGTATAGCTCCCGAAGCCGTGGAAATCCTTGATGCGCACTGAGACCTGCGTCCCGATGGAGAAGCCGGGCCAGTTCAGTCCCACCACCTCGACGGTCTTGCCGTCCAGGCTCTGGTCCGCGACGACGCCTCCGGGGATGCTCTCCATCGTGTAGGGCTGCCCGTCGACGCTGAAGCGGAAGAAGCTCGCCGGCGGTGGGGAGGCGGCGTCCTTGCCGCAGGCGCTGCCGGACATCGTTGCCAGCACCAGCGCCAGTGTGCGAAGTGAAAGCCGCGTCCGTCCGAATGCGTCGTGCTGTCTCGATGTGGACATCCGTTCCTCCCGATGCGCAATGCCCCAGTCCATGCCGCACGCCGTGTGCACGCTCGCGCCGCAATCCGCTCGTCTGGATGCGTAGTGCATGCCCTCGACGGCTGCTGCGGCGCGCCGAACGGGCGCCATCGGGAAACTGCGCCACCGCATCGCCGCGCCGCAAGCCGCGTCCACGGCGCCCCTCGCTAGCTCAGCCGCGTGATGCGAAAGAAGGAGAAGAAGAGCGCTGCCAGGAGCAGCACGAGCGTGTGCAGGCCGAAGAGGGCGCGATGCACGCCGACCGCCTCCACACGCCCAAAAAGCGTAAACGAGGCCAGCGCGACGACCGCGAGTGCATAGGCGGGGAGCAGCTGGTCGGACGCATACCAGGTGATGCCGCGAAAGAGATACCCGAACCATTGCCACCCCCAGTACGCCACCACCGACAAGGCAGTGACGAGATTGAGGACGACCAGCGTCGCTGGTGGCGCCTTTCGCGTGGCCACGGCCGCCCCTCCCACGATCTGACAAGTGACGGCGAGCCAGAGAGCGACCTGCAGCGTTCGATTGTTCATGAGGGCGAGGTGGCGGGAGAGCCGCGTGCGGCGAGGCGGTAGCGGCGAAGGATATCCGACTGCTCGCGCGGGCGCCGAACTCCGGCGCACATACTCGAATGCGCGTGACGGGTCGACTGGTCGCTATCGATCCCTCGTCCAAATCAGTATCAGCCCGCACCATGCATTCTTCCGCATCGAACTGTACTCCGGCGGAATCGTCCCCACGCCGGTGAAGACCTCGATCCCCTCGATCTCGTCGGGCGTCATCAGGTCGACCTGGAACGCACCTTCGCGCAGCAGTCCGTCGACGGCGACCGGTATCACGCAGTCCGAGTTGGCGGACTTCGACACGAGCGACGACTGCACACCGCGCGATGAAATCAGCAATCGCGCCGACGCGCTGTCGACGACGCGCAGGCTCGGGATCCCGCGAAACAGGTCCGACACGCGCCCTCCGCCGCGGGCCACGATCTGGGTGCGGGTGATGAATCTCCCGCGCCCAGCGGCAAGGCGGCGGTTGTAGCCGGCGAGTCGGTTCATCTCGAGCGATGCGCCCGCGGCACCGGTGACCTCGCGCCCGGCGAGCATCTGCACCGACGGCGCGAGCCTAACGTCGAAGATCAGCACCTCGGCATCTCCCGCGTCGATCGGTTTTTCGTGCGCGCCGAAGCCGCGCGCCGAGACGCGGAGCGTCCCCTGCCGATCCAGCATCCGTAGCGTGGCCCTCCCGCGCGCGTCGGTGCGCGCGCTGTTCGCACTGTCTTCATTCACCACGAGATAGGCTCCGAGAATCGGCGCGCCCGACGCGGAGTCGACAACCGTCACCTGCAACGCGCGCGCGCCCTGCTGCGCGCTCGCGGCGAACGGAACCAGCCACGCACTGCAGGAGGCGGCGAGCAGGAGCGATCTCAGGGAGATCATGCCGGGAAGTCGTGGGCGATCGGACGGGAGATCTGCGGGATCTGATTGAGGACGCGGAAACACAGCGACGGTCGTCGAGGCACTCGATCCGTTCCCAACTCTGCGCGGCGCAGAAATCCTGTCAATGGATGGCGATGCGGGGACTGCCTCTTGGCTCGTCCCGCAAAGCACAAAGGCCCGGACGACTCTCGTCGTCCGGGCCTGTCGTATCTCGAGAATCGTGACGCCTACTCGCCGCCGCCAACCTTGAGCGACACCACCCGCGTGCTCTGCTGCTGCGCGTTGTACACCAGCAGGCTCACGAACTCGCCGTCCGACACCTTCGACAGAATGCCGGTCAGGTCGCTGGTCGACTTGATCGCCCGGCGCGGCGCCGGATAGATCACCTCGACGAGGATGTCGGTCTGCACGAACTGGCCACGCGCCGGCCCCTGCGGGTCGATGTCGATGATGCGTAGCCCACGACGATCGGCCGGCACCTTCGCCTGCGTGGCGTAGTCGTTGGAGACCGGCTCCACGGTGATCCCCAGCTTGCTCGCGCTCGTTCCCTTCGGCTCCTCGGACGCCGCCGGCTCCTCGCGCTCGACGCTCGACACCTGCGCCTCGCTCGGCGCCTCGGCGAGCTTCACGTTGAATGTCTTGCGCTGCCCGTAACGGAAGACCTCGATCTCGACGGTCTCGCCCGGCTCGTGCGACCTAATGATGCGCTGCAGGGTGCCGACGCGGTCGGCGACCTTGCCGTCGGCCTTGAGGATGATGTCGCCCTCCTGCAGCCCGGCCTTGCGCGCCGGAGAGTCGTCACCGGTGTAGCCACCCACCTGCACGCCGGCGATCTGCGGAAGCTTCGCAGCGGCCGCCTCGGCTGCCGTGACGTCGCGGATGCTGACGCCGATCACCGCGCGGCGAATGCGCCCGTGCTTGATCAGGTCGTTCATCACGTCGCGCGCCAGCGAAATCGGAATGGCGAAGCCGTACCCCTGATAGTAGCCGGTGCGTGTGGCGATCGCGCTGTTGATCCCGATCACCTCACCGCGGATGTTGACGAGCGGCCCACCGGAGTTGCCGGGGTTGATCGCGGCGTCGGTCTGGATGAAGTCGGAGATGGCGTACTGGTTGCCGCGATAGAGATCGAGATCGGTCGACCCACGCCCCTTGGCGCTCACGATCCCCGCCGTCACGGTGTGGTCGAGTCCAAGCGGATTGCCGATGGCCAGGACCCACTCGCCGACGCGCGTGGCGTCATCGGCGCCGAGGACGGTCACCGGGAGGTTCGAGGCGCCGTCGATCTTGATCACCGCGACGTCGGTCGTGGAGTCGCGCCCGATCAGGCGCGCGCTGAACTCGCGGTTATCCGTGAGCTTGACCTTGAGCTTGTCGAAGTCGGCGACGACGTGGTTGTTGGTCAGGATGTATCCCTCGGGCGAGACGATGAAGCCGGAGCCACTCGCCGCCTGCGGCTCCTGCTGGCGCGGGTCAAACTGCTGGAAGAAGTCCTCCAGCCCCGGGGGCGACTGGCGCCGCTGCTGGTTGTTGCGCTGCTGGACGCGACGCTGCTGCGTGCGCTCGGCCTCGATCGAGACCACCGCAGGGGTCACCTGCTCGGAGATCCCCACGAACGACGCGTTGAGCGACTCGACGTTCGCTGGCGGTGTGTAGGCCGCCTGCTTCACCGCGGTGCGCGCGCCGCCGTTGGCTCCCTGCGCGTAGCCGAAGCGCGTGAGGTCGAGCCCCGACGCGAAGACCAACCCGCAGGCGAAGGCGATGGCGACGGCGCCAATCAGTTTTGCGCGAGAGGAAATGGGAGACGGCATGTTGTCTGAGAAGACGAGAGGACGAGAAGACGAGAAGACGAGAGGTCTGCTCTACGCACTCCGGTTGCTGCGACTTCCGCGCAGCCCATCTGGATCCTACTCAACTCTACACTACTGAACTACGACACTAGTCACGGTTCGGCCACTGACCGTTGCTTCTTCACACTAAGAATAAGACACAAAGGCCGATACCCCGTTCCGGGGGATCGGCCGATTTGCGGGACAGGGCGAACGGGGAAGGGACGACGCGGCGGGACGAATGGTCCGTCGCCGCCGCGTCTCCACAGTCGTTCGATTACGACTTCTTCTCGTCCACGATTTCGTAGTCGGCTTCGACCACGTCGTCCTTGGGCGGCGGGGCAGAACCCGCGCCGTCGGCGGCCGGCTCGGCGCCGGCCGCAGCCGCCGCGCCTTCCGCTTCCTGCTGGGCATACAGGGAGCGACCGGCTTCCTGGTACGCCGTCGACAACTCATCGAGCGCCGACTTGATCTCGGCCATGTCGTCGCCGCGGTGCGCCTTGCGGGCCCGCTCGACCGACGCCTCGAGACGCGACTTCATCTCGGGGGCGAGACGCTCCGACCACTCCTTCGAGTTCTTCTCCACCTCGTAGGCCAGCGAGTCGAGGCGGTTGCGCGTGTCGATCTCCTCACGACGCTTCTTGTCGTCCGCCGAGTTCTGCTCGGCGTCCTTCACCATGCGGTCGATCTCGTCCTTGGAGATCCCGCTCGAAGCCTCGATGCGGATCTTCTGCTCCTTGCCCGTCGCCTTGTCCTTGGCCGAGACGTGGAGGATGCCGTTGGCGTCGATGTCGAAGCCGACCTCGACCTGCGGCATGCCGCGAGGTGCCGGCGGGATTCCGGTGAGCTGGAACTTGCCGACCGTCTTGTTGTGGAGCGCCAGTTCGCGCTCCCCCTGCAGGACGTGGATCTCGACCGTCGTCTGATTGTCGTCGGCGGTGGAGAAGACGTCGGTCTTGCGGGTCGGGATCGTCGTGTTGCGCGG
>CAZWVG010000162.1:0-12988 GCA_964637355.1 uncultured Gemmatimonadaceae bacterium
GTCGTGCTGCGGCGGCGACGCCGACGTCTGGGATCCGATCACCACCGATCTCTATGAAGCCGGTCAGGTCGAAGGGATCCCCGCCGAAGCATTGCTCGCCTCGTTAGGGTGCGGCAATCCCACGGCGCTCGCCGAACTCGCTACTGGCGAGACGGTCCTCGACCTCGGCTCCGGTGGCGGGATCGACGTCCTCCTCTCGGCGCGACGCGTGGGACCGACCGGCAAGGCGTACGGACTCGACATGACCGACGACATGCTGGCGTTGGCCGAGGAGAATCGCGCCCGATCAGGCGCCACGAACGTCCAGTTCCTCAAGGGAGAGATCGAACAGATTCCACTTCCGAACAACAGCGTGGACGTCATCATCTCCAACTGCGTGATCAATCTCTCGGCCGACAAGGCGCAGGTCATCCGCGAGGCGTTTCGCGTACTCAAGCCGGGCGGTCGCTTCGCGGTCTCCGACGTCGTGCTGCGTGGCGCGCTCCCCAGCGAAGTCGCGCGCAGCATCGCGCTCTACACCGGGTGTGTCGCTGGCGCGCTCGAAGAGGGCGACTATGCTGCGCTGCTGGCCCGCGCTGGCTTTCGCGACATCGGGATCGAGCCGACGCGCGTCTACACCGCAGATGACGCACGCGCCCTGATCGAATCGGCGGGGCTCGACGCCGAGTCGCTGATCCCCGAAGTGGAAGGCAAGGTCATGAGCGCCTTCGTGCGCGCACGAAAGCCGGTCGCGTAAGCGTGACATTCGCGGGTGACGCTCAAGGAAAGAGAGGTGCGTATGAGTGATGCGTCGAAACCTCGTGTGCTTTTCGTCTGCGTGGAGAATTCCAATCGCAGCCAGATGGCCGAGGCGTTCGCGCGCATGCACGGGGGAGGGCGCATCGAGCCGTACAGCGCGGGATCGCGCCCGTCGGGGCGCGTGAATCCGCGGGCGATCGCGGCGATGCAGGCGCGCGGGTACGACCTGACGAGTCATCGCTCCACCGGACTCGCCGATATTCCGGCGGGAGAGTGGGATGCGGTGGTGACGATGGGGTGCGGCGACGAGTGTCCGTTCGTCCCGGCGAAGGTGCGGGAGGACTGGGCACTCCCCGATCCGCGCGCGATGGAACCCCCAGAGTTCAACGTCGTGGCCGACGAGATCGAGCGCAGGGTGTGCGACCTGCTGGGGCGCCTGGAAGCGGCGCGTTAGGCTGGCGCGGGGGCGTCGCCGGTGCGACCATTCCGGCGACCTTTCCCCCCTCACATGACCGAATCGCCTCCGCTTTCCCTTCGGCTCGCGGCCGAACTGCTTGGCACCGGACTCCTCGTCCTCATCGGGACGGGGTGCGTGATGACAAACGTGATATCGCAGGGCGCGTTAGGGTTGACGGGGATCGCCCTGACGTGGGGATTCATGGTGACCGCACTCATCGCGACGGTGGGCTCCATTTCGGGAGCGCACATCAACCCGGCGGTGACGGTCGCCCTCGCCGTCAGCGGCAAGATGCCGGCGAGCGAGGCGGTGAGCTACATCGTCGCGCAGTGCGCGGGAGCGGCGCTGGCCTCACTCATCCTCCTCGCAACGCTCGGCAACGTCGCCAACCTCGGGGGGACGCATCCGAACGTCGCCACCGGCGCGGCCTTCGCGATCGAGTTCTGGCTTTCGTTCGTACTCATGGCCACGGTGATCGGCGCTACGGCAGACGATCGGTGGGGCGGGGGAGGGGCCGCCGTGGTGATCGGAATGGCAGTGGCGCTCGACGTCCTCATGGGCGGGCCGCTGACCGGCGCCTCGATGAATCCGGCGCGCTCGTTCGGGCCGGCGCTCATCGGGCAGCGTTGGGAGCTGCACTGGCTGTACTGGGCGGCGCCGATCGCCGGGATGTCGAGCGCGGCCTTGCTGCTGCGCTGGCTGCGCGGTCGTTAGGCGCGCATGCGCGTATTGGTGCAGCGCGTCTCGCGGGCGCAGGTGCGCATCCGCGAGGAGGGAGCCACACGCATTTCGGGCGACATCGGGGCGGGGCTCGCGCTCCTCGTCGGTTTCACGCACACCGATACCGAGGAGCAGGTGCGCTGGATGGCGGAGAAGGTCGTAGGGCTCCGCATCTTCCAGGACGACGAGGACAAGATGAACCGCTCGCTGCAGGACATCGACGGCGCTCTGCTCGTGGTCTCGCAGTTTACGCTCTACGGCGATGCGGCCAAGGGGCGCCGCCCCTCGTTCATCGACGCCGCGCGCCCCGAGCAAGCCATCCCGCTGTACGAGCGCTTCATCGTACTCCTTCGCGCCACCGGGCGCCCCGTCGAGACGGGAGAGTTCGGCGCGATGATGGAGGTCGACCTGGTCAACGACGGCCCCGTGACCCTCTGGCTCGAGCGATGAGCGCGCCGCAGGTCATTCTCGCATCGCAGTCGCCGCGTCGCCGCGAGTTGCTGGCGCAGATCAGGATCGCGCACGAGCTGCGCCCGGCCGACATCGACGAGACGTATCTCGAAGGGGAGCACCCACCGGCGCACGCCGAACGACTGGCGCGCGAGAAGGCGATGCGCCTGGCCGCGGCGAACGAATCGGCCGTGGTGATCGGCGCCGACACGATCGTGGTCGTCGACGATCGCGTGCTGGGAAAGCCCGCCTCCGCCGACGAAGCGCGGCAGATGCTGCGCACCCTTTCGGGGCGACAGCATATGGTCTACACGGCGGTTGCAGTCGCCCGCGGCGAGCACGTGGTCTCTGGCGTGGAGGAGGTCGCGGTGACCTTTCGCCCGCTCTCCGACAAGCAGATCGCCGGGTACGTTGCAACTGGCGAGCCGATGGACAAGGCGGGCGCGTACGGCATCCAGGGGTTCGGGGCGACGCTCGTCGAGCGGATCGACGGCGACTACTTCGCCGTGATGGGGCTCGCACTCGGCCGGCTGGTGGCGCTCCTCGCCGAGGTCGGGATCGACTACGCCTTCGACGGCGTGTCGCGGCGCACGTAGGGGAGCGGCGCGACCACCGTCAGGCGCAACGCAACAGGGGACGGAGCGAAAGGTCGCCCCGTCCCCCGTTGTCGTCCGTCACCGCGATGGTCAAACCAGGCGATGCAGGATTCGCCTCGGGATCAGCTTCCCGGCCCGCGTCCCATGCGTTCGCGCATCTCGGCGATGTTCTTGTCGAACGTCTTCTGCTGGTCGGCGGTCAGGACGCCGCGCATCTCGTCCTGCTGCTTCGTCATGATCTCACGGCGCTTCGCCATGTCGTCGGCGCTCGGGCGCTCGCCGGGCGTCATGGTCGGCATTTCCTTCTGGTACTTCACGCGGATCGCCTCGATCTTGACCTTCTGCGCGTCATCGAGGGTGATGTCCTTGAACAGGTTTTCCATCATGCGCGCGCCACCGCCACGCATCCCGCCCGGCGGCGGTCCGCCACCCTGGGCGTGGGCACTCGGTGCGGCAACGGCGAGAACGACCGCGGCGACGGCCACGGAAATCCACGAGCGATTCACAGATCCTCCAGATGCATATGTGGAGCTGGCATTCGCGCGAACGCGCGGAACGATGCCGATCGTGCTACCCGCCAGCGAAGTCGTCGTGCCGACGCCTGCATCCGGCGAACGCGATAATTCTGCGTGCCCGGTTGGACGGGGCAAGACGTCCGCGCGTTAAGGTGTGGGGGCGCCGACTGCGCTATGGCGCGAGGGGCGCCCCCTTCGCGTATACCTGCTGCCAGCGGTCCACTTTGGCGAGCACGTCGTCGACCGAAATCAGCGGCATGCGACCGGGACGGTTCTCCATGCTGATCGGGTAATCCTCGCCGGCGTCGCCATACGCATCCACGATCAGGTCGTGGTACCACCGGTACGGCCCGGTGCGCCGCGGATTCGTGTAGCCGATGAGCGAGATCACCGGGCGCTGTAGCGCGACCGCGATGTGCAGCGGTCCGGTGTCGGGGGCGAGGACGAGCGACGATCCATCGAGAATCGAGACCAGTCGCCGAAGCCCGCTCCCGAGCGCCGAGATCGGGCGATGGCGCGCGAGCGACATGATGGTCTCCTCGGCGGCGACCTCTCGCGGCGAGCGCCCGCCGACGAGCACTGCCTGCATCCCGTAGTCGGTGTGCAGTACGTCGATCACCTGCGCCCATCGCTCGGGGAGCCAATCCTTCTCGGGCTTGCTGGTGGCCACCACGATCGCGGCCACCGGTCGCTCGATCGGCGCGAAGAACTCGCGCTGCCACTCGCGCTCTGCATCGGTAGGTCCGAGTCGCCATTCCACTGGCTCGTGCGGAATGCCGAGCGCTTCGAGGAACTCGAAGTACTGGTCCTGCACGTGTTGCCCGACCGGGTGCGGCGGGATGCGATGCGTGGTGAAGAGCCAGTTGAGGTCGCGCGCCCGCGCCTTGTCGAAACCGAGCTTGATCGGCGCCCGGGTGAACGAGGTGACGAGTCCGGCCTTGAAGTACACCTGCAGGTTGAGGACGAGATCGAATGGGCGCGTGGCGAGTTCGCGCTTGACGTCGGTGAACGCCTTGCGCCCGCGCGACCGGTCGAAGATCACGATCTCGTCGACGGCGGGGTGGCCGCGCACGAGCGTCGCCGGTCCGGGTTGGAGCATCCAGGTGATGTGCGCGTCCCGCTTTCGCCGTTTGATCGCATTGATCACCGGGAGGACGTGCACGGCATCGCCGACCGCGCTCATCATCACGATCCCCACGCGATCGAGGCGCGCTTCAGCCAGCGGGATTCGCGCGTCGCTCATGGGAGGTAGGGTTGCATGGCGAGGGCGCGCTGCGCTGCGTGCTCCGCCTCGTGATGCAGCAGCCGCTCCTGCACCTCGCGCAGCAACGGTGCGATCGACACGTCGCCGTGCGCGCGACTCCACTTCGCGAGCGACCGTTCGAGCCTGCCGAAGTTTGCCTTGCGCACGGTGGGGGCTCCGGTCGGGATGAACTGCACGCGATCGATGTCGAGGACTGCCGGGTGCGGCTGTCCGTCGTCGTCGGGGATCAGGAGGATGTTCTTTACGTTGAGGTCGGGATGCCACGCCCCCGCCTGGGTGAGCGCGCCGAGGAGCGACGCGACCGCGGGCGCGAGCGCCAAACGTTCGGCGTCGGTGGTCGCGCCCTCCAGCGCAGCGGCGAGATCGCGCCCTGGGAGCTCTACCGTCATCACGTCCACGCGCCGGACGAGCGGACCGGCGTCGTAGATCGCGTACGCCACCACAGGGGGCGTCGGGACGCCGGCACGGGCGAGGTAGAGTGACGCCGCGAGTTCGCGTGGGGCGCGCGTCGGTGGAAGGAAGCGATCGCCGAAGAGAGGTCCGAACACCCCGCCGTGATGCGCGTGCCGCACGACGACGCGAGGCCCGCCGTCGGGAAGCGGCGCGGCATACACGGGGAGGCGCCCTTGCATCTGACGGCGCTCCGGCTGCTCGCGCGCCCAGTCGTAGAGCGTCCCCGCTCCCAGCGCGCTCCGCACGGCGCCAGCCAATCGCTGGTGCGCGATGACAGTCGCGCCGGCTATGTCGAGCCGCTCGTATCCTTGCGGGGGAGCGCCCCTCACCGCAATGCGCGGTAAACCGGGACCGGTGCCGACTTGCCGCGCAGCACCAGCGGATCCCGGTCGCCTAACGCGTGCTCGCGGGTGAACGCCTCCCGCATGGTCGTCGACACGAGGATTTCTCCTCCCTCGGCCCACGCACACAGGCGGCTGGCGGTGTTCACCGTGTCGCCGATGATCGTGTACTCGAGGCGCTTCTCGGAGCCGAGATATCCGGCGAAGGCTTCGCCGAAGCTCAGCCCGATCCCTACCAGAATCTCCGGGCGCCCCTCCGATCGCCAGCGCGCATTCAGCTCGTCGACCGCCGCCTGCATGTCGCGCGCGGCCTCGACCGCGCGGTCGGCATCGTCGGGGGCGCTGATCGGCGCTCCCCACTGCGCCATCACCGCATCGCCGATGAACTTGTCCAGCGTTCCTCCGTGACGGAACACGACCTCCACCATCTCCGAGAAATACTCGGTGAGGAATCGCGCGGTCGCATCCGGCGCCATGCGCGCGGCTAACTCGGTAAAGCCTCGGATGTCGGAAAAGAGGACAGCGACCGTGCGACGTTCGCCGCCCAGTCCGAGCGCTTCGGGCGACGCGGCGATGCGTGCCGCCAGGTGCGGCGTGAAGAAGCGCTCGAAGTTGTCGCGAATGCGCGCTTCCTGGCGGATGCGATCGGCAGAGCGAATGTTGTCGAGCGCGACGGCGCCGATTCCGGCGAAGGCGACGAGGAAGTCGAGGTCTTCGTCGCTCACCGGGGCGCTGTTGCTCGGGCTGTCGACATAGAGCACGCCGAGCACGCGCCCTTCGCTGGCGATGAGCGGGGCGCAGGCGGCGTTGCGCGGCGCGGCACCCGTCGTTCCGCCCGGCGTCGTGCGCGCCCCGTCTGAGAGGACTGCGACTTTCTGCGCGATCACCGTGCGGGCAAGCGTCGGCGAGATCTCGCGCGCGACCGTTTCGCCGCCGCGTGTGCGTGCGATGCGCGGAACCAGCTGCTCCGCCTCGTCGAGCAGGAGGATCGACACGTACCCCACGTCGAGGAGACGGAAGGTGAAGTGCACCATCTTCTCCATCAGCGAGTCTACATCGGCCGTGCGGGTGAGCGCCTTCGAGATCTCGAGGAGGAGCGTGAGCTTGAGTCGGTCGCGCTCGGCCGGCGAGACGGTCGCCCGCTGCTCGTCGATCGCCTTGTGCACGCCGCTCGCGCGGAGCGCGCGCTCGAGCGACTGATCGGCGTCGGGAACCGGGATCGTGCGGAGGATCGTCGTTCCCGCGCGCGCGGCGCGCCGCATGATCTCCGCGCTGGCGTCGTCGACGAGCATCGGGCTCAGTTCGCGCAGCTCGAAATTCACCTTGCCGAACACCACGCGATCGCCGCCAGCCAGGCGCGCCGATCCCACACGCGCGCCGTCGACGAACGTCCCGTTACTCGAGCCGAGGTCGCGCACGGCGACACCCGAGGCGTCGGCCGTCACTTCGGCGTGGCGCCTCGAGATGGTGGGGTCGAGTACCGGGAGGTCGCTGTTGAGCGCGCGACCAAGGACGAGCGGCATCCCCGGGCGCAGCTCGAACTGGATGTTCCCGTCGGTGCTGACAAGTCGAAAGGGCATCGCCTCGGAATATGCCGAGACTGCCGCCGCACGCCTAGCGCACGGCCGCGGGTGCGACGGAACCGCTCCCCGCCGCGCGCGCCCGCCCGATCGCCATCAGCATCGCCCGCGCCTTGTTTTCCGTCTCCGCCCATTCGGTCGCAGCGACCGAGTCGGCCACGATTCCGGCCCCGGCCTGCACGTTCGCCACGCCGCCGGCCACCACGCAGGTGCGGATCGTGATCGCCAGGTCCATCCGGGTGTCCCCCGCGCTGATGTAGCCGACGGCGCCCGCGTATGGTCCGCGGCGCTCCGGTTCCATCTCGTCGACGATCTCCATCGCCCGAACCTTCGGGGCGCCGGTCATCGTCCCCGCGGGGAACGATGCGCGAAATGCGTCCATCGCCGTGAGCCCGTCGCGCAGCCGCCCCTGCACCTCCGAGACCAGGTGCAACACGTGCGAATAGCGCTCGATCCCCATCAGCTCCGTGACCTCGACGCTCCCGTACTCGGCGATCCGCCCGACGTCGTTTCGCCCGAGGTCGACCAGCATCACGTGCTCGGCGCGCTCCTTGGCGTCGGCGGCGAGTTCGTCGGCCATGCGCGCGTCCTCGTCGGGGGTGCGCCCGCGCGGGCGCGTCCCGGCGATCGGTCGAACGGTCACCCTGCCGCCCGCCACGCGTACCAGGAGTTCGGGCGACGAGCCCACCAACTCGACGCCGTCGAGCATGAGGTGATACATGTACGGCGACGGATTGAGCACGCGGAGCGCGCGATAGAGCGTCGTCGTGTCGAAGTCGAGCGGGACCTGGATGCGTCGGGCGAGGAGCGCCTGGAAGCAGTCGCCAGCGAAGATGTACTCGCGGATGCGCTCGACATCGCGCATGAAGGCGTCGCGCGTGTAGCTCGACGTCCCCTCGGCGGGGGGCGCGTCGGCGGGGAGCGTGACCGCTTGGAGCGGCGACGGGGCGCGGAGCCGCTCCTCGAGCGTCTGGAGGATCGCCAGCGCCGTGTCGTAGCGCTCGCGCAGCGTTGCCTCGTCGTGCTCGTCGTCTCCCACCTCGACCGTCGCGACCAGGCGCGCCTGACCGCGCAGGTTATCGATGATCACCAGCGACTGCGTGAAGACGAAGCAGGCGTCGGGAGCGTCGATCGTCCGTGGCGGTGCGTCGGGGAGGTGCTCGATGGCTCGCACCACATCGTAGGAGAAGTAACCGACCGCGCCTCCCCAGAACTCACCCAGTTCCGGTGCCGGCGCCGGGTTCAGCGCGACGAGTCGCGACTTGAGGTCGCCGATCGGGTCGTCGACATTCCGAGCGCCGTGCCACCCATCGGCGGGCGTCCACTCCTCGATCGTCGTGTCCGTGAGCCGCCAGGCAGAGCGCGGCTCCGTCCCGATGAAGGTGTAGCGCGACCACGTCTCCCCTCCCGCCGGGGCAGACTCGAGCAGGAAGGCAAACGGTCCGCGCCGAACCTTGGCGAACGCCGAGACGGGCGTATCGGTGTCGAGGAGGATGTCGCGCCACACCGGGACGAGGCGCCCGGTGGTGGCGCGGCGGGAGAAGTCGCTGAAGGTCACGGCGGGGTGCCTGACGAGGGGCAGAGGGGTACGACGGAGCCAACGAAGAGAAACGTACCGGCGAGCGCATGCGCAATGAACCTCGCAACGATTCGCGCCCGTGCTCCCGTTCCCCGCGCGCCCCGATATTCTCCCTCCATGCCCATCGTGATCTCGAGCGCCGTCGCATGCGGCCGGCGCTGATCCTCGCCGTCGCCGGCGCGGTGGCCGCCTCCCCGGCGGCGACACTCGCGCAGCGCTCGTGGAACGACTCCACGACGCGGCAACTCGTGGCGCGCGCCACCGATCGGCGCGCGCGACAGCTCGCCGATTCGGGGCTCGCCGACTACACCGCGCAGGCGCACGGCTACCTCACCTTCCTCGGCCAGGTGGGGGATTCGTTCCTCCTCCCGCCCAAGGTGATCAGGGCCGACGAGCTCATGCTCGAGGTCCACTGGCGCGCCCCAAACTACAGCAAGCAGTGGATCGTGGGGCGTCGCGATACACTCCTCCTCCCGACCGACATCAACTATCATCGCGATCACCTCGGCATCGTCCAGAACAACTTCCCCGACATCATTCGACTGGGCGAAGGGGACGAGGTGCAGGATGTCGCCCACCCGCTCTCGGCGCGCGGGCTGGCGACGTACGAGTACCAGCTCTCGGACTCGATGCGGCTGGAGATTCCGGGCCGCACGATCGACGTCTACGAGGTGAAGGTGCGCCCGCGCGACGACCGTGAGGCGGCGGCGGTGGGGGCGGTCTACATCGCGAAAGATGATGGCCAGGTCGTGCGCATGGCCTTCTCCTTCACGCGCAGCGCGCTCAAGGACAAGCTCCTCGAGGACGTGTCGATCGTGATCGAGAACTCCCTCATCGAGGGACGGTACTGGCTCCCCAGCCGGCAGGAGATCGAGATTCGACGCACCGGGAGCTGGATGGACTTTCCCGCGCGCGGGATCATCCGCGGGCGCTGGGAGATTCGCGACTATCGCGTGAACCAGGGATCGACCGTCGCGCTCGCTCCCGGTCCCGAGATCGTCTATGCCCCGCCGCAGCGACGGGCCGGTTTCCGCTGGGCCGACACGACGATCATGGCGGGCCTTCCGAGCGACATCGACGTGGCGCGCGACGACGACGTCCGCCAGGTGCAAGAAGAGGCGCGGCGGCTGGTGCGCGCACAGGCGCTGCAGCGCGCGCAATCCACCCGCCCATCGGCGCGCTCCCTCTCCGACCTCCTGCAGGTCAATCGCGCCGAAGGACTGGCGCTCGGCGCGGGGGTGCAGCGCCGCTTTGGCGCAGGGTTCGACGCGAACCTCGCCGGGCGCTTCGGATTCGCCGATCACGAGCCCAAGGGGAGCGTGAGCCTCGGCTGGGAGCGCGCCGACGGCGTCGCGCTCCGCCTGCGCGCATTTCGGGAGTACCGCGACGCGGGTGACGCGCGCGAGACGTCGCGGCTGCGGAACAGCATCGCCGCGCAGGAGTTCGGAAGTGACTACTCGCAACCTTTCGATACGCGTGGAGCGGGCGTCGCCTTCCAGATTGGAACGCATGGCGGAATGCGTTGGCGGTTGGATGGCGGCTACGAGTGGCAGGACGGAGTGGCGGTGCGCGCCACCCCGTCGCTCGGCGCATATGAGCGGACGCTCGCCGCTTTTCGTGGAAAGGGAGCGGTCTTCTCGCTCGGCGCCGAGCGCCCGATCGGGGAGTGGTGGTGGGGAGGCACGCTCCGGGCGCGCGGCGAGCTGCGGGTGGGACGACTCGGCGCGTGGGGGGATTCGGCGCTCGGGGTTGCAGTGCCCCCGGTGGACCCATCAGTCTGGGCGCCCCTCGATCGATCGGGGGGCTTCATGCGGGGCTTTGCCTCGCTCGACTTCACCCGCGATCTGGGGCGCTCGCAGCTGCAACTCCGCGCCGAGGGCGGGGGAGTGCACGCGCAGGGAGGCGTCGCGCCACAGCTCCTCCTATTCGCTGGAGGTCCAACTAGCGCGCCGGGCTACGACTTTCACGCCTTTCGCAGTACGACGCTCTTCGCGACGCACGCCGAGTGGCGAATGCCCGTGCCGTTCCCTGGTATTCCGCTCGGGCGCTGGGGACGAATCCCGGGAGAGGCGCGTCTCGCCCCCTCGCTGCACCTGCTCTACGCGGGGAGTGGCGTTCCAGGGACTCTGCGAGGCGCGCCCGGCGGCTCGCCGATCGGGAGTGGTTACCGAAGCGGGTGGTATCCCGCAGTCGGGCTCGGCGCGCTTTCGTTCTTTGACCTGCTCCGCGTGGACGTGGCACGCGGACTTCGTGACGGACGCTGGACGTTTGGCGTCGACATTAGCCGCGATTTCTGGTCGATTCTGTAGCGATTTTCGAGTTCCAATCTCGGATCGTTCGTGCCGATACTATGAAAGCGACGGCCTCGTCGCGCGCGCTCGCGCTCCGAGACTCTCCGCCCACATCTCATTCGGCCGCGCGCTCTCCACTTCGTGACCTCAGTCGGAGTTCCCACACCGATGCGCCAGACGCGCGACGACTGGCTCCTTCCCACGCTGGAAGGACTTGTCGATGCGGGCGCATTGGCTGAATTGCGCGCGCTGACCGGCGGGAGCCTGTGGGAGACGGCGATCAAGCGGAAGTTCACGACCGACGAGGCGATCCTCGCGGCGCTCTCGGCGCGCTTCCGCATGAAGATCGCCGACCTCTCGCACGTGAGCGAGAAGGCGCGTGAGGCGGTGCCGGAGTCGCTGGCCAGGAAGTATCGCATCGTCCCGTTGCAGGTGTCGGAGCACGCGCTCGACATCGCCACGGCCGACCCGCACGATCTCGACTGCGAGCGCACCCTCGGCTTCGCCACCGGGCGCGCCGTGCGCATGCACCTGGCGGCCCCGTCGCGGCTCGTCGATCGCATCGACGAGTTGTATCGCCCCGAGACGGCCGTCGAGAAGTTCCTCGACGGGATGACGCACTACGATGTCGAGTCGATCACCGACCAGGTCGACGACGGCGACCTCGATCTCTCGGCCGACAAGGCGCACGAGCGCCCGATCATCAAGCTGGTCGACCACATCATCGCCGAGGGGATTCTGCAGCGCGCCAGCGACATCCACATGGAGTCGCAGGAGAAGGGCGTGCAGGTGCACTACCGCATCGACGGAGTGCTCCGCCAGGCCATGACGCTTCCACGCGTCGTCGGCATTCCGCTCGTTTCGCGCATCAAGATCATCTCGGGGCTCGACATCGCCGACCGCCTGCGCCCGCAGGACGGTCGCGCCCGCGTCTCCGTCGACGGCAAGCGCGTCGACCTGCGCGTCTCGACGCTCCCGGCGTCGGCCGGCGAGAAGGTCGTCATTCGAATCCTCGATTCGAGCAACAACATCCTCGCGCTCGACAACCTCGGGCTCAGCCCGAGCGACTACGCGCGCATCCAGCACCTCGTGAACCTGCGCGAGGGGATCGTGCTGGTGACCGGTCCCACCGGATCGGGGAAGACGACGACGTTGTACGCGGCACTCCGCACGATCCTCACGCGTGGTGTCAACATCGTGACGGTCGAGGATCCGGTCGAGTACAAGATCCCCGGCATCGTCCAGGTGCAAGTGAACGAGAAGGCGGGGCTCACCTTTCCGGCCGCGCTCCGCTCGATCCTGCGCCAGGACCCCGACGTGGTGCTCGTCGGCGAGATTCGCGACAAGGAAACGGCTTCGGTGGCGATCCAGGCGTCGCTCACCGGCCACCTCGTCCTCTCCACGCTGCACACGATCGACGCGGCGAGTTCGGTTGCGCGCCTGCTCGACATTGGCGTCGAGAGCTACAAGATCGCAGCAGCGCTCAAGGGCGTGATCGCCCAGCGACTGGTGCGCCGCCTCTGTCCGCACTGCCGCAGCGTCGCCAGCGCCCCGGTGGCCGAGCGCCTCGCCCGCTGGATTCCCGCCGGGACGACGCTGTACGAGGCCGCCGGATGCAACGAGTGCGGAAACACCGGCTACCGCGGGCGCCTCGCGCTCATGGAAGTCCTCCTGGCCGACGACGAAGTGGAGCGTCGAATTGCAGCTGGCGACACGACCGACAAGGTCGTCGAAGCCGCACGCATGGGAGGGCTTCGCTCGTTGTGGGAATCCGGCATCGATCACGTCATCGCCGGCGCCACCGACCTCGAGGAGCTCCTCCGCGTCGTGGAAGCGCCACCCGACCAGCCGACGTCGCGGCACGCCGTGCGCGCCGAGTTCAAAAGCCGTGAGCGCGGCGCCCTGATTGCGCGGGCGCGTTTCATCGACCCACACATGCACGGGAATGCCGGCATCATGCGCCTGATAGATCGGCGAGAGCGCCGTGCCCCAATCCACGCACGC
>CAZWVG010000163.1:0-12856 GCA_964637355.1 uncultured Gemmatimonadaceae bacterium
GGCCGATCACCGGCGACATGAACGGTCCCGAGGTCTACGCCACGATCTTCTCCGTCGGACCGGGCAAGCGCGACGTCAACGTGATCTGGACCGGGAGCGACGACGGGCTGGTGTACGTGACCCGCGACTTCGGGAAGACGTGGACCAACGTCACCCCGCCGGGAATGCCCGACTTCGGCCGCGTGAGCCAGATCGACGCGTCGGCTTTCGCCTCGGGAACGGCGTACATCTCGGTGCGCAAGCCGCTGCTCAACGACTTCTCCCCCTACATCTTCAAGACCACCGACTACGGCAAGACGTGGACGAAGATCGTCAACGGAATTCGCGCCGACGCGTACGTGCACGCCGTGCGCGAGGATCCCACCCGCAAGGGGCTGCTCTACGCCGCAACGCAGCACGGCGTCTACATCTCCTACGATGACGGCGCCAACTGGGAAGATCTCTCGCTCAACATGCCCGACATCCCGGTCGCCGACCTGGTGGTGGAGGACAACGAGCTGGTCATCGGGACCCACGGTCGCGGCTTCTGGGTGCTCGACAACATCGCCCCGCTGCGCCAGGCCACCCCGGCGATCCTCGCGAGCGATGCTCACCTCTTCACGCCGCCGGTGGGCGTACGCTCCGGATCGGGCATCGTGCTCTCCTGGTGGCTCAAGGAGCCGTACAAGACGGGACGCCTCGAGATCCTCGATTCGGCTGGCACGGTGCTGCGGAGCTTCGAGCCCGACACCACCAAGCCGGATTCGACGCGTGCAGCTGGCGGGGGAGGTGGGCGTCGCGGCGGCCAGACCTACCTCCCGAAGGAAGCTGGATTGCAGCGCCTCTTGTGGGACCTGCGTGCCGAAGGGATCGAGTCGTTCCCGGGGATGATCCTGTGGGGGGCTGGCACGGCGGGACCGGCGGTGCCGCCCGGTCGCTACTCGGCGCGCCTCACGGTCGATGGCCGGCGCGTCACGGCCCCGATCGTCGTCAAGCGCAACCCGTGGATCACCGACGTCTCCGACGCTGACCTGGTGGCGCAATACCGCTTCGGCCGTCAGGTGCGCGACAAGGCGACCGAGGCGAACGAGGCGGTGATCGACATCCGCAACGTCAAGAAGCAGCTCGACGATCGCTACAAGCGCGCAGCGAACGACGCGGCGCTCAAGTCGGCTGGGGAGAAGCTGCGGGCCAACGCCTCGGGAGTCGAGGAAAAGGTCTACCAGGTGCGGAACCAGAGCGGTCAGGACCCGCTCAACTTCCCGATCAAGGTCAACAATCGCCTGGCCAATCTCCTCTATATGTCGGAGCGCGGCGACGGGCGTCCCACGACGAACATGCCCGAGATCTTCGGCATCCTGACGACGGAGCTCAAGGGATACACGACGGAGCTGGATACCGTGTGGAAGACCGACCTGGTCGCGGTGAACAAGGAGCTCGCGCGGTTGAACCTTCCGCCGATCGATCCGCAGTGCGCCAAGGCCGCGGGGTGTCCGGTCGTGCCCTGACCCTACTGCTTGCGGGTGCCGTGGCGGGGGCGCGGTAGAGGAGGGGTCGCCACATGGGCGACCCCTCCTCTTGTTCGACGAGCACTCGATTGGGGCGGTCTTGAGCTGCAGAGTCGATGAGGGCACGCTCGACTGGGGCGCGGTAGCCGAGGTGCCGCCACGGGGGCGGCACCTCGGCTTTGTTCGACGCAGGTGCGACGGCCGAGTGACCTGACGATTCGCTAGTCGGTTGTCGCCAGCTGCAACCTTAGCGCGGTCGCATCGATTTCCAGGCGCGACGCGGACCTGGCGCGTTCATACTCGTCGCGGCTCAGCTGGGTGACAACGACGGTTCGATCGTACAGCGCTTCGCCGACCATGGCGCCGAGTGCGAGAATCGGGTCGGACTCGCCCAGCAGGATTGCTGCAGGTGCAACGCCGCCGCGAATGAGTTCGGCGAGCACGCTCGAGCTCGAACTCGATCCGCGGCCGCTCGGCATCAGAACGATCTTGCCCGCGAGCGCTGCGCCGTGCTGCGGATGGTGAGTGTCGGAGATGACGCCACTCTCCTCGTGCACCCCTCCCCAGAAGCTCAGCGGCTCGTCGAGCGCGACCACCTCACCCTCGACGCTGCCACTCACCAGCACTCGCGACGGTAGCGAGCTTTCGGCTGCGGCCGACTCGCGCGCGGGCGCGGCTTCACCCCTACTCGGGGACTCCTTTTCGGGCGCCACGCTGCTCACAGCGCCCCACTGCGTCGCGTCGCGCCACACCTCGCCACGCACGGCCGACTCCACGCACTCTTCGAGGCTGCCGAACACCACCTCGTACCCCAGATTGTTCGGGGCGTACCACGCCCACTTCGCCGAGTTAGTCATCACGGCGCCGGGGCGCCCGGTGAGGATGGGGGTGAGGTAGGTGCACGTGTCGGTCACGACTTGCACGCCGCAGGCACGCAGCTCGTCGCCCCACCCTTCGGCGTCGACGCGCGCGAGAGTGTCGCGCCCGGTGTTGACGAAGAACTCCAGACGGTCGGCGATACGCCTCCCGGCGAAGAGGGCGCGGAGCCGAGTGAACTCGTCGTATGAGAAGTGCGGCGTTCCGATGCTCACTGCGCCAAGCGCGGTCTGGTGCGTCGAGGTAAGCTCGGCGGCGGCGGCAGCGAGCTCCCGTGGGCCGATACGGATTACGCGCTCGGGCGCGCGTCCGCCCAACGCTTCGGCGCGCGTCGCCGCCTCCGGGGTGATTCCGACCATGTGGAACATCGCCACCGCTCCCGATGATGCGGCCGCAGCGCCTAACGCCTTGAGGTCGTCCTCGCGCGCCGCCTCGACACCTTCGATCACGGCGATCGCCGATCCTGCCAGTCGGCCAAGGAGGTGGCCGAGCGTGGCGAAGAAGGTGTCGCGGCGCATGGCGGCGTCGGAGACGCCGCGTATCTCGATGAGAATGCGCCCGAGCCGTCCCTCGTTCGTGTGAAGCCCAACCTCGGGCACCGTCCCGGCGATCGCCGCACACAGGTCGATGAAGTCGCCGTATCGCTCCGTCCGTGCGCCGAGCACGCTGTTGGCGAAGACGATGGCGTTCGACTCGGCCCAGGCGACCTGCTCGCCTAACGCGGGGCGCTCCACGAGTTGGTAGGGGGCGCACGTCCAGGTCTGTCGGCACCCCATCGCTGCATAGTGTCGCCGCATCTCCTTTCCCGCCTCGACGATTTCCTGAGGACCGCGGAAGAGCGTGGGGTGCAGCAGGTCGATCGCCCCCACGTTGAGCGTCGTCGGCACCGTGACCTGCACCCCCGACTCGGCCATGGTGCGCGCGAAATCGAGCGAGGCGGGGCCGTGATAGAGGCACCCGTCGATGTGGGCGCGCGTGATGGGGATCAGGCGTCTCGCGCCGACGGCGGCGGCGTAGCGCTCGAGGAGGCGGTGGGGGAGGTCGGCGGCAGGCGTCGGCATGGAGTGCAACGATGCAGCGCACGCCGCCAGGCTGCCACCAGCGAGCAAGATCTGGTGTCAACAATCGATGAACTGCTGGCGTGACGCGCGTCGGCGCCGGAATTTGCCTCCACAATGCGCACTCCTCGATTCACGCCATTGCTGGCGATCGCCCTGATCGCGGGTTGCCACCCCGGCGCCGCGCCGTCGGTTGCAGGCGAGACGCCCGAACGCCTCGCCCTCTTCGCTCCGGACGCGCCGATCTTCCAGCGCCCGGCCCCGGCGCGCTTTCGCGTCGCCTTCGAGGCGAGCGCCGGCAACTTCACGATCGACGTACACCGCGACTGGGCCCCCATCGGCGCCGACCGCCTGTATCACCTCGTGCGCGCGGGCTTCTTCGACGATTCGCGATTCTCCCGCGTCGTCCCAAACTTCATCGTGCAGTTCGGGATCCCGGGAGACCCGCGTGTCACCGCCGAGTGGAAGGATCGGCAGCTCAAGGACGACCCGGTGCGCCACCCGAACGCGCGGGGAACGATCGCCTATGCCATGACCGGCCCCAACACGCGCACGCACCAACTCTTCATCTCCCGCGTCGACAACACCCGTCTCGACGCGCAGGGCTTCTCGCCGCTCGGCGAAGTCGTCGAGGGGATGGATGTGGTCGACCGCATCTATTCGGACTATGGGGAGACGTCGGGGGGCGGGATGCGGGCCGGGAAGCAGCAGGATGTCCTCTCACAGGGAAACGCCTGGCTCGACGCCAACTTCCCCAAGCTCGACCGGCTGATTCGCGCCCGCATCGTGACGGGATCCGCCGGCGGCTGAAACCGTGAGCGCGGGGGGCCGTATGATCATTTCGATCATAGTGCCCCCCCTCCCGGTCCATGCCTACCGATCCCCGCACCCTTCTCCCGCTCAAGCCGGTCGACCTCGTCCTCCTCCTCGCCCTGGTCGAGGGAGAGCAGCATGGCTACGCCCTCGCCGGCGAGATCGCCGAACGGACGGACGGGGTCGTGCGGCTCGAGCCAGGGAACCTGTACCGGGTGATCCGCCGCCTCGTCGACGACGGGCTGGTGGACATCTCGCTCAAGCGCCCGGTCGCCGAGCTCGATGACGAGCGCCGTCGCTACTATCGCATCACGGCGTTAGGCGCCCGGGTCGCGGCGCTCGAGGTGCAACGCCTTCGCGCGCTCGTCTCGTCGAGCGCCGCTCGCGCCCTCCCCGCCGTCCCCGCACCGGCATGACGCGCCGCCCACCACCGTCGTGTGGCGAACGCCTCTACGCGCGCCTCGTCCGACTCCTGAGTCCGACCAGCTTCTACGCGCGCTTCGGCGAGGAAATGGTCGAGTTCCTGCGCGACCGGTTGCACGATGCGCGCACGCGCGACGGCGCGCGAGGCGCTGCGCTCATTTGGGCTCGGGCCATTCCCGACCTCTTCGTCACTGCCCTACGCGAGCACGCGGCCGTCCTCGCATCCCCGATCGCCGCTCCTTCCTCCCCGCCCCCCGATCCGATGTCGAACCGCCTGCTCAGCGACGCCCGCTTCGCCCTGCGCGGCTTTCGCAAGAGTCCCGTCTTCTTCGGCGTCGCCGTGCTCGTCGTAGCGTTAGGCACCGGCGCCGTCAGCACGATCTTCTCCGTCGCCAACGCCGTCGTCCTCCGCCCGGTCCCGGGCGTGCGCGACGCGTCGTCGCTCGTCGAGGTGTCGCGCGCGCGACAGGGGCGACAGGGTTCGCTCTCCGCATCATATCCGTACTACAAGTACCTGTCCGATCACAGCAAGACGCTCGACGGGCTCGCGGCCTGGGGGATGGTCGCGCTTACGGTGTCGACCGGCGGTCAGGGCGTGCAGGCGCTTGGCAACGCCGTCAGCGGCAACTACTTCTCCGTGCTCGGCGTGCGCCCCGAACTCGGACGCTTCTTCGCCGGCACCGACGAGGTAGCACTGGCGAGCGAAGGGGCTGCCGTGATCAGCCACGCGTACTGGCAGCGCGAACTCGCCGGCGACTCCGCCGTCATCGGCCGTTCGCTCAACGTGAACGGGCGCACCATGACCGTCGTCGGTGTCGCCCCGGCGCGATTCTCGGGGGTCTATCCCGCGCTGCGCACCGACGTTTGGCTCCCGCTCGGCCTCGGCCTCGGCCTGCGCGGGCGAACCGCCGATTTTCAGGCTGCGGGCACGTCGTGGATGCAGCTCGTCGGCCGCACGGCGGCTGGCGTCTCCACCGAGGCGGCGGAGCGCGAGCTCGCGGCACTCTCGCAACGCTACGTGACCGACGCCGGGGCCGCGGAGCCTGGCAATCTCAATGTCTTCGTGTCGGCACGGGTGGATCCCGTGGCTGGACTCCCTGGCGAGGTTGCGACGTCGGTGGCCGCCTTCCTCGGAATCCTTCTCGCGATCGCCGGGCTCGTCCTCCTCATCGCCAGCGTCAACGTTGCGTCGATGCTTCTCGCCCGCGCTGTCGTTAGGCGTCGGGAGATCGCCATGCGCATCGCCCTCGGCGCGTCGCGCGTCCGCCTCATCCGTCAGCTCCTCGTCGAAAGCCTCCTCCTCTTCGGCATCGGTGGAACCGTCGGGACGCTCATCGCCGTTTGGGGGACGCGCCTGCTGCAACGCATCCAGCTCCCGATCGACGTCCCCCTCGAACTGGATGTTGCTCCCGATCTCAAGGTGCTGGCGGTCACGCTCGTCGTAGCGCTCCTCACCGGCGTGCTCTTCGGTCTCGCCCCGGCATTCCAGGGATCGCGACTCGACGTGCAGTCGGCGCTGCGCAGCGACAACTCCGGCGCTGGGCGGCGGCGCTCGCGCCTCCGCGATGGCCTCATCGTCGGCCAGATTGCCATGTCGCTCCTCCTGCTTTCCTCGGCTGGTCTCTTCATCCGCGCGTTAGGGCGCGGGCAGGCTACCGATCCGGGTTTCTCGGTCGATGGCGTGGTGACCACGGCGATCGACCTCGAAAGCGCCGGCTACACCGAGGCACGGGCGCGCACGCTCTTCCGCACGCTCGACGATCGCCTTGCCGCGCTTCCCGGCGTGGAGGCGGTTGGATCCGCCCGCGTCCTCCCGCTCTCGATGAACATGTCGGGGCGCGACATCAGCATCCCCGGCGTCACGCCGCCCGAGGGGCACGAAGGCGATTCGTTCGTGGTCAACACCGATGAGGTGAGCGAAGGCTACTTCGCCGCGCTGGAGATCCCTGTCGTGCGCGGGCGCGCCTTCGAGCGCGCCGACGGCGAGACTGCACCGCGCGTCGCCGTGGTCAACGAGACCTTCGCCAAGCGCTACTTCCCGAACGGCGAAGCCCTTGGCTCCATCGTCCGCGAGGATTCGACCGCGATCACCATCGTCGGCGTGGTGCGCGACAGCAAGTTCGGCCGGCTGGATGAGGAAGCAACCCCCTTCCTCTATCTCCCGACCGGCCAGAAGTGGAACTCCACCACGAATCTCCTCATCAAGACGCGCGGTGCACCGGAGTTGGTGACAAACGCGCTGCTGCGTGAACTCGCCGCGCTGGATCCGCTCCTCCCCGTCCCGCGCGTGACCACGCTTCGTCAGGCCACGGCGGTGGTTCTCCTTCCGCAGCGAGTGGCGGCGGCCGTCACCGGCGCGCTTGGCGCCATCGGTCTCCTGCTTGCCGCAGTTGGACTCTACGGTGTCCTCTCCTTCTCGACGGCGCAACGCACCCGCGAGATCGGCGTGCGACTCGCCCTCGGCGCCTCGCGTCGGGGAATCGTGCGACTCGTGCTGGGCGAGGGATTCCGGCTGGTCGGCGTGGGGATCGCCGCGGGACTCGCGCTCGCCTTCTTCGCCACGCAAGCACTCCGCCCCTTCCTCTTCGGCCTCAACCCGCTCGACCCGATCGCCTTCGCCAGCGTGGGAGCGGTGCTGCTGGGCGTTGCCCTTCTCGCCACCTGGCTCCCCGCGCGTCGCGCATCCGGCGTGGACCCGATGTCGTCGATGCGCTCTGAGTGAGGCGGGGCTGATCCGGCGAGTGATCGTGCAGCGGATCGGATGACAGGCGCAACCGAATGATGACGGCGAAGGCACGGGGCGAGGCGATCCTCCCCCCGTGCCTTTCGCCATCCATCCTTGCGCGCTCGGCGCCGCCGAGCCGAATGTATGTCCATGCCTGCCTCGCTGGACCGGTACTACACGCGGGAGGAGGTACTCGCCTTCCCCGACGACGGGAATCGCTACGAGCTCGTATACGGAGAGCTCCTCGTGAGCCCGTCGCCGGCGCTTCCGCATCAGCGCGCAGTCATTCGCCTGGTGAACCTGCTGACTCCGTTTGTAGAGCGCTGCGCGCTCGGCGAAGTCCTACTCTCGCCCGCCGATATTTCCTGGGGGCGACGCGATGACATACTCGTGCAGCCAGACGTTTTCGTCGTAGGCGCATCGCAAAAGGGCGCAACGCGCTGGGAGACGCTCTCGGACTTTCCGCTCTTCGTGGAGATCCTGAGTCCGTCGACCTCGCGCTACGACCGCTTCACCAAGCGCCGGCTCTATCAGGAAATGCGCGTCCCGCTCTACTGGATCCTCGACATCCAGAATCGGCGCGCGGAGATCTGGACCCCCGAGCAGACCGCTCCCGAGTACGAGGAGCGCCAGCTTATCTGGCATCCCGCCGGCGCCGCCGAAGCGCTCACGATCGACCTCGCGGAGCTGTTCGCGCCGTAGTTCGCGCGCAGTCCCCGCACAGGGCTCGCGCAGTTCGCGCCGTAGCGCCCCAGTCGGCTATCATCCGGCATGCGCGCACTCATCGTCGAGGACGACGCGACCATCGCCGATTTCGTCGCCACCGGGCTCAAGGGAGCGGGCTTCGTGGTGGATGCCGTCGCTGACGGCACGAGCGGGCTGCAACGAGCGACCGACGGCGGCTACGACGTCGCCGTCGTCGACCTCATGCTCCCCGGCATGGACGGCCTGTCGCTCATCCACGCCATGCGCCAGCGGCGTGTCGCTACCCCGGTGCTCATCCTGAGCGCGAAGCGCTCGGTCGACGACCGGGTGACGGGGCTTCAGGTCGGCGGCGACGACTATCTCACCAAGCCGTTCGCCCTCCCCGAACTCCTCGCTCGAGTGCAAGCGCTCATCCGGCGCGCGACGGGAACGGCGCCGGTCACCACGCTCACCGTCGGCGACCTCACCCTCGACCTCATGACGCGCGTCGCCACCCGTGGCGGGAAGGAGCTCGACGAACTCCGCCCGCGCGAGTTCGCCCTCCTCGAGTACCTCATGCGCAACAGCGGGCGCGTGGTCTCCAAGGCGATGATCCTGTCGCACGTCTGGGACTACAACTTCGACCCGCGCACCAACGTCGTCGACGTCCTCATTCATCGCCTGCGCGAACGCGTGGACAAGGGCTTCGATCCGAAGCTCATCCACACGGTGCGAGGGATCGGGTATGTTCTCAAAGTGGCGTGAACGCATCCGCCACGCGTTAGGCTTCCGCCTGGCGACCTGGTACGCGGTCATCTTCGTCGCCAGCTCGGCCACGCTCGTCGTCCTGACCTACACGCTCCTTGCCGCTTCGCTCCGCACCTACGATCGCGAGACGGTGGAGAGTTCGCTCGTCCAGTTCGCCGACGCGTATCGCCGAGGCGGGGTGGATCAGCTCGTGCGGGAGATGCGGCGCACCCAGATCGCGTCGTCGCCCGGTCCGTTCTTCGTGCGCACCGTCGGCGGCGGGAGCCGGCAGGACGTGATCTTCATGAGCATGCCCGACGCGCTGCGCAACTTCGATCCGTCGCAGCTCTCGGCGCCATCGCTCGACGGCGAGCAGTCGTGGACCACCGTGGAAAGCGGCGACGGGAGCAGCAAGCTCGAAGTCGCCTCGGTGCGCCTCGACGACGGGACGCTCTTCCAGGTGGGAATGAGCACCGTGCGACGCGACGAACAGCTGCGCCGCTTCCGCCGCATCCTGCTGTTCATCTTTGTTTCGATCCTGCTGATCGGGCTCGCCGGCGGGATCATGCTCACCTGGTCGGCGCTCGCCCCGGTGCGTACGCTCACCGAAACCGCTCGCGCCATCATGCGCACGGGACGCACCGACACCCGCGTCCCGGTCGCCGATCGCAAGGATGCGTTAGGCGCGCTCTCCGTGCAGGTGAACGCGATGCTCGAGCGCATCGACGCCGTCGTCGCCGGGATGCGCGGCGCCCTCGACAATGTCGCCCACGACCTGCGCACTCCCATGGCGCGACTTCGCGGCACCTCCGAGACGGCCCTCGCCAGCGACGATCCGGCGCAGTGGCGCGAGGCACTCGGCCAGTCGCTCGAGGAGTCCGATACCGTCATCGAGATGCTCAACACGCTGCTCGACATCTCGGAAGCGGAAACGGGGACGATGAAGCTGAATCGTGAGCCCGTCGACCTGGCCGAACTCGCACGGCACACGGTCGAACTCTACGAAGACGTCGCCGAGGAGCGCGGCGTGCAGCTCGACGCCAGCGGCGTCAGTCCGCTCGTCGTCCCGCTCGACCGCAATCGGATGCGGCAGGTCCTCGCGAATCTCTCCGACAACGCCATCAAGCACACGCCAGCCGGCGGGCGCGTCACCATCTCGGCGAACACCGATGGTGACGCCGTCGTACTTCGCGTGGACGACACCGGTGTCGGGATCCCCGCCGACGAGCTCCCGCACATCTGGGAACGGCTCTACCGCGGCGACAAGAGCCGCACCGAGCGCGGGTTGGGGCTGGGGCTGAGCCTCGTGAAGGCGATCGTCGAGGCGCACGGGGGAGCGGTATCGGTCGCGTCGGCGCCCGGCGACGGTGCGCACTTCACGTTGCGGCTGCCGGCCGCCATCCCGAACACGACGCCTCTCTTGAACCCATCTCACTCGTAGTCGACCGACGGCAATCGGCGCGAGGCGTCGCCGGGCGTCGGCGCGACTGGCGACAAACCGTGAAATGACTTGCAGTCACCAGCGTACGCGTCAGCCATCGCGCCGCGGCACGGCCGCGCCGCGACACGAATCATCCGATGGCTGCGGCGGGAGTGGCGGTGGCGACTTCTCGTCCTGCACCACGACTGGACTCGCGGACCCGCTGGTGCCGAAGTCGTAGAGCAGGAGTTTCACCTCGCTCGGCGTCCCCTCGACCGTCCTCGCCGACCGCCCCTGCGAGAGCAAGCGTCGCCCGATGGTATCGGCGACGCGCTCCAGCTCCGCCGGATCGTCGCGCCAACCGGCACCCACGAAAAGAATCCACGTGCGCCCGCCCCCTGCGAGCGCACGGATCTCGTCGTCATACGCGCGTGAGTTCTGGTAGTGACAGCTGCCGAGTACGAGTGGAAGCGAGTCGATGCCCAGGCGCGGAGCGTAGTGCATCCACGCCTGCCAGCTTGCGTAATGCACGTATGCGCGGTCGCCTGGCCGTAGCTGGTCGCGAATGACGGTAAGGAGCGGTCGCACCGGTTGCATCTCGTACGGCGGGGGATTGCGCACCAGCCCCCACGCGCTCGGTGCCATGAACGCGAGTATCGCTCCCCATGCGAAGCGAGTGCTCCCGGAGACCGACGACGGGAGCAGTGCCGCGAAGCCGCCGCCGATCAGGACGGCGACGATGGGCGCGAGGAAGAACGCCAGGCGGTGAGCGAGCGGATACTGTCGGAGCGCCGACGCGACGAACGCCAGGGCGAGCGGGGCGAGGAGCAGCACGAGGTCACGACGCGATCGGCGCCAGAGCGTCACCGCCCCCACGACCGCGACGGCGAAGTATGCATAGCTCCATTGCTGGTTCGAGAGGTCCGCGACCACGCTGCGCAGTACGTAGCCCGGCCACTTGAGATCACTCCACGACGTCGGAGGAATGGGTGCGAAGCCGCCTCGCCAGAAGGCGCGCATGAACGACATCGTTGCAGCATCGACCCGTGCGCGAGCCGCGAGGAGCGAGAGAAGGGCAGACACCCCCCAGAACAGCACCGCCCCAACGGTCCAACGCGGCACTCGACGATTCCGCGTGACGTCGTGCCACAACACGGCGAGTGCGAGCGAGGGAATGGCGAACAGCGCGGGCTGCGCGAACCACGGCGCGACGGCCCCGATCGCCAACGCCAGACGACGTGCGAGGGTCCATTCACGCCACTGCTCTACTGAGAGCGCGAGCGCGAGGAGCACGGCGATCATCGCCACGTCGCCCGAGTATGGCTTCACTTGCGACGAGAGCCAGTGAAACTGCCCCGACACTCCGAGTACGAGTGCCGGGACGACCGCCGCGCGCCCGGGGAGGAGTCGGCGACCGATGTGGAGCACCGCCGCGAGCGCGATGAACGCCATCACCAGCGCGTACGCTCGCAGCACTAACTCTCCAGTGCCGAACGTGCGCTCGAGCAGGTGTTGTACGAGCAGGAAGCCGCTCGGTGCGACTTGATCGTAGTCGAGCGGCCGGAGAAGGAGCGCAGCGAGCGGACGGTCGACGATGTTGCGCACGATCGCCAGCTCGTCGACCCAATACGTGCCGTTGGCGAAGTACTGCACGAGGCAAAGCGCCCCCCCCCCCCCCCCCCCCCCCCCCCCCCCCCCCCCCCCTGGCCCCCCCCCCCCCCCCCCCCCCGCCCCCCCCCCCGGGTCTCGTAGCGCACCGTCAGCGAATCGACCTCCAGGAACATGCGCCTATCATACTGGCGGCATGAGAATTGTTTGCATTGACATCGCGACCTGAACCTCCATGCGAGCCCTGTTGACGGCGCTGTGTCTGCTGCTCGCCCTGCCGGTGCTGGGCGTGTTCGCCGCCTGGGGCGGGGGTGGCCTGTCGTGGTCGACGCTGGCGCACCAGGCTTCCACCGTGCTGCCGGGCTACCTGCTGCAGAGTGCGCTGCTGTCGGTGGGGGTCGCGTTGGGGGTGATCGTGCTGGGCTCGGCCACGGCGGCGGCGGTGACGCTGTTCGACTTTCCCGGTCGGCGCATCTTCGAGTGGGCCCTGCTGCTGCCGATGGCCATGCCGGCCTACGTGCTGGCCTACGCCGCCACCGACGCCCTGCAGTACAGCGGCCCGCTGCAGTCGGCCCTGCGCGGCTGGCTCGGTGTGCGCGGCGCGCTGTGGCCCGATGTGCGCAGCCTGGGCGGGGCGATCGTGCTGTTCGTGCTGGTGCTGTACCCCTACGTCTACCTGCTGACGCGGGCCGCACTCGGCGAGCGCACGGCGCAGTTGCTCGAAGCCGCCCGGCTGCTCGGCGCTGGCACCCGCCGCCGGTTGTTCGAGGTGGCACTGCCGCTGGCGCGGCCGGCGGTGGCCGCCGGGGTGGCACTGGTCGTGATGGAGACCCTGGCCGACTACGGGGTCGGCGCCTACTTCGGGCTGACGACCTTCTCGACCGGGATCATCAAGGCCTGGCTGGTGCTGGAAGATCCGGCGGCGGCGGCCCAGCTGGCGCTGGCCCTGCTGGCGGCGGTGGCCCTGCTGCTGTGGATCGAGAAGCGCTCGCGGCGCCGGCTGCGTTTTGCCGCC
>CAZWVG010000164.1:0-12763 GCA_964637355.1 uncultured Gemmatimonadaceae bacterium
CCTTGTCGAACGAGGCAATCTTCGCCTTGAGCTCGGCCATCTTCTCGTTCACCTGGGCGTCGAGCTTCTCCAGCTCGTCCTTCGCGTCGGCCTTGGCCAGGTGCATCTTGACCCGCAGCTCATCGCGCTCCCGCTCCAGGTCGGCCATCAACGCCTTGGCCTTCTCGCTCCACTCGCTCATCGTTGCTCCGGTGTGGGGTTGCCCGCCCGCCTTCTGCTCATTTCTCCGTCATGCGTCGCTCGCGCTGGCGCCGGGCGCATCCCGGCGCCCGTCGCCTGGTGGAGCGATGACGTCCTGTGCGTGAACTCCTAACGAGGGGCGCCGTTCGTCGGCGAGACGCGCACCGCCGTCCCGTAGCACAGCACCTCGGTCACGCCACTCATGATCTCCGTGCCGTCGTAGCGCACGCACAGGATGGCGTTCGCGCCCAGCTCCTCGGCGTGCGCCACCATCTGGGCGAAGGCATCGGCGCGCGTGCGCTCGCAGAGATCGGTCATCAGGGTGATGTTGCCGCCAACGAGCGTTTGCAGCCCTGCCCCGATCGTGCCGAACAACGAGCGAGAACGAACCACGATCCCACGCACGACACCGAGCGTCTCGTCGATGCGGAATCCGTCCAGCTGAAACGCCATCGTCACCATCGACGCCTTCATCGGTCCTCGCCTGGTTCGGGTGTCACGCGGGGCGCCACCGGAGCAACGGCGCCCCGCAGTTCGCTCCCATCATCGTCGCATCGTCGTTCGCTGCGGTCGACCGCCCGCCTCGCGCCGTCCTGCAGGGGATCGCTAGAACCGCAGGCCGACCAGCGCCGACACGAGCGACCGCTCCCGCGCTTGCGTCAAGGCGGCCCCCGCGTCGCCGCGGATCCGGTGCACGCGCGCCTCGACAAACGGGCGATAGCGACTCCCCGCGTAGTCGATCCCCAGGCCACCGTGCATGCCGAGCGCGATACCGGTTCCGGCTCCCTGCTGGTAGGCACCGCCACCGGCGATCACGTACGGCGCCACGTCGCGCACCTCGTGGCGATAGAAGAGCCCCCCCACCGCCGCCATCGTCCGGCGCGTTTGCCCCGACGACACGAGATCGCTGACCGAGAGAGCGGGCGCCGGCGTCTGCGAGTAGAGGACGTCCATCCGGACGCCGAAGCCCGACGTGCGCGGACCGAGCTCCACCGACGCCTGCACCTGTCCGCCGATGTCGCCGCCGCGCGGGAGCATCATCCCGCCGGCCACCCGCCAATCCTGCGCACGCACCACCGACCTCGCGCACACCAGTGCCAGCAGCACTCCCACGATCGGCGCGAACCGCGCCCGTCTCGCTCCGTGATTCGTCATCGAAGCCCTCCGTCTCAGGTGCGTACGGTCTCCATCCCGCTGGGTTTCCGGATTCCAGTATGGCTCGCCGGACGGCAGCGGGCAACGCGAATTCCGGGCGTCGAGAAGACGAGTCTTCAGAAGACGAGAAGACGAGATCTCTCGACTTACTCGTAGAGCGCGTTCGGGTCCGCGGCTGCCAGCTCCACGAAGTACTGTGCCAACTTCTCGGCGGCGGCGTTCACGAAGCGCTCACCTGCGACTGCGGTCGATTCGGCGGGGTCGCCGACGCCGGTGTCGTCGGTGACGCTCGGCCAGTCGCGCTGCGCCCAGGCCCACCCCTGGCGCAGCGCGGCGATACGGAAGCGACGCGCCTTTCCCGGGCCCGCTTCGTCGAGCGGGCGAACCTGATCGGGGGCGAGGTGCATCATCACGCTCGTCTCCAGCGCGCCGGCATGATCGCCCGGCTGCTCGAAGTACTGCCGAGCGTCGACCGCCAGCCACCAGTTGACCGTGGAGAGGAAGAGCGGCGTCGACGGCTGCAACTCGCGCAGGATCTGCTTGAAGTCGTTGCCGCCGTGCGCATTCACGATCACGAACTTGCGCGCCCCGTGCGGGGCGATCGCGTGCAGCAGGTCGCGCAGGATAGCGAGCTGCGTGGTCGGGTTGAGGTTGATGCAATACGGAACGCGGAGCTGCCCGGTGTTGACGCCGAACGGAATCGGCGGCAGGACGACGACGCGCGCGCCGCGCTCCCACGCGATCCCCGCCGCGGCGATCGCGACTTCGCTCGCCTCGACCACGTCAGTGGCGTAGGGGAGGTGCGTGTTGTGCGCCTCGGTCGCTCCCCACGGGAGGACCACGACTTCGTAACCTGCTTCGCGGACGGTCGGCCAGGTGGATTCGGCCAGGACCCAGGGTCTCGTCGCCATGCGTCAAGTCTCGCCCGTGGCCATCGCTGGCGCCACCCCCGCGTTAGGCGCGCGCGGGCATTGCGCGCGACGTCCGCGCTCCGTCGGTGCAGGCCGCGCACGACCCACGCGCCCTTCGCTCGCCCTTCAGTACGTGAAGCTCCCCTCGCCCCACGTGAAGAACGAGTCCTCGTCGACCATGATGCCGATGCGCACGAGATACTGGTCCCCTGGCGTGAGCGGGAGCGGGCCGAAGCGCGTGGTGAAGGCGGGCGGGGCGATTCCGTGACGCACGCCGGGACCGAACTTCCCCGTGTCGCCGCGCACGATCCAAAAGACCTGCTGCCGGTTGGACGAAGTGACCTCGAGGTAGGTCGCGCCGCAGGGCGGAGTCCAGCGATACGTCGGCACGGTCCCTGTGGTGACCTGCACGTCGAGCGGAACGGCGCACAGCGTGAGCCCGGCGGGGTGCGGTGCCGATGCGTCCTTGCACCCAGCCGCGCCGAGCACGGCGGAGAGCCCCAGCAGCGCAGCCGGCGCCGCGCGCAGGCGCCCCGACCGGCGCATCACTCCCCCGCCGCGTTACGCGCGAGCTGCTCCGGATCGCGCAGCGACACCAGGACATCGCACCCGTCGTCGAGCGTGTGCGTGTCGGGATGCGTCGACTGCGCGGCGGCGCGATGGTAGTCGCCGGCCGTGAGCGTACGCCCGTCGAGCGTACAACTCCCCGACAGGACATACAGCTCCTCGACCCCCGTGTGCGGATGGCTCGGGAGCGTGGACCCCGGCGACATCGAGAGCACCAGGAACGATCGCGGTCCGTCGTCACCCCCCTCGAGCGGGCGCAAGCGCCCGCCTGGGAGCGCGTCGATCCAGGTCGCCGCCGCACGCTCGAGCGTGATCGCGGCGTTCCCGCTGGCAACGTGTTCGCAGAACTCGATCAACTGCGTCCCCGCTTCGGCGCGCCACTCCTGCGGCGGATACTCATCGCGAAAGTCGCCGGCGCCGATCGATTCCCCGCTCTCTCCCGCTTTGACACTCCCCCTCACCACATAGAACGCCCGCCTTCCCGGGAGCTCTGGCTCAGGGAGCGCTCCGTCCTGCTGAAAGCGAACGAGGCGCGTGGAGAGCCTGTCACGCGAATCGGCGAGGAGCTCCTTGATCGCGACCGGAGCGTCGGGGCTCGGGAGCCAGGGCCCCTCGTGCCGGGTCACGAACGCGAACGTCTTGGGAAGCGCGGCCGCGAGGATGCGATCGCGTAGCGACGGCGGAGGTGCGGCACTCGCTGAGAGAATCGGGAGGAGATCCCCCTCGAGCGGTTCATCTCCCTCGGGCGCTCCGCGATGCGCCTGGCCGGCTCCCCCCAGGCCAGCGTCGGCACGCGCGGCGGACTTGTCTCCTCCGATCTCGTCGTCTGCGTCGTTCGAGTGTGCCATGGCTGGGCGCGACGCTGGGGCGCGCTCGGGGAGAGATCAGTCGACGCGCGCGATGGCCACCCGGGGCGCGCGAAGGAGCACGTTCGCTCCACCGAGCCCCGAGACTTCCGCGATCACATCGATCGAATCGCCCGAGGCCCATCGCGGACCATCGCGCAGCACGAACTCGACCGTCGAGGCGTTCGAGGCGCGCGCCTCCTCCTCCCGTGCCTCCAGCTGCACCACGTCGGCGCCGTGCACGAGGTACACGGTCGCCAGGGAGAGCGCACCCGGCACCCCTTCGGACTGCGCCGCATGGATGCGGAGGATCGCCGTCAGCGGGTCGCCGGCGTTCCCCACGATGGGCTGGAATGAGCGCCACGCCTCGACGGCGAGTGAGAGGTTGGTTCCGCTGGCGGTGATCTGCGTGGCCGCCTGCCGCAGCTCGTCAGCCCCGCGCACGACCGGCCCTCCCGACGGCGCTGGGGCGCAGGCTAAGGCGAAGACCGCCCCAGCGATCGCCGCCAATCGAATCCCCGCGGAGCGCGCTCGAGCTACGCGCGCGCGAATCGGGAGTGCGCGCGACCGCTGCGCGCTCGGCAACTGCGCACGCCCTTCGCGCGCCTGCACGATACGCGAACCACGGTCGCGCACGTAGCACCTGCTCAATGGTGCGCGAAGACGCGCGTCGTCCCCGACTTGGTGAAGGCGACCACGTCGTACTTGTCGGCGCGCCCGTTAGGCATCTCCATCCCCGGGCTCCCTACCGGCATTCCCGGCGCCGCCAGCCCGGCGATCGCCGGCTTTTCCTTCAGCATCCGCTCGATGTCGGCCGCGGGAACGTGCCCCTCGACCACGTAACCGTTCACGATCGCCGTGTGGCACGACGCGAGGTTGGCCCCGACCCCCAACTTCGCCTTGCGCGCCTGCAACTCGGCGTCGGTCACGTCGAAGACTTCGGTCTGGAATCCAGCCGCCTTGATGTGATCGACCCAGGCCTTGCAGCAGCCGCAGGTTGGCGACTTGTAGACCTGGATGACCGTCTTCGCGGCGGGGCGCTCGGCGGCGGACGGCGACTCGACGCGCGCCGACGAGGTGGCGGCGACGGCGAAGACCGCGGCGAAGGCGGCCAGGACGAGGGAGACGGGACGCTTCATGGCAGGTGCGGGGTGGCGAGCGGAATCGATGCGTCCCCGCGAGCGGGGCGGGGACCAGACGTCGTGCAGGGAAAATCGTGCAGCGCCGGGAGGGGGGTCACGTTCCGTCGCCACCCTGACCCTAGTCCGAACGGGGAGGGCACGCAACCCGTCACCTATCCCTTCAGCGGCGCGACCGGTCGTAGAGGACGGTTGCCCCGACGCTCGGCAGCGCGACGACCACCGCGCCGAGCGTCCAGCAGAGGACGTCGCAGGCGCGGCGGTCGCCGTCGTAGCGCCAGTTCCCGATCTTCACCACGCCAAGCGAGGCCAGCATGCCTAACGCCGATCCGCCGAGCGCCGCCGGAAAGCGTCCGTCGCGCCCGATGAGCGCGGGGACGGCCGCCGTCGCGAGCCAGGTGCTGGTGTAGGCACCGACGTACGCCATCGTTCCAGCCTTCTCTTCGTCGGCGCCGAGCTTGAGGGCAATGCGCTTGGTGAGGATTCCCCCACCAATGAAGGCGACCGGTGCGACGACGGTCCCCCCCACGATCTGTCCCGTGACACGTGCCGCCGATAGCGACGGCACTCCCGTCGACTCGCTCGACTGCGCGCCAACAGCGACCACGCGCGTGCTCATCGCGATGAGGAGCGCAACAGCGAACGACACGACGCGCCGCACCCGGGCGCGCGCGCCGCGACGTGCGTCAGTCATTTGTCTCTTCGACGAGGGCCATGCCCTGCAACGCAGCACTGTTGACGAGGATGCGCAGGTTGTTGCTGTCGGAATCGACCGGGACGAGGAAGAACGAGGCGCCTTTCGGAGGATAGCGCGTGCAGAGTCCAACGATCTTTTCGCCATCCTGAAAGGTGACTTCGAGCACGCGGCTCCCGCGCAGGCGCGGGTCGACCGCATCGATCTCCTGCCCTTCGACGTGCTCCGAATTGCCGTCGAGCGACTTCACGAAGAAGAGGGCCTTGAGCTCGGACAACAACACCTGCGTCATCGTCCCGTCGTCTTCGCGTACGTGGAACTTGGGCCGGTCCTGCGCGACGTCGAGGCTGGTTCCCTTGACCATGCGTCCGTCGATGTACCGCGCCACCACGTGGTTGGGCATCGGGCTGCTCTCCATGCATACAGGCGGCGCCGCGCAGCAGGCATGCGCCGCGTCCTGCCAAATTACCGAACGTCATCGAGTGGAGAAGGGGCGACGAGCCTGCCTTACGAGTTCGCCCCGAGGTCCTTGCGATATCGCACGAGATCCGCGCGATATCCCGCACGCTCATACAACCGGCGCGCGCGTGCGTTGCCGTCGAAGACGGTCAAGGTGAGACGATCGAACCCCTCGCTGCGTCCCCACGCGTCGGCGTGCGCGAGGAGCGCGCGGCCGAGCCCGCGTCCCTCGGCAACCTCGGCAAGCGCCAGCACCCCGACGTGACCATGCGGCGCATCGGTGAAGTAGTCGCGCCGCGTCTCCAGAAAGAGGACGCCGACCACTGCACCTGACGGATCCACCGCGACGGAAAGCGACGCGCCGTCGGGGAGCGCGTCGAAGATCTTCTCCATTTCTCGCGCCTCGCCCGATGCGACGATACCCGGCGAAACATTCGACGGAAGACCGAACGACTCCAGACGCGGGAGGAGTGCGAACACGGCCGCACGATCGCCGGCGCGCGCGGGGCGAATCTCGAACGTCGCAGGCTGGTCGCCGCTCGCGTGTACCTCGCCAAAGAGCGCGGCGATGCGCTGCAGCTGACGGAGGTGACGCAGGTCGTGGCCGGCCAGGAGGCGGGCGATGTCGCGGAGCGTCTCGGGGCCGCGATCGGCGTGCACCCCGCATCGCTCCCACTGCTCGGGAGTGAGCGCGCGAAAGACGCGCAGGTTGCGCTGGCGGAGCGCGGCGAGGAGGCGGAGCGATTCCTCGAGATCTTCGTCGGCGTAATCGAACTCGTCTGCCCACTTTGCCTGGTCGAAGCCCTGCATCAATGGACGGTCCTCGACCACCACCTGCCGGATGCGAAAGGCCCAGGCGAGCTCGGTATCGATGAGGTGCGGGACCACATGCGCCGCCGACCAGCGCCCCTCTCCTTCGGGGGAGCGATAGTGGGGTGACGGAATCCTGGCGAACGCCGCACGCAGCGACGCATCCTGCTCGGCGAGGACGTCGAGCGGATCGCGATTCCCGACCATCGCACGTGTCTCCTCGGCGAGGGCGCGCCACCCGGCGATGTCGCCGGGGGGCGGGGTCGATGGCGCGCCAGACGGCGATCGAGGAGAGTCGGAAGCAGCGGTCATGGAACCGGAACGGAGTCGACTACGTACGAGCCCCCGGGGCGGCGCCCTATCGGCGTGGATGGCGACTCGATCGACATTCCCGCCATGACGTGCAAGCGCAGCCTCACGGCGCAGGGATCTCCCTGCGGCATCGACACCCCTCTACGAGGCGCAGGGGCACATGGAAGAGATCAAGGTCGCGGGCAGCAACCTCAAGGCCAAGCTCAACGAGCTGATTCGCGAGGGAAACATCCGCCGCATCGTCATCCGGAACCCGCAGGGGCGCACCCTGCTCGATCTCCCGCTTGCCGCCGGCGTAGCCGGCGCGGTGCTGCTCCCGTTCTGGGCGGCGGTGGGGACGCTGGCCGCGCTCGCGACCGACTACACGATCGCCGTCGAGCGCGACCCCGGCACCTCGATGTCCAAGCCCGACTGAGTCGGCTCAGTCGCCAACCCGGCGCAGCGACAGATCCGACTCACCGTTCGAGCCGGCTCACCGACCGAGTCGACTTTGCGCGAGGTAAGCGAGTGCCCGATGAACGAGCGCGCCGCGCTCCCGCTTCCACGGGGGCGCGGCGCGGCGTGCGCAGTAGGCGTCAGTTCGAGTCGCCCGCCCTCAGCGCGGCCAGGCGCTGCTCCACCAGCGTGACGAGTTCGCGCATCCCCTGCTCGTCGAAGATGAGGCGCGCGCCGGCGGCGGCGTAGATCTCCGGGAGCCCGCGCGTCCCGCCGAGCGAGAGCGCCTTCTTGTAGCGCGCCAGCGTGGCCGCGCTGTCGTGCTGCGCATCGCGCCACAGCTGCAACGCCCCGAGCTGCGCGATCCCGTACTCGATGTAGTAGAACGGGAGCTCGAAGATGTGCAGCTGACGGTACCAGCGCGCCACCCGCTCCCGCTCGAGCCCGGTCCAGTCCACCCCGCGCTCGAAGCGCCCGCGCAGCTGCAGCCACGCCGCGTCGCGCGCCGCCGCGTCGTGCCCCTCGCCGCTGGTGTAGATCCAGCGCTGGAACGCATCGACGCTGGCGATGTGCACCAGGCTCCCCAGCACGTCCTCCAGCTGCTCGATCTCCACCGCCCGCGCCTCGCTCGGCGTGTAGTAGCCTAACGGTTGCACCAGGTACGGCGTCACGAGGAGCTCCATGCTCATCGACGCCAGTTCCGCCGCCTCGTGCCCGGTCCCGCGCAGCCAAATGAAGGGCTGCCGGTGGGCGGCGAAGTCGTGGAACGAGTGGCCGGCCTCGTGCACCAGCGTGTTCACGTCGTCGGGGACGCCGACCGCGTTCATGAAGATGAACGGCTTCCCGCGCCACGGGAGGCGCGTGCAGTAGCCGCCGGGGGCCTTCCCGGGACGGCTCTCCAGGTCGAGGAGCCCTTCCTGCGCCATCACGCGGAACTGCCCGCCCAGCTCCGGGTCGAGCGCGTCGAAGATGCGCTGCGCCGGCTCCACGAAGCCGCGGTTGTCCTCGAACGGGCGCACCGGGCGCTCGCTTTCGAGCTGCACCAGCGTGTCCCACGGGCGCAGCACGTCCACGCCTAACGCCTCGCGCCGGTGGTGCATCAGCCGCTCGACGGCAGGCGAGACCACCGCCTCGACCGCGGCGTGGAAGCGCGCACAGTCATCCGGCGTGTAGTCGAAGCGGTGCTTCGCGCGAAACGCGTACTCCATGTGGTTGGCAAAGCCCGCGTTCGTCGCCACGCGTTGGCGCAGCACGAACATCCGGTCGAACAGCGTCGCGAGCTCGTCGCGGCGCGCCAGGTACGCCTCCGCCCCCAACCGGAACGCCCGCTCGCGCACCGCGCGATCGCGCTCGCGGAGGAACGGTTGCAGCTGCGGGATCGTCACCCGCTTCCCCTCCCACTCGGCGTCGAGCCCGCCGGTGATCTTCTGGTACGCCGCGGAGTGCTCCTCCAACTCGGAAAAGAGGGGGACGTTGGCCTCGCGGAAGATCTCGATGTCGGTGCGGAACTCGCGGATCACGCCGGCCATGTCGTCGCGCGTCCACCCCAGGGCAACGAGGCGCTCCGCCAGGCGCACGTTGAGCTCCCCGATCTTTGGGAAGATCTCCGACGACCACCGCAGGTTCGCCGCCTCCTTGGCCTCGTCGGCGGTATCGCAGGTGTAGGCGATCATCGCCACCGTCCCCGCTTCCTCCACCACCGCCATGAGGCGCGACCAGTCCTCGAGCCACGCCTCGGCGTTCTCCTTCGTCAGCGGCGCGCTCACCAGCGCCTCGAAGTACGGCGCCAGATCGTCCCACGTCGCGTCGACGAGCGATTGCGGGGTCTCGGGGAGGAGCAGCGTCACGAATGAGTCTCCGGCACTGGGCATGGCGCCGCGGGGGCAGGTCAGCGTCTCGCGCCGCGCGCCTCCCCCGACTGGCGCGGGATGGGACGTCAGGACGAAAACACGATTCCCGTCAGGCCCGAGCGGCCCGAATGGTGAGCGGCGCCTGCAACTTATCGGGGCGCTCCCCCGCGAAGCCACCCATATAGAACCCGCGCCGCGGCGCACTCACGTAGCGAGGCACCCGCGAAGCTAGGGGAGCTAGTCGGAGTGCGACGATCCCGCGTGCTGCGCCGCTTCGGCCGCGGCGCCAAGGGTGTTCACCCGTGCGCGGAGTCTCTCCAGTACCCGCGGAATCTCTTCGAGCAGGCGCGGCACGTCGGCCGATGTCGCCATCTCGCTCGTCTCGGCGGCGAGCCCGGCGATCGCTTCGCTCAGGGGATCTTCCGCACGCATCGCCGGGAGGAGGAGCTCGTACTGGCGAACGAGCTTCTCCAGATCCGAGAAGGCGAGCGAGAGAAGACTCAGCTCGCGTCGCGCCGCATCGACCGGTTCATCGCCGTCGTCCAGCGGGTGACTCCCCTCGAGCGCCCGAAGGAAGCGATCGGCCGACGGATCGGTGCCGGGCACTTCGCCGCGATACACCTCGACGATCGCCGTCACGTCTCCCTCGTCGCCAAAGACGGGGACGACGCGGGCCGAGGCGACGCTGCGACTCCCGTCGGGCATGCGGATATGCACGTCCCCCGACCACGGTGCGCGTCTCCCCACAAGCTCCGGCCATTCGAGCGACGCACCGTTCGGTTCCACGAGCGTTCGGACCGCGGCCGCGTCGAGATGCACCACCTCGGCGCGATGACGAGCCAGCAGGATCAGGGCGGCGGCGTTGCAATCGCGGAGCTTCCCGTCTCTTCCGACGATGAGCACCGGTTCGGCGGCGACCTCGAGCGCCTGCGCTCGCAGCCGCGCGACCGTGGCAGCGGCGTTGGCGACCTCGCGGTCTGACGAAGCCTGCGAAGTCGTTACTGCGCTCGCACTTCGGCGCTTCCCGACCCTCATTCCCAGCGCCCACCCGGCCGCGAGCGCGACCGGGAGTGCAAGGGCGACGAGGGTGAGGGCGTCGGTCATGGTTGCGAATTGCCGCGATCGATGGTCTGAGGTTCAGCGGGAAGCGCCAATTACACGAGAGTTTCGGCGCGCCACGCGTTGACTGAACGACGATTGAGTGACGATTGATTGACGGTTCAAGATGCTGCAGCGGCGGCGTCGGACGGTCGATACTGCCACGGGTACGCCTGACTTCCGGACATGTCCGACATTTTCCTCGTACGTCAGCCCGTCTTCGACCGCGCCGATTCGGCCGTCGGGTATGAACTGCGCTTTCGGGAGCCCGAGGACGGCGGGGGCGACCCGTTCGCGCGGAGCTACCTGAGCGGCTCGTTCGAGTTCCTGCGCGCAGGGCTTCCGGCGTACGTGCGCGCGACGCGCGACCAGCTCCTGGAGCGCATCTTCGACGCCCCCGACCCCAAGTCGCTGGTCGTGCTCCTCCCGCCGGACCTCCCCGCGGAGCCGGAGCTCGTGACGGCGGTGTCGGACCTGGCGCAGCGCGGGGTGGCGATTGTGCTCGACGAGTTCGAGCTCCCCAAGGCCCCCGGCGCCCCGATCCTCTCGTATCTCGCCCACGCGAGTGCCGTGCGCGTCGACCTGCGCTGCCATCACCCGTCGACCCTCGGCCCACTCGTCTCGGCGCTCAAGCGGCAGAAGAAGTACGCCATCGCCGACCACATCCTCGACCTCAAGCTCTACAAGGCGTGTGTCGCGCTGGGGTTCGAGGGATTCCAGGGGCCGCACTTCTCGCGTCCCGAGCCGCTCCCGTCGGCCGAGCTCCCCGGTTCGACCGCGGCGGCGCTGCGGCTGCTGGCACTGGCCCGTGACCCCGACACCCCGGAGCGCGAGCTCGAGGCGGTGATCTCGTCCGATCCCGGGATCACCTTCCAGCTCCTGCGCATCGTCAACTCCGCTTCGTTAGGCGGGCGGGGGATCACGTCGATCGGGCACGCGCTGCGGATGGTTGGTCGCGACAACGTCGTCCGCTGGCTCGCCCTCGCCTCGGCGACGGCGCACACCGGCGCCCGCGGCACCGACGACGAGCTGGTGCGTCAGGCCGTGCAGCGCGCGCACTTCTGCGAGCTGATGGCGCCGAGCACGAAGTTCGACAAGGGGACGATGTTCCTCATCGGGCTCTTCTCGCTCCTCGACGCTGTATTCCGCATCCCCATGCACGAAGTGCTCGACCGCGTGAAGCTCGACGACGATGTGCGAGTCGCCCTGCTCGATCGCGAAGGCCCGCTGGCCGGACCGTTGCTTGTCGTCGAAGCCTACGAGCTCGGGCTGTGGGAATCAGCCGGCGAAGCGGCCACGAACATCAACTTCGACCCCGAGCAGCTGCCGACGATCTACCAGGAAGCCGTGCAGCGCGCGACCGAGCATATACCGGGGAAACGCCAGGCGGTGGCGGCACACTAGTCAGCGAGAAGACGAGTTTTCAGAAGACGAGAAGACGGATTCTGAGAAGACGAGAAGACGAGTTTAGAGAAGACGAGGGGCTTTTCCTCTCGTCTTCTCGTCTTCAGAGAACTCGTCTTCTACTCATAGCGTAACGCTTCTATCGGATCCAGGCTCGCCGCCTTTGACGCGGGGAAGAGGCCGAAGAGGACGCCCGTCAGCGAACTCGCGACGAATGAGACAATGATCGCGGCCGGCTGCACCGTCGCCTGAAGCGGCGTGGCGTTGCGAATCGCCGCGGCGACCAGCCACCCGAATACGAGCCCCATCACGGCGCCGATCGCGGTGAGCGTGGCCGCCTCGATCAGGAACTGCCAGAGGATCACGCCCTTGGTCGCGCCTAACGCCTTGCGCACGCCGATCTCGCGGGTGCGCTCGGTGACGGAGATCATCATGATCGCCACGACGCCCACGCCGCCGACGATCAGCCCGATCCCCGAGAGCACGATCATCACCAGGAAGAAGATCCCGGTGAGCTTCCCCCACGTTTCAAACAGTTTGTCCTGGGTGATGACGGCGAAGTTGTCCGGCGAGCCGGGGCGCAGGCCGCGTCCGCCGCGGATCGTCGCCACCACGTCGTCGATCGCCTCGTCGCGCGACACCCCCTCGCGCGGCTTGACAGTGAAGTCGATCCAGTCGATCCACAGGTTGAGGTAGCGCCGTCCCGCCGAGAAGGGGACGTAGGCGCGCGGCGACGGTTCGCTGAGGAAGTCGCCTCCCCCCTTGTAGATCCCGATCACCATGAAGGGCGACTTGTTGAGGAGGAGCACCTTTCCGATCGGGTCGACGCCGTTGAACAGGCGCGTCGCCACCTGCTCGTTGATCACCACCACGCGCGCGCCGTTGGTCTCCTCGCCCTGCGTGA
>CAZWVG010000165.1:0-12702 GCA_964637355.1 uncultured Gemmatimonadaceae bacterium
CGCTCGGCGGACGCGCGCGCGCCGGGCGCACGCCGGGCGCGCAGCATCACGGCGCCGCCCCCGGATTGCCTCGCACGCTCGGCGTCGATGCCGGCGCCGGAAGCTGGGCGAGCAGCGCCTTCGCGTGCGTCACACCTTGCACACCAAAGGTTGGGTTGAGGGCGAGCGCACGTTCGAGGAGCGCGCGGGCGCCAGCGCTGTCACCAACAGCCGCGGCGACGACGCCGGCGTGGTACCAGAGCGTCGCATCCTCGGTGCCGGCGCCAAGCGCCCGTTGCATCGCGATCGCCGCCTCGCGGTCGCGCCCCAACGCGTGGAGCGTCCACCCCTCGAGGTCGTAGCCGTACACGTCGCGACGCGTCTGCAGCTCGTGGCGCACCCGCGCGAGGACATCGGCCAGTCGCTCGCCGTGGTCCACCAGGTGCAATCCCCACGCGCGGTGGATCGCTCCCGGCTGCGTGAGCGCACTCGCCGTCATCGCCGCGGCGTAGCTCCCGGCCTGCCCACTGTCGCCCAGGGCGAGCCACGCGTCGCGCAACACGCCGAGGGTGCCGGGCTCGAGCCGGACGAGAACCGACGAGTCGCCAGCCGCAATCGCCGCACGCCACCGACCGCGCTGCGCGTCGAGACGGGCGATCGCCGCGAGGACGCGATAGTCACCGGCATTCGCGGTGAGCGCCGAGTCGTAGAGTGCGGCGGCCACGTTGGCGCGACCGCGCTTGGCCTCCAGGTCGCCGGCGCGCATGAGAAACCACGCCTGCTGCTCCGCACTCAGTCCGTCGTTCGCCTTGGCCAGCCGCATCGCATTGCGCGCCATGAGCACCGCGCGATCCAGGTGCCCGGTGAGCTCGTACCAGCGCGCCAGGCGTGGGGCGAGCGAGAGCGAAGCCGGTGAACGCTCGACGACACGAAAGCGCTCTGCTGCCTGGTCGTAGCGCCCGAGCTCGAGCAGCACTTCGCCCTCGAGCGCGAGCGCGTTCGCATCGGTCGTGTCGGTGGCGACGAGCGACTGTGCCGCCTCGAGCGCGCCGGTGAAGTCGTGCTCGGCCAGTCGTGCGGACGCGAGGATCGAGTAGGTCCCCTCGTTATGCGACTCGCGGAGCTCGAGCGACCGCTCCGCCTGTTCGGCGGCGCGCGTCACGTCGGTGAACGAGCCGGTCTCGCGTGCACGGCGAAGGTAGAGCGCCGCGAGATGCGAGCGATCGGCCGCGCTCTCGGCGTCTTCCGCGACGCGCGATTCGAACAGCGCGATGTCGGCATCGCGGGCCTTCGCCTCGGCGACGGGGTCGCGAGGTGCCGCCGCGGGAACGGTCGCGGCGTCGGCCCGGGATGCGACATCGCGAGCTGCAATCAGCGTCGCGGTGGCGAGGAGGATGGCGGGGACGATCAGGGAGAGGCGTCGCATGAGAGGGCGGGCGAGGGAAATCGCACCGGAGCGGGCACTTCCCCGCTCCCTCTTCTCTACGCCGCCCGGCGTGCGGCGGATTGCCGCGCGGTGGCGGCCGGGCGAGCGCTCAGGATGGCGCCGAGAGCGGGAGCTCGAAGAGTGCGCGCGGCGGGAGGGGCTCGTCGGTCAGGGAGCAGCGCAGGTGATCGACGATCAGCGGCTCCTCGAGCCGAAGGGCGAGGAGCTCGCGACGCTGCTGCGACGTGAGCGTGCGGAAGAACGAAAGCGTGACGTGCGGCGTGAAGGAGAAGCGCGCCGGCTGAAAGGAGAGTCCGCTCCGGGCGATGCGTTCGTGGAGGTCGCGCAGCGGACCGTGGTGGTCGAGCGGGAGCACGACGATGTCGGTCTGCATGAAGCGGTGCGGCGCCTTGAAGCGGAGCGACATCGGCGCCGTCGAGCTGGCGATTTCAGACATGACGTCGTGCAGCTTCTCGCGCGGCGTCGCCGGATCGATCGGCCCAACACCAGACGAACCGGCGAGCGTCAGGTGCGGCGGGAGGTAGTTCGCCAGTTTGGGATCGTACGCGTGCTGGATTGCGTGAATGCGCTCCCCGGCCTCGCCCCGAGCGTCGATGACCACGAAGATCCCGGGACCTCGGCGCCATTTGTCGGAGAGTTCTGCGTCGATCGAGGAGGACACGCCAGTCTGCGTCGGGAGCGAGGGAGGAAGGGGTGCGCGAGCAGGGTGGTGAATGGGGAGAGCAATGTATGCCGAGGGGCGGGGTGGTGCAGGACCGATGAAGGCAACGGCCGGAGTCCAGTCGCGAGAGCTCGAAGGACGACGACGGAGGAGCGCGGCTCCGCCCCCGCCGGAGGTACGCCGGCCATCGGCAATCGGATGGACCAGGGCGCAATGGAATGGTGATGCAGGGCGGGGTCCCCGGGGGCAGATTGTTGTTGGGGGGGGGCCCCCGCTCCCCCAGCCGCTCCACCCGATATCCCGCCCAGACCAAGTCACGCGCCCGCGCGAACTCACAGGCCCCGCCCCTTCCCCCCGCACACCTCTCGTCTTCCCGTCTTCTCGTCTTCTCGTCTTCTCGTCTTCCGCCGTATCCAATGCCCACCCTCTCTGCCGCCCGCGAGCGACTCCTCGCTCTCCCCCATATCGCCCTCGGCGCCCTCCCCACGCCGGTCGACGACGCCCCCCGGCTCGCCCAGGCGATCGGGATGGGAGCCCGACTCGTCATCAAGCGCGACGACGCCCTCCCGTTCGGCTTCGGCGGCAACAAGGTGCGAAAGCTTGGACTCGTCGCCGCGCAGGCGCGCGATGACGGCGTCGACACGCTCATCACCTGCGGCGGCGTTCAGTCCAACCATTGCCGTGCAACCGCAGCGACTGCGGCGCGCCTCGGAATGGAGTGTCATATCGTCGCCAACGGCGCGGCGCCGGAGCGTCCAACCGGCAACGCGCTGCTCGACCAGCTCCTCGGCGCGACGGTGCACTACGTGGCCGACCGCGCCGCGCGTGTGCCCGCCATGGAGGCGCTCGACGCGAGACTGCGCGCCGAAGGGCGACGCCCGCGCATCGTCCCGCTGGGCGCCTCGACGCCGCTCGGCGCGCTCGGACTCGCGCTGGGCGTCGGCGAAGTCGTGCAGCAGGGGATCGTCCCCGACGTGATCGTGCACGCCACCTCATCGGGCGGGACGCAGGCCGGGCTCCTGGCCGGCTGCGCGCTGTTTGGGGTCGCGACGCGGGTGATCGGGATCAGCGCCGACGACCCGGTGAGCGATATCGGTCGTATTGTCGGGAAGATCGGGAGCGGAATCGAGGAGCTGCTCGCCCTCCCGGCCAACACGTTAGGCATGGCCGATCGCTTCGTCGCCGATGCGTCGTTCGTAGGCGACGGGTACGGGATCCCCAGCGAAGCCTCGCGCGAAGCGCAGGCGCTCGCGGCGCGCACCGAGGCGCTCTTTACCGATCACTGGTACACTGCCAAGGCGCTCGCCGGACTGATCGCCTACGCCCGGCGCGGGGAGTTCCGCGACGGGATGACGGTGATGTTCTGGCACACGGGGGGGCAGGTGGGGCTCTTTGCTTAGCTAGGTGTCAGAAGACGAGAAGACGAGAAGACGAGAGTGCGGGGCGACGATTCGATACTTGATCGGCGCCCCGCACTCATTTGCTCACCCTCCTACACACACACAAACACCTACTCACCTACACACCTACTCAGCAACCTCGCTCACGCGCGCGCCTGCTTCCCCACTCACTGCTTCTTCAGCTTCATTGGCGGGCGCGGGGCGGGCTGGATGAGCGTGGCGCCCGTCGCGGTTGCCCCCGACATCTCGAACTCGACGAAGAATCCCTCGGGCATTCCCGGGGGGCCGGTCATGCGGAAGCGCGTGGGCGATTCGGCAACCAGTGTGTAGGTCGGTTGCCCGGGGACGGTCAGCTTGAGCGCGTCGCCGATCAGCTGCACGTCGATGTCGAGCGGGAGCGCATCGGGACGATATCGCCCGACCAGCGCTTGCAGCTGCGCGGTGGAGAGCGCCATCCCCGGCTTGCTCTCGGCAGTCGGCGCCGTCGCGCGGAAGGTCGCCTCCTCGAAGCCCTGCACCTTGAGCTCGCCCGGCTTGCCGTTGGCGCCGAGTACGAAGGTGACGAGTGGCTTCCCCGCCGACGGATTGTCCATGGCCGCGCGGAACGTGTCGTAGTTCCAGTGCGAAAGCGTCCCCGTGAAGGAGCCGAGCTTCATGGAGAGCGCTCCGCCCTTCTCGGTGATGACGATGTCACCGTACATCGAGTCGGCATACGTGCCGGCGTACTGTGGAAGGTCGAGCGAAGGGCGCGTCCCCGCCACGCGTGTCTTCTCCATCGCAGCCTCGGCGTCCTTCCCCGCCTTGATCAGCGGGTCGAGCATCCCGTGGAACTCGGCGTTCCAGTTGCGAGGCGCAGCGCGCGTGTAGAGGTCGAAGACGTACGGAAAGATCGACTCCGGCGCCGGTGTCCCGTTCTTGTTGGTGAGGATGACGACGCCGAGCTTCTGGTCCGGGAGCATCGCCACCATCGCCGACATCCCGTCGATGTTGCCGCCGTGGTGCACCGCGAGGTGGCCGTCGAAGTCCTGCAGGAACCACCCCATCCCGTATGCGGCGAGGTTCGCTCCCGGCGCGAGGTAGTGCCCGGTCGGTCCCTCGAGCCGGATGTGGATGTTGGGGAGCCACATCTCGTCGTGTGCCGCGGTGGTCATGAGCTGCTTGTCGCCGTACTTCCCGTGCCCCAGCTGCAACCGGAGCCACTGCGCCATGTCGCGCACGTTCGAGTTGATCGAACCGGCAGGGCCGATGTTGTCGATGTTCTTCCACGGTATCGCGACCACCGTGTCGTTCGCCTCGCCGTGCGGCGTGGCGACGTTGGCCACTTCGGCCAGGTCGCGAATCGTGGTCGACGACGACGTCATCCCGAGCGGGGTGAAGATCTTCGCCTTGATCTGGTCGTCCCACGACTTCTGCTCGGCGTGTGCCACCGCCTCGCCGGCGGCGAGGAGCATGATGTTCTGGTAGCCGAACTGGGAGCGGAATCCCCAACTCGGCTTGAGGTAGCGCACGCGTCGGAGGATTTCGTCGCGGGAGAAACCACCGGCATACCACATGAAGTCGCCGCGGGCGAGTCCGCTCCGGTGCGAGAGCGCATCGCGGACGGTGAGGTCGCGCGACGCGTAGGTGTCGTAGAGCTGGAATCCGGGGAGGTACGCCGAGACGCGCTCGTCCCACTTCATCTTCCCCTCGTCCACGGCCATCGCCACGAGTGCCGCGGTGAAGGCCTTGGACGCCGAGCCGATGGCGAAGATCGTGTTCGCATCGACCGGTTCGTTACGCCCGACGGTGCGCGTTCCGTATCCCTTGGCGTACACGATCGAGTCGTCCTTGACGATCGCCAGGGCGACGCCCGGTACCTTCCAGTCTTTCATCGTCGCCGCGACATAGGCGTCGAGGTCGGCGAACTTCGGCCCCGTGCTGCGCACGCCTTTCTGTGCAGCTGACGGCTCGGCGATGACGAGCAGTGCGCTGGCGAGGAGTGCGCTGGCGATCGCGGCGAGGCGGGGGGCCCGCGCGATTCGGCCAGCGTGCGTGGAGTGGCGTCCCCGATCGGTCACGACAACCTCCCATGTCCAGAGTTGCGCGCGCGTGCGCCGCGCCGAGGTGCCGGCTGCACGCGGAGCGCCGTCGTCAGCTGCAAACCCATGTCAGCTCACAAGGACCCGCCGGTCGCGCCAGCACCTAACGCTGGCCGAAGCCCGTCGCCGCCTTGTGAGATGACCGCTAGCGTACGCGCCCCGGGCCGTAGAGTACGTGGCCGGCGCGCGCCCCGGTGTGCGTCCCATGGTCGACCGTGAGTATTCCATTCACCAGGACGTACGCAATCCCCGTCGGCGCCGCCTGTGGCGAGTCGTACGTCGCCTTGTCATCGAGGGTGGCGAGGTCGAAGATGGTGACGTCGGCCCAGTTCCCCTCCTTGATCGCGCCGCGCCCCGCCAGCCGCATGCGCGTGGCTGGCCAGGAGGTCTGCTTGCGGATTGCATCTTGAAGGGTGAGGACCTTGCGGTCCTTCACGTAGCGCGCGATCACGCGCACCGCATTGCCGTACATGCGCGGGTGCGGAAGCCCGGTCTGGTCGACCGAGCCGGGCGCGAGCGCCGCGCCGGCATCGCTGCCGATGCTCGTCCACGGGAAGCGCAGCGCCGTCTCGATGTCCTGCTCGCTCATCATGTGGTAGATCGCCATCACCCGCCCCTTCCCCTGCGCGACCAGGTCCCACGCCGCATCGGCCGGTTCCTTCCCCGTCAGGCGCGCGATCTCGGCAATCGTCTTCTGTTCGTACTTCGCGTTCTCGGGGTTCTGCGCGTTGACGAGGACGACGCCGTCCCAGCCACCCGCCGCCTCGATGATGTTCCACCACCCAGGCGATCCGGTCTGCACTTCGCGCTTGAGGCGCGCACGGATCGCCGGATCGGCGAGACGCTTGAGGAGCGAATCCTTCCCGCCGTCGGCCGCCCACGACGGAATGGTCGCCTCGAGCCCGGTCCCGCCCGCGGTGTAGACGTACAAATCGGCGGCAACATCCACGTTGCGCGCCCGCGCGGCCTCGACGACCTGGCGCACGCTGTCCATCAGGATTCCCCAGCCGGGGCGATACGCCACCTTGAGGTGGAAGACTTCTCCGGGAAGCCCCCCTTCCTCGGCGATGCGAATGAGTTCCTGCACCGCCTGCACGACCTCCTTCCCCTCGCCGCGGATGTGGCTCGCGTAGATCCCGCCGTAACGGCCGGCCACCTTCCCCAGCTCGATGAGTTCCTCGGTCGACGCGTACGAACTCGGCGGATAGATGAGCGCCGTAGTCATCCCCATCGCACCGGCGCGCATCGCGCTGTCCATGCTGGCGCGCATCCGGTCGAGCTCCTCCGGGTTTGGCGCCCGGTCGAACGCCTTGAGGACCGCCACGCGGGCCTGCGTCGCGCTGTAATAGCTCCCGAAGTTGATGCTGATCCCCTGCTTTTCCAGGTTGGCGAAGTACTGCGGAATTCCCGAGGCGGAGACCGGAAAACCTCCCTCACCGCCGATCGCCGTGGTGACGCCCTGCTGCAGCTTGTTGGCCGCGAGCCCGTTGCGCGGGAGGACGCCCCCCGACTGGTCCATCATGTCGATCCAGCCGGGCGAGACGTAGAGTCCCTTGGCGTCGATCTCGCGCGTCCCGTGCCCGGCGATCTTCCCGATCCGGGCGAAGCGCCCGTCGCGAATCCCGACATCGGCGAGGATCCACGGATTCCCCATCCCATCGAGCACGCGCCCGTTGCGGATCACCACGTCGTACTCGGCGCCACCGGTACGCGCGTTCCCGTCCATCGCTCCGCTGCTCGCCTGCTGCACGACCGCGGGCGACGGCGCCGGCGTCGGCGTCGTGGCGGCGCAGGCCGCGGCACTGGCGAATGCGAGCACGCGCGATCCAGCCGCGACGCGTGATCGCCGCGCCCCAGACGCGGCGACGATACGGGAGAAGCCGAGCAACAGTGAACGGGGCATCGGATCGAGGGCTGCGGGGAGGGCGGGTGCGCCTGAAGCGCCGCCCGCGCCACCAGCGATCGCGCGGGCGCCCGAATTGTATACAAAATCAACCCCCCACCGCAACGCGCGGCGCGCGCCGCGCACGGACGCGCAGCCGGTCCCGCGCAGGGTCTCCGCTACCGATCCTTCACTTCACACCGAACGGCTTCGGTGACTTGACCGGCACGTGCCGAGGAATCGAGACCTTCCCGCCCTCTACCACGACCCAGCCGTCGCGAATCACCAGGTCGACGTTGGCCAGCTCGTCCAACGTCTGGTCCGGGCGCCCGTTCACGACGAGGACGTCGGCGAGCTTGCCGGGCTCCAACGTCCCCAGCTTGTCGTCCATGTCCAGCAGTTCCGCGTTGGTCTTTGTGGCGGCCACCAGCGCCTCGGCGGGCGAGTATCCCACCGCGGTGAAGTACTTGAGCTCACTGATGTACGGCGTGGGGAGCTGCCGATACCAGTCGACCACGAGATCCGTCCCGACGCCGAGCTTCACACCGGCGCGATGCATGCGCCGCATCACCTCGAGATTGAGCGAGTCGTTGAAGTTGAAGCGGCGCGACGTCGAGCCGAAGTACCCGCCCCCGTTCGCATCGAAGAGGATGGTGTAGACGAAGACGGTGGGAATCGACTCCACCTTTCGCTCGGCCATCAGGCGAATCGTTTCATCGGTGCGCGGGAGCGGGTGCTCGATCATGTCGACGCCGGCTTCCACCGCCCACTGGATGTAGAAGGTCTCGCAGTCGCAGGTGACCTTTAGGCCGAGCGCGTGCGCCTCGTCGACGGCCGCCTTCACTTCGTCGCGCGAGAAGTGCGAGGCGATCTTGATGACGTCGGCGCCGCGCTTGAAGAGGAGCCGAACCTCGTTGCGCCACGCGTCGGCGCCGGTGACCTGGGCGATCGAGCCTCCCACGTCGAGGTCGGGACCCGACTCGGCGCCATGTCCGCCGGGGGCGGTGATCAGCTGCCCGGCGGCGAAGACGCGCGGGCCCACCACGTCATTGCGCCTGACCCATTCCTTGAGGCGGAACGTCACCTCACCGACCGAGGCCACGTCGCGCACGCTGGTGATCCCGCTCTCGATGAAGTAGCGCAGGCGTTGCACGGCGCGCAGCGTGGGGTCGGCGATGCTCGCGCCGTCTTCGGTCGAGACGGGGGGATCGACGTAGGTCAGGTGCGTGTGCATGTCGATGAGTCCCGGCATCACGGTCTTGCCGGCCACGTCGATCACCCGCGCGCCGCGCGGCCAGTTGGTGCTGGCGGGGTCGAGGATGCTTGCGATGCGGTTGCGGGTGATCACGATCGTCGCGGGGCGCGCCGCCGATCCGGTCCCGTCGAACAGGCGCCCGCCGCGTAGCACGATCGTGCCGTCCGGCCCTTTGGGTCCCGGTGGCTGCGGGATCCGCCGCGGATCGTCGCTCACCTCCTGCGTGGGAGAGAGCCAACGGCGCTTGTCCTGGGCGCGCTCTTGCGCCTGCGCCAGCTGCAGCGGAGCCAGGAGCGCGAGCACCGAAAGTGTGAAGACGACGGGACGAATCGACATCGCGGCTCCGGCGGATGGAGAGGAGATCTTAGCACGCACGCGTCAACCTGCCCCCGCTTCCCGCATCGCGGAAGGTGCGGGTCGTGGAGTACCTTAGCGGCCAATGCAGGTCGTTTCCCCGTTCACCAGGAGGCCGTCGGTGCCACGTCGCCGTCGTCCGTTCGTCCGTGGCGCGCGCGCCGTGCCGCACGCATCGCGGGCAACCGCTGTCCGCATCGCTTCCATCGTTGTCGCACTCGCGCTCCCGCTCTCGCCACACGCTAGCGGAGCGCAGCAGGTGCCTGCCGCGGCGGCATCCGCCGCAGCGGCGCCCGATACCGCGTGGAAGGGCGGGCCCTTCGACCGCCTCTCGTTCCGCAACATCGGCCCGACCGGTCCGAGCGGGCGCATCGACGACTTCGCGGTGCTCGAATCGAATCCCAACATCTTCTACATCGGGACCGCGACCGGTGGGGTGTGGAAGAGCGAGAATGGCGGCGTGACGCTCACGCCCGTCTTCGACTCGATGAGCGTGAGCTCGATCGGCGACGTAACGATCCCCACCGACGACCCCAACCTCGTCTGGGTGGGGACGGGCGAGAACAACAACCGGCAGAGTTCCTCGTGGGGCGACGGGGTCTACAAGTCCACGGACGGCGGCAAGCACTGGCGCAACATGGGGCTTCGCGAGTCACGCCAGATCGCCCGCATCGTCATCGACCCGGTGGACCACGAGGTCGTCCTCGTTGCGGCGTTAGGCGACCTGTGGCGCCCCGGTGGCGATCGCGGGATCTTCCGCACAGCCGACGGCGGCAACACCTGGACCAAGGTGCTCGACGTCGGTCCCGACGCCGGCGGCACCGACCTCGTCATGGATCCGCGGAACAACAAGGTCGTGTACGCCGCGACCTACCAGCGGCGTCGCGCCTCGTTCGGCTTCAACGGCGGCGGGACCAACAGCGGAATCTGGAAGTCGAGCGACGGTGGCAAGACGTGGGCGCGCCTCACCAACGGCCTCCCCGACGGCGCCATGGGGCGCATCGGGCTCGACATCTTCCGCGGGAATCCCAACATCGTGTATGCGCGCGTCGAGCACGAGAAGCAGGGAGGCGTCTACCGCACCGACGACGGCGGGAGCAGCTGGCGGAAGATGGGGTCGCACAACATGCGCCCGATGTACTTCGGCATCATCCGCGTCGATCCCCAGAACGACCTGCGTGTCTACCTTCCCGAGACGCCGTTAGGCATCTCCGACGACGGCGGCAAGACGTTCCGCTTCGATGGCGCCGAGCGGATCCACGTCGACCATCACGCCATGTGGATCGACCCCCACGATCCGTCGCACATGATGATCGGCAACGACGGCGGCGTCTCGGTCTCGCACGACAAGGGGAAGAAGTGGCAGTGGTTCCCGCACCTCCTCGTGGCCCAGTTCTACCACGTCGGCTACGACATGCAGGTCCCCTACAACGTCTGTGGCGGGCTGCAGGACAACAACTCCTGGTGCGGTCCGAGCCAGGTGCGCACCGGAGAAGGGATCAGCGATCATGACTGGTGGTCGCTTGCCGGCGGCGACGGATTCGTGAACCTGATCGATCCCACCGACGCGCGCCTCATCTACACGTCGTCGCAGGAAGGGTACATCTCGCGCATGGACAAGGTCACCGGCGAGCAGAAGGGGATCCGCCCTGAAGCACCGGCCAACGAGAAGAAGTATCGCTGGAACTGGGACACGCCCTTCATCCTGTCGCCGCACGACCCGGCGACCGTCTACATCGGCGGGAACCGCCTCTTCCGCTCCACGGACCGCGGATCGAGCTGGACACCCATCAGCCCCGACCTCACGACGGGGGTCGATCGCGACTCGTTGCAGCTGATGGGGGCGAAGCTCAAGGACGTGAAGATCGCGAAGAACGACGGCATCGAGGACTACGCCACGCTCTTCACGGTCGCCGAGTCGCGGCGCGTCCGCGGCGTGATCTACACCGGCTCCGACGACGGGCAGGTGCAACTCACGCGCGATGGCGGTGCGACGTGGACAAACCTCACGCCGAAGATTCCGGGCGCACCGCGCTGGGCCTACGTCTCGCGCGTCGAGCCTTCGCGCTTCGCCGACGGCACTGTCTACGTCTCCTTCGACGCGCATCGCACGGGCGACTACAGCACCTATGCCTTTGTCTCGACCGACTTCGGCGCGACGTTCCGTTCGATCGCCGGAAACCTCCCTAAAGGCGAAGTGGTCCGCTGCATCACCGAGGACCTCAAGAACGCCGATGTCCTCTACCTCGGCACAGAGACCGGATTGTGGGTCTCGACCGATCGCGGCAAGGGATGGACGCGCGTACGCGCCAACCTTCCGACGGTCCCGGTCTACGAGATCACGCTCCACCCGCGCGACAACGCGATGATCCTCGCCACGCACGGGCGGGGCATCTGGATCCTCGACGACCTCACGCCCTTCCAGGAAGCGTCGCAGGCGCAGGCGGTCGCTTCGTTTCTCTATCCGATTCCCACCACGCAGCAGCAAACGTCGGCCAGCCTTCGCTTCTACTTCTTCCAGGGGGACATGCAGTTCCTCGGCCCCAACCCTCCGCTCGGCGTGCCGATCGCCTTCTGGCTCAAGACCAAGGCGGACAGCGTGCGGCTGGTGCTCAAGGACGGCGTGGGAAATGTCGTGCGTGAGCTATCGGGAACGGACCTCACGAACGGCCTCAACGTCGGGATGAATCGCGTGATTTGGGACTTCCGCATCGCCCCGATCCCGCAGCCCAAGTGGCAGGCGGCGCAGGGGGGCGGCGGACCGGGAGGCGGTGGTGCAGCCGGCGGCGGGCCTAACCCCGGGACGCAGGGACCGTGGGTCCTTCCCGGCACGTTCACCGCCACGCTCTTCGTCAACGGCGCCGAGGCCGCGTCGCGTCCATTCACGGTCACCGGCGATCGCGAGGTCACGATCACCGACGCCGATCGCCAGCGCCGCTTCGACCTACTCAAGGAGGGGCAGCGCCTCGACGCGCGACTCTCCGAGGCGGTGGCGGCCATGCGCGCGGCGAAGACGCAGTTCGACCAGCTCAAGACCCTACTGGCCGACAGCAGCACGGTGCCGGCCGACATCCGGACGACGTTCGACACGCTCTCGAAGCAGCTCAAGCCGTTCGTGCGCCGCTTCTACATGAGCAGCGAAAGCGAGCCGGATTCGACGTTCGAGGGGTTGGAGTTCCGCGCGGTCCTCCCGTTCAAGCTCGGTGGCCTCCTGGGTGGCGTCGGCGGGGCGACGATGCCGGTGAACGCAACGGACCTCGCACAGTGGGCGGAGCTGCAACGCGAGGTTCCGGCGGCGATCGACGAGGTCAACGCCTTCCTCGTGCAGCTGCGCCCGTTCTACGCCAAGCTGGCCGAAGCGGGACTCTTCCCGGTCGTTCCCAAGCCGATCGAGAAACCGTAGCGGGCTACCGTGAGGTGCAACGCGCGCTCGCCGGCGATGGCCGGCGAGCGCGCGTTGCGCGGGTCACTTGGCCGGCGCCGCCGGATCGCGTTTCCACGACTCGCCAAGCACGCGCACGAAGTTGCCACCGAGGATCCCGGTGATGTCGGCGTCGGAATAGCGCCGGCGGATCAGCCCTTCGGTGAGGTCGAACATGCGCTTGGGATGGTCGAGCCCCTCGATGTCGATCTTGTCGCGGAAGGC
>CAZWVG010000166.1:0-12545 GCA_964637355.1 uncultured Gemmatimonadaceae bacterium
GTCGTGCATCGGGATGGGACAGGAGCGCGACGGCTACGTCGAGCCGCCGATCATCACCAGCGGCGATGACGCGCAGTTCCTCAACCGCTTCCTCCAGGGGCGCACCTCGTACTCGGCGACCGACGTCGTCGCGTATCTCACGCGGACGGCGCTGGTCCCGGCCTGACGTTAGGCGATCGAACGAACCGACGCCCGTCGCACCGGTTGGTGCGGCGGGCGTTTTCGTTGCGGGATCACGGCCGGTGCGCGCGTGTCGCTACCGCAACCGCCACATCGTGAGCCCGTCGTCGCGCGCGACAACCTCGAGCGATCGCTTTCCCGCTCCGCGCCGCTCGACCAGGAGGCGGTGCAGGTCGTCGCGAAAGGGCTCCGCCTCGAACGGATTGTGACCGATGGCGTCTGTCTCGCTGTAGGGGACTTCGATCGTCTCGATCCCCTTGGCCACCGTCGCAAAGCGCCCGCCGAGCCCGAGGCGGCGCTCCATGTTGCTCCCCCAGGACGTCCAGAGCGCGATGTCGGCCGTCGACGCGTACACCGTTACCCTGTCGGCGCGCTCGTGGAGCACCGGAAGGACGTGCTGCAGGAACTCGCTGGCGGCGAGATCAGGGGAGACGAAGACGACGTCGCGCAACGCGAGGCGCTCGAGTGGCGACTGCCCCGCCCTGCGCGCCCCCGTCTCGAGGACCGACATCGCCGCGGCCAGCACTTCGGCCCCCATCGAGTGTGCCACGATCGAGATGCGACGTGGATGACTGGATGCGCGCAGTTCGAGCAGGAGCTGCGCGAGATAGCGTCCGGCGTCGCGCGCGTCGCGCTGGTCGCTCCGATAGCTGGCGAGGAGCGCGTCGGACGGCCAGGCGAAGAGGATGGTCGCTCCGGCGAACTGGATTTCGGCAGCGAGTCGCGCTGCGCGGAGCGCACTCCCTTCGAACGACGTGCGATAGCCGTGCACGAAGACGATCACCTCGTCTTCCTCCCCATGCGAGAACGACTCGGCCAGGCGCGAGACGAAGCCGATGGAATCGGTCGCCGCGATGTCGCGGATCCAGTGACGCGTTGCATCGCCGCTCACGAAGTTGCCGCGGATGGAGTGCATGAAGGGCGTACGACGTGCCTCGCCGGCAAGGCGAAAGTCGCGCGCCGGGAGGTTCACGGTCATGAAGCCGCGTACGAGCGAGTCGCGCGGTTCGCCATCGAACGAGTCGCCGGGAGCACGCGGTCGTAACGGGCCAGCGCGATTCGTGGCGAAGGGCACGGTGACGGTCACCGGAACGGAGTCGGCGGCGGTCCAACGATCGATCACAGTAAACGCCGGCGTGGCCGCCACCATCGTGGTGGCTCTCGCCGCGTCGGTGCAGGTGGCGCGGACGAGGTAACGTCCGGGTTCGGGCATGTAGTTGAGCGTGGCGCCTTCGCCGAGCAGCACACCGTCGCTCGTCGTCCACTGCACCGAGGCGAGCGTGCCGTCCTCACGATCCGTGCAGCTCGCCGTGAGGGCGATGATGGTGCCGTAGGGGACCTCCCCCTCGGGGGCGGTGCCACTCACGGTAAGCACCGGCGGCGTATTGGGGCGCGCACTTCCACCATCCAGCACCGCGGGTGGCGGTGGCGCTGGCGGGCGTGGACCACCGCAGGCGAGCGCAGCGACGACCGTGGCGGCGAGAGCGCAGAACGTGAGCGGGGAGCGACGCATGCAGGGAAGGTATCAGCGTCGCTGCATCGCCTGGACCGGGATGCAAGCCGGAGGGAGACTCGTCGGCGGAGTGGCGACGGGCGACGACGGGTGAGTTGACCTGTAGATTGCGTTCGACTTTCACATCGCCCCGCATGACGACGCCCCCGACTCCCCGGCCACTCCCGCTCCTTCGCTCGATGATCGATGCGCTCGACCGCGATCTCCTGCAGATCGTGGCGCATCGCATGGCGCTGGTCGCCGAAGTGGCATCGGCCAAGCGCGAACACGGGATGAAGATTCGTGACGTGCGACGCGAGCAGGAGGTGCTGGCCGATCGCGCGCGTCTCGCCGACGAGCTCGGGCTCCCGCGCGGGGAGATCGAGTCGATCTTTCGCCTTCTCCTCCGGGCGAGCCGCGACCACCAGGCGTCGCTGAGGGCCGAGGTACCGCCTAACGACCTCCCGCGCACCGTGGCGATCATCGGTGGGCGCGGGAAGATCGGTGGGGTGCTCACCCGCCTCTTCGCCGATCTGGGGCACCGTGTCCTGGTGAGCGACGTCGACACCGAGCTGCGCGCCGTCGACGCGGCGTCGGTCGCCGATGTGACCGTGATCAGCGTTCCGATCGACGTGACCGAAGCGGTAATCCGCGAGGTGGGGCCGCATGTGCGCGAGGATGCGCTCCTGATGGACGTGACGAGCGTGAAGGAAGCGCCGGTGCGGGCGATGCTGGAATCCACCGGGGCGAGCGTGCTCGGGACGCACCCGATGTTCGGGCCGAGCGTGCACACGCTGCAGGGGCAGCGCGTCGTGCTGTGTCGCGGACGCGGCGACGCATGGGCCGACTGGGTGGCGCAGACGTTCGTCGCGCGCGGGCTGGTGATCACCGAGACCTCGGCACAGCAGCACGATCGCGCGATGTCGGTGGTGCAGGTGCTGAATCACTTCCAGACGCAGGTACTGGGCCTAACGCTGGCGCGACTGGGTGTGCCACTCGAGGAGACGCTCAAGTTCACGTCGCCGGCGTATCTCCTCGAGCTCTACGTCGCGGCGCGTCACTTCGCGCAGGAGTCGGCGCTGTATGGTCCGATCGAGATGCGGAATCCGCGCGCTGGGGAGGTCACGCAGGCGTTCGGCGACGCCGCGCGCGAGCTGGCGACGATCATCACGGAAGGAAATCAGGAGGCGTTCGACGCGATGTTCGGGGAGGTGCGAGACTTCTTTGGCGACTTTACCGGTGAGGCGTTGGAGCAGTCGAGTTATCTGATCGATCGGATTGTGGAGCGGGCGTAGGGGTGGAAGCTCGCAGGCGAGCGCGGCGGCGTACGTCAGGCGCGGCTCGGCTTGAGCGAACGCCCCTTCCCTTCCCCCTCTCGCCTTCCGTCGAGCAGCGCGATGGTGCCATTCACCAGCACGCCCTTGATGCCGACGGGGTACTGAAACGGCTGCTCGTACGTCGCGGTGTCCGCAACCTTTTCCGCATCGAAGACGACGACGTCGGCGGCGAGGCCTACCGCTAGCGTGCCGCGGTCGGTGATGCCGACGCGTGACGCCGGAAATGCACTCATCTTGTAGACTGCCTGCTCGAGCGTGAGCGCCTTGCGCTCGCGCACGTAGCGGGCGAGCACGCGCGGAAAGGTGCCGAGCCCGCGGGGGTGCGGGCTCCCGCGCCTGGTGGGGCCATCGACGGCGAAGGAGCCACCATCGCTGCACACCATCCCCAGCGGGTGCGCGAGGATGCGATCGAGATTCTCCTCGCTCATCGCGAAGCCGACCATCCCGACGTTCAGGTTGTTGCGCTTGAGCAGGTCGACGGCGAGCGCGTAGGGATCCGCGCCTAACGACTTGGCGTAGGCGCCAAGCCGCTTTCCTTCCGCGGCGCGATCCTCGGGGGCGCGCACGGAGGCGATCAGGACGTTGTCCCACCCGCCGATGAGGTCGACCTTGTCCAGCGCCTCGGTACGAATGCGCGCGGCGGTCGCCGAATCGTCGAGTCGCTTGAAGAAGCCCTGCGTCCCGCCATCGCGGCTCCAGACCGGGAAGAGGTTCGTGAGTCCGGTCTGGTAGGCTACATACGGATAGCGATCGAAGGCGACGTCCAACCCGCCATTCTTCGCCTTGGCGACGCGCGCGAACACATCGTCCAGGCGCCCCCAGTTGCGGGGCCCCTGCGTCTTGAGGTGGGAGATCTGGAGCGGACACCGAGCGCCGGTGGCGACGGCGATCGATTCGTCGATCGCGGCGAGGAGCTGGTCGTCCTCGTTGCGCATGTGCGTTGCATACGGGAGGCGACGCGCGGCGAGCGGGCGACAGAGGGCGACGAGTTCGTCGGCGCGCGCGAATGCTCCCGGCGTGTACTCCAGTCCCGTCGACGCACCGCATGCGCCTTCGTCGAGCGCGCGCGACACCAACTCCACCATGCGGGCGAGTTCGGCCGGTGTTGCGGCGCGATCGTCCTCGCCGACCACCTTCTCCCGCACCGTCCCGAGCCCGATCATCGCGGCGACATTGACCGCCGGGCGGAGCGCGTCCAGCGCGGCGAACCAGTCGGCGAACGAGCCGCTGTCTTCCCTGGACGTGCCGGTCGCCTTCACGCCCCACGCACGCGAGCTCCCATCCTGCCCGGAGACGATGGTCGTGATCCCCTGCCGCACCAGCGACTCGCCGCGCGGATCCTCCCACAGGTTTCCCTCGCCGTGCGAGTGGATGTCGACAAACCCGGGAGAGACGACGAGGCCGCGCGCATCGATCTCCCGACGTCCGCGCTCGGCGATCTTCGTGGAGATTGCCGCGATGCGCCCGCCGCGGACGCCCAGGTCGCCCGCCTTGCCCGGTGACCCAGTACCGTCGTGCACGATGCCACCGCGGACGACGACGTCGAAGTCGTCGCGGCGCGTCCACACCGCGGGGAAGTGCGAGACGGCGGCGACCCCCGCCGCGCCGACGCCGAGCGCTTCACGTCGCGTCAGCCGATCGTCGGAGGACGCGGCATGTCTGGAATCGGGCGACTCTGGGGGTGTGTTGTCTGGACGCGAGCCAGGGTTGCGCATCGACGGTTGGAAAGAGGAGGTGCCCCGAATACGCGACGAGGTCGCGCGATCGTTGAGCAGGGGCCCGTAGAGCAGAGCGGATTCGGGCGACAATCGACGCCTTGTCTCGCCCAATGGGAAGACGGCGTTTATCGCGGGTTCATGGGTGAGCGCCACAATTCGCGCCTGATCGCCGTTCAGGCGCGGCGGGCACGCCACGTGCACGCGTTCTGCGCGCTCGCGCTCGCCGTTTCGTCGCCCTGTCCCCCCTTTCGCCTTCAGCATCAGGCCGCCCCATGGCTTCTGGCAGTCCACGCGCCGTATCCGCCCGATCGAAGCTGATCGTCAACACGATCCTCGGCGTTGCCTTCGTCGCCATTTCGGCGCCACAGGCGACGCGCATTCCGGCGCACGAGTGGCTGTCGCTCGCCTTCATCGTGATCTTTGCGCTCCACATCCTGTTCAGCTGGCAGTGGATCGTCGGGGTCACCGCGCGCCTCCTGTCGTCGCTGCGTGGCCAGGTGCGTTTCAACTACCTGCTCGATGCGGTGAGCTACCTCGCGATGGTCGCGGTCATCGTTTCGGGGATCATCATCTCAGAGTCGGTCTTTCCATCGCTTGGCTTTCCCCGCGTGCGCGATCGATTCTGGGCGATCATTCACGACCGATCCTCGGAGTTCCTGCTGATCCTCATCGGCATTCACCTGGCGATGCACTGGGACTGGATCGTCGCAGCGCTGGGGCGACTGATGCGGGGCGAGCTTGGGCGGTCGGTGGCGAGTGAACGGCGTGGATCGTGGATGCGCCCGGTCGTGTCGCTGGTTGCCGTGTCGCTGATCACGACGGTTGCGGCGCTGGCGATCGGGCGGTCGCCGATTGCCGATCGCTTCAGGCCAGCGGCGAGCGCCAACGCCGAAGGACGCGAACTCGATGGGATGGGTGAGCGACGCGGCGATCGGGAGGAAGGCGCGCGTGCCGCCGATGGCGAGCGCGGTGCACTCGCCGGCGACTCAGCAAACGCCACCGTGCCGCAGATGGAGGGGGAGCGCGCCGAGCGGCGCGAGAAGAACCGCCCGCGCCGGCGCGAGGGCGAAGGTGGTCAGCTGGGGTGGCGGCAGCGCTACCTGCGACCGGCGATCAAGATCGGGATGTTCATGGGCGTCCCGTTCATCATCACGCTGGTCATCGCGACGCTCGCCGGGCGATCGCGTCCGCAGGGAGGGCGCACCGCGCCTGCCGATCCGCTGCAGCAGCGCATCGACTGATCGTCGTCGCGCGATACATCGAGAGGTGCCGCGGTAACCCGGCGATGCGCCGAAGCAGGCGGCGGTAGGCGGCGGTAGGCGGCGGTAGCGGCCGGGGCAGCCGTGGCGGCCGTGGCGGCCGTGGCGGCCGTGGCGGCGATTAGACCCGGCAAGCGGCGGTAAGACGCCGCAAGCGGCGGTAAGCGGTCGTGAGCGACGATGCATTGCTTCGGCCATCGGCGTATCGTGGTGGCTCCCTCAACCGGAGTTGTGATGCCACGCGCCACCGTACGCCGTCCGCTTCCCTCGCGTCCCGCACTTCGCCGCCTGCTCGACGAAGCGTTTCATGGGCCGGCGTGGCACGGCCCGTCGCTCAAGCACGCGCTCCGCGGCGTGCGCGCCGACGAGGCGCTCTGGCGCCCGGGGGCGGGACGCCCTAATGTCTGGGAGCAGGCGTTGCACTGCGCCATCGGGAAGAACATCGTGGCCAACCGCCTCGACCCGTCGCGCAAGGCACGCTTTGCGCGCAAGCTCGCGCGGTCATGGTGGGCGGACTCGCCGGCGATCGCCGATGCGGCGGCTCGAGAGCAGGCGTGGCGCGACGACCTTGCGCTCCTCGACGCGATGCACGAGCGGCTCGTCTCCACGCTGGCGCGCGTGAAGCCGTCGCGCTTGCAGGAGCCGCACGCCGGGAGCCGTTTCGTGCTCGGCGAGCACGTTGCGGGGATGGCACTGCACGACAGCTATCACGCGGGACAGATCGCGCTGGTGTTGCGGCTGGCGGAAGAGCGAGGCGCTGAGTAGCGATTCTCGAAATACTTCGGCTTCGCATCACGACGGCTCGCGACTCCCGTGGCGGGGCGCCGGCTCCAGAGGTAGACTCCTAGATGCGACGATTGGAGGACTCGTATGACTCGCGAAGCGTTGGAAGCACAGCTATTGCGCCTCCCGGCCGAAGAACGAGCGCATCTCGCGCGCGTCCTGATCGAGAGTCTTGACGTCGAAATAGACGTGGATCCGCGCTGGATCGACGAAGCGCAGCGTCGCGCTGAAGAGCTACATGCCGGAATCGTCTCGAGCCTACCTGCCGCCGAGGCCTTGGCGAATGCCCGCAGGCGCTTGGCGGGATGAACGCTCGGTTTCACCCGCTTGCTGATGTGGAGCTTTCGGACGCGGCGCAGTTCTACGAACAGTCCGCGCACGGATCATGTCGGTTGGGTTGACGCATCGATCGTCGCTCTCTCGGCTCACCACTTCGCCAGCACGACGTTGCGACTAGAAGTCAGCCATCCCGCGACAACGCCGACGCCGCCGCATACGGCCCCGACGTCGGCGCCCCCTTCACCGGCGCGACTGTGTGCATGGGCGGCGGCGGCGCAAACCGCGGGTCGAGCGGGAGCATCACCGCCACCTCGGCGCCACGCCCCGAGGGACTAGGCGTCCCCAGCGACAACGTCGCCCCGCCATCGTAGAGACGCTCCAGCCGGTCGCGCAGGTTCTTGAGCCCCACGCCGTTCCCGCGCGTCGCGCGTGAGGCGCCCGGCCCGGGGCCATCGTCGACCACCGCCAGCCGCAGCGCGCCGCCGACGCAGCGCGCACTGATCGACACCTGCCCTCCCGCCGCGCGCGGCGCGATGGCGTGCACGAGCGCGTTCTCGACCAGCGGCTGCAGCACGAATGCCGGGACATCGTGGTCGAGGATTGCCTCGTCGACAGTCCAGTCGACATGCAGTCGCTCGCCGAACCGCACGGTTTCGATGTCGAGATAGCGGCGGATGAGGTCCAACTCCTCGCGCAACGGGAGCGTGGAACGCTCGGTGGCGGCGAGGGTCGCGCGCAACAGCTCGGCCAACCGAACGGTGACACGCTTGGCCGCGGCGGGATCCTCGCTCACCAAGGCAACGACAGCGTTCAACGCATTGAACAGGAAGTGCGGATGGAGCTGCGCGCGCAGCGCCGCGAGTTGCGCCTGTGCCAGGTCGCTCGACAGGCGCGCCGCACGTACCGCCTCGGCGCGCCACGCTTCGTGCCACCTAATTGCGGCGTGCGCGCCGAGTATCGCCCAGTAGATGACGGTGAAGGGATCGCCGTACGAGCGCAGCCCGATCGCCAGGATGCTGTCGAGGTGGCGTGGGGCGATGACCCCGAACGCGACGTTCACGCGATCGACGATGAGGATCTGCCCGGTCACGACAACGACGCAGAGCAGGACGTGTACGGCGATCGCCCGCGCGACGCGCCCGCGTTCGAAGGGGACGCGGTCGGCGACCCACATGACGAGCAGCGACCACCCGGCCCACGGGAGCCAGGTGGCCATCTGCGAGAGGACGATCCCGCCGAGGGAGAGTCCGGGGTTGAGGCGCGACGGGACGACGATCATCCCGAACGTCGCGACGATCGCCGGGACGATCCACCCGACGATCAGGATCACGCGACCGGGCGAGTGGTGTCCGCCCCACCAGCGCGGGCTTGCTTCGCCCACGACGGGCGACGCGCTCAGCCGCCGCGCCGCGGCGGATGTCATTCGCCGCGCAGTGCGCGCTCCAGCGAAACGCGGTGCGTGCGACTCACGCGCAGCTTGGTCCCATCCTGGAGGATCATCACCTGGTCGCCGCCGAACCACGGTTGCAGCTCGCGGATGGCATCGAGGGCGACGATGAGGCGCCGATGGATCCGCGTGAAGCGGCGCGGATCGAGGCGAGCCTCGAGCGCTTGCAGCGTCTCTCGGACTTCGTGCCGGTCCTTCCCGGCGTGCAGGATCACGTAGTTCCCCGACGACTCGATCCACTGCACGTCGGCGAGGCGCACGAAGTAGGTGCGCTGGTCGCGACGCACGACCATGCGATCGATGTAGGCCGGGCGTTGTCCGTCGCCGTGCACCGCGCCGTTGCCGTTGCCGTGTCCATTGCCGTTGGCGTGGCCGTTTGCAGCTGACGGATCGGCCGAGTTGCCGAGCGACGTCAGGAGCGCCCCCACGCGCCGCGCCTCGGCGGCGATGGTGCCGGCGGCCGCGCGGGAGTTGAGGCGGTCCCACGCGGCGGCGAATCGCTCATCGTCGAACGGCTTGAGGAGATAGTCGACCGCGGCAACGTCGAAGGCGTGCAATGCATGCTGGTCGTACGCCGTCACGAAGACGGTCGGCGGCATGCGCTCGGCGCCGACCGCCTGCACGACGGCGAAGCCGTCCATCTCGGGCATCTGCACGTCGAGGAAGACGGCGTCGGGGTGCCAGGAGTCGACGAGTTGCGCGGCGCTTGCACCGTCGGCCGCTTCCTGCACGGAAACGTTGGGGGCAAGGGCGCGCAGTCGCTCAGCCACGCGGACGCGGGCGAGCCGTTCGTCGTCGACGATGAGAACGCGTTCGATGGAGGGCGTCACGGGTCGGCGGGCTCGGCGGGAATGGAGGTGCTGGGACGCTCCACGATGTGGCACAATGCCGCTTGGGGCGACGACGGATGGATGAACCGCGCCTCCGCTGGGACCAGCGGAACGGGATGCGGGCCGGGCTCCGTCCCCATTCGCAGCGTCACCGCGGCTCCCTTGCCCCCCGCTGGCGGCGCCGGGCGCCCCCCTCGCCCGAGGGGCGGACGCGTCTAGCGGTTCGCCGGCGCCCCCAGCATCACGGGCTGCACCCAGGCCTTCTTCCCGTTGGACTCGAGCACCACCGCGCGCACGTATCCCTCGTCGCCCCTGACGTCGTACGTCGCCGGGTTCGTCGCCGACTCGGCCAGCACCTTGCCGTCGCGTCCGATGAAGCGCGTGGTGTAGCGGCTCCAGCTGTCCGCCTTGATGGAGATGCTCACCCGCTTGGGGGAGCGCTGGACGTCGCTCAGTTCAACGCCAGTCGAGGCATAGAAGTCGCCACGCTCGAGGGCGTCGATGATGTCGCGCGGGGCGAGCCTGGCCGCACGCACGACGACCCATCCGCGCCCTGGCCCCGCCGCCGACGGGTCCCCCGCACGCTTGAAGTGGTGCGCGTCGTCGGTGGCGAGCCCAAACAGGAGCTTGCCGGAGGAGAGGATCACGTCCCACATCTCCTCCAAGCCGGGCATCCCCCCTCCCCCGAGGTTGTTCACCATCGGATGCCCGTTGAAGATCTCGAAGAGCTTGTCGTTCTTCACCCGCGCGATGTCGGCAGCGGTGACCGCCCAGCCGAAGTTGGGGTGATTGAGGTGCGGCGCGCCATTCGCTGCGCGGATGTTGTCGATGTCCTTCTGCAGCGCCTCGGCGATGGTCGCTCCACCCGCCGGTTGCACGACGCGATCGACGGCGAGCCCGTTGATGTGGAGCGGCTTCCCTCCCACGGCGTCGGTGATCTCCTCGCCGGGGATGATGAGGAACTGGTTGTCGGCGCCGAAGAGGGCGTTGAGCCCGTCGACCGACGTCAGGAAGTTGTGATCGGAGAGCACCAGGAACTGGTAGCCGTGCTCGCGATACCAGCGCGCGACATCGTCGGGCGACGAGTCGCCGTCGGAGTTGAGCGTGTGCGTGTGCGTGTTTCCCTTGTACCAGTGGAGCGTGGCGCCCCCTGCGCCTTGCGCCCCCGCGGGCCCGCCGAAGAACGCCGAGGCGGCGAGCGCGCCTAACGCTGCCCAGCGCGCGACGCCACGCGAACCAGGGATGCCGCTCCGCACACTAATCATCGAAACCTCCCGCCGGCGCTGCCGACGAATCGGTGCGCCCTTCCGTGAGCCAGAACCGGCCGGCGCGATGGAGGATGGCCAGCGCCACCACGCCGAAGACGAGCCCCACCAGCGTCCCGACCGCGAACCTGCCGAGTATGAGCTTGGTGGAATTGATGTGCGTCATCAGCCCGTGGCGAGGGGCGTTCCACGTCCCGATCGCAATCGATACAAGGGCGATGGCGATCCACGGGCGCCGCCGCGGCGGCGCGATCACGTCGGCGAGCGTGCGCCCGGCGCGGGCGAGCTCGCCCTTGAGCCACCACAGCACGACTGCCGCCCCGGCGAACGAGCTCGCCAGCTGCAACATGTTGTACCAGGGGACGCGGTAGCCGCGCACGACGAACGCATTGTGCTTGAGCCAGGGAAAGACGATCGGCCCCCAGGCGTCGCGGTGCGTGAGCGCGTCCCACACCACGTGGCTCGCGCTCCCGAGGACCACGGCGACGATCACCAGGACCCATCCGGCCAGCGTGAGCGGGAGGCGTGCCTCCTCGGGGGGGAGGGCGACGAGCCAGCGCGAGACTGGCTGAAGGAGCAGCGTCCGGAGCACGTACGTCGCCACTCCAAGCGGGAGGCAGAACGAAAAAATCCCCCAGAGCGAATGGCTCAGGAGGGCGTACGGCTCGAAGCGAATGAGATACTCGAAATCCGGGGCCATCGCCCCGATCGCGAACGGGGCGAGCGGGACGTACCCTCGGCGGATGAGCGGCCAGAACGGGAGTGCGGCGGACGGATGGGACAGCGTGAACGGCAACTACCGCGGAACCTCCGATCGCTGTGAGGCACGCTCGCCAGTGCGACCACCAACGCGTTCGCCCAACTGCTCGGCGACGCGCTGCGAGAGCGGCTGTGCACTCCCGGCACCAAGCATTCGCGTGACGTAGCGCTGTCCCTCCCCCACACGCTCCACCTCGACGGCGACGGCGTCCATCGCCTGCTCGAGCCGGTTCAGGCGCTCGTCGATTTCCGGCGACATCCCGACCGGCGCCTGGTAGCGCGAACCGCGACGCCAGATGCGGCGGGCGATGGCGAGCGACGTCGGCAGGATGAGCGCCAGCGCGAGCACGAAGCCCATCTGGAAGACCTCTCGCGGCGGCCCGCCGCGATCCCGGTACGGTGGGGTCTGGACGGCACCTGGGACCCCCTTCTGCGCAGCGACCCGCGCATCGGCGGCGGCAACCGCATTGTTCATCTCGATGATGCGAGCGTCGAGCGACTGCATGCGAGCCTCGAGCCCGGCCTTGTCGACGCCGTTCACCTCGCCCTCGCGCAGCCGTCGGGCTATGGCCAGGCGGTCGCTCGTGAGGGAGCGGAGCTGACTCTGCAGCTCATCGCGCTGGGCTTGATACGCCCGCAGGATGTCGCTGGGAGAGGCGCCGCCGAGCACCTCCTGAGGAATCGTGATGCCTCCGGCGCCATCGATGACGATCTGCGGCGGCGCCGGCGGCGTAGGCGGGAGCGGCGGGGTTGGCACAGGGATCTGCGCTTCCTGCATGGGGTCCTCGTGGGTCGGCGCCGGGGGACGGGTGCGCGGAGCGGTGCGCCACCATGGAATCTGCGCACCACGCAGCAACTACGCGACGGCCGTCCGCTCGTTTCAGCGCGCGCCCGCCCGATCTCCGACGACCGGGCGGGGACTTCGGTCAGTCCGGCGACTCAGCGCCTGGCCGGCCAGGGGACCCCGCGATTCTTCGTCGTCACCGGCGCGAGCCCCTTGTACACGAACTTCTGGAGGCGCTTCCCCTCGTACGTCTCCGTCGTGTAGATGTTGCCCTTGGAGTCGGTGGCGATGCTGTGCACGGCGAAAAACTGCCCCGGCTGACGTCCACCGTCGCCGAAGGCCGTGAGGATCTCCAGGGACTGCCGGTCGATCACGTAGACCTTCTCGTTCCGCCCGTCGGCCAGGTAGATGT
>CAZWVG010000167.1:0-11072 GCA_964637355.1 uncultured Gemmatimonadaceae bacterium
ATATGCGGGGTGGCGAAGTCCTGGGCGGCTATGGCTACAGCGCACGCGAGGAGTATTCGAAGCCTCGGGGAGAGACGACCAGCGACGCCCGGTCCGATTCGATGGGTTCCAGCGGGGCAAAACCAACTTAGGATGCGTCGCGCGGCGTGAAGTCACGCCATCGTCACATCCGCCTCAATCGTAAAAGTCTAAACGGCGCGAGGGATTCCCTCGCGCCGCTTGTATTTCGTGCGTAGCTGGTCAGCGCCGCAAGCCGTAGCCGGAGCGCGCCGCCGGAGTCTTGTTTCCCACGCCCCCGGGCTCTGGTCGAGACGTCGGGCCAGTCGACTCGGGCTCGACGAACGACATATCGAAGCCACGCGCCTTGAGCGTGTTGGCCAGCGTCGCCTTGTCGATGGCGCGCAGATACGCCTCCTGCGGCTCCACGAGCTGCTTCTCCACCAGGTCGACCAGCGCGTCGTTGAGCGTGATCATCCCCAGCCGTCGCGACGTCTGCATCACGCTCGGAATCTGGAACGTCTTCGATTCGCGAATGAGATTCGAGACCGCGGCGGTTGTGAGGAGGACTTCCATCGCCGCCACGCGACCGCCGCCGATCTTCCGGCACAGCGTCTGCGCGATGACGCCCTTGAGCGACTCGGCCAGCATCGTGCGGATCTGCTCCTGCCGGTCGGCCGGAAACTGATCGATGATGCGGTCGATGGTGCTGGCTGCAGTCGTCGTGTGGAGCGTCCCGAACACCAGGTGCCCGGTCTCGGCGGTCTCGATCGCGATGCTCACCGTCTCGAGATCGCGCAGCTCACCCACGAGCACGACGTCGGGATCCTCGCGGAGCGCGGCACGCAGCGCGTGCTTGAACGAACTCGTATGCACGCCGACCTGTCGCTGGGTGACCAAGCACCCCTTGCTGGCGTGCACGAACTCGATCGGGTCCTCGATCGTGACGATGTGGTCGTTGCGCTGGCGGTTGACCAGGTCGACGAGCGCGCACAGCGTGGTCGACTTTCCGCTCCCGGTGGGACCGGTCACCAGCACGAGACCTTTTGTCAGCTTGCACAGCGCCTGCACCTCGGGGGAGAGCCCGAGCTGCTCGGCCGTGATGATCTCCGACGGAATCGCGCGGCACACCGCGGCGGGACCGTGGCGATCGAGGAGCGCGTTGACGCGAAAACGGGCGAGCCCGGGGATCTCGTAGGCGAAGTCGCTGTCGTTCACCTCGTAGAATTCCTGCCGGTTGCGGTCGGGCATGATCGCGTAGAGCATCGTGCCCAGCCGCTCGGCGTCGAGCACCGGGCGCTCCTCGAGCCGCACGATGTCGCCGTTCACGCGCATGAGCGGAGGCTCGCCCGAGCGCAGGTGCAAGTCCGACGCACCGCGCGTCATCTGCTCGCGGAGCAGATCTTCCATGAGCTCGCGCGCGGACTCGTCGACGGCCGCGCGCCAGGGCTCGCGCACCGGGACCGGTGCAGCCGGCGCCGAGGGAGCGGCGGCAGCGCGAGCGCCGACGGCGCGCACCTCCGCCATGCCTAACGAATCCTGACGCCAGACGGTCACGCGATACGCGTGGCCACCATCCACGAGGGGAAACTCACGCGGGTCCGCCGAGTCGAGCGCGTCGAGCGAATCCGCCGGCACGAGTTCGGTGACCAGGGCGCGCCAGTGCGCCGTCGTCAGCGGCTGCTTGGTAATCGGGTGCTGGCCGTCGGCGCGACGCAGCGTGATCGGCGCCCCTTCCACGATCGAGAGGGCGTCGGAGCGGGTGCTGGCGAGCACCTCGAGGAGTCGGGGGAGCTGCGACATCAGGCTTCGTGGCAGACGTGCGCGATGCGCGCGCGGTTGAGCAGCACGATCCCCTCTTCCTTGTAAAGAGCGATGAATCGATCGTGAAGCCGATTGAGGTGGTCGAGCACGCGTTGGCGCCCCGACGACTGCTGCAGGAGAATCGTCCCGACGTGGCGCGATCCACCGTGCATCACGATGTCCACCTCGGCCGGTGTGCCGAACTCCCATTCGCTGTCATCGGCGTCCTCGCGCGCGACATACAGCTCCCGTACCTCATCCTTCGCGAGGAGAAGGGTTCGCCCCTTCATGGTCGCGATCGGGAAGAACGGCTCGGCGGCGTTGAGCACATCGAACGGCGTCTCGTGGCCGAGCTTGTTTCGTGCGCTCGCTTGCACGAACAAGTCACCCGAGATCCGCTGCCCCTCGACGGTCACCAGCACCACCGGGAGGCGGGACTTTTCGATCCTGAAGTCGTTGATCATGGTCCACATCGGCGCTCACGCGTTGGCATCCGTTCTCCGAGACGACGCCCGGGCGCCCATCCCGTCACAGGCGATGCGTGCGATTCGGCGCGTTTCGATGGAGGGGAGTTTCGGCGCCTACGCCGGCCGAGGTGAGCGGCGGCTCGAGAGTGCGGGCGGAATACGTCGAACGTGACGCAGATCACCGGCCGATCGACTCGCTGCCGCCGATCACGCGCGTCGCGCGATCACGCGCGTCGCGCGATCACGCGCGTCGCGCGATCAGGGATGCGCGTTTTCGCACATCGGTTCGCACTCGATCTGCACCGTGCAATGGTGGATCCCGACGACCGCCATCGCCGAGACGGCGTCGCGGAGGACGCGCTGGTGATCCTGGTCGCGCGGGACGACGGCGTGACAGCTCATCGCGATCATCCCCGACGTCACCGTCCACACATGCAGGTCGTGCACGGTCGAAACACCCGCAACGTCGGCGAGACGGCGGCGCACCTCGTCGAGCGAGATGTGCGACGGAGTGGACTCGAGGAGCACGTCCACGCTCTCGCGCACGAGCGCCCACGAGGAGCGCACGATCAGCAGCGTCACCAGGACCGACGCCACCGGGTCGGCCGCCTTCCACCCGGTGTAGCGGACGAGGAGCCCGGCGGCGATGGTGCCTAACGAACCGAGCAGGTCGCCGAGCACGTGGAGGTATGCGCCGCGCGCGTTGAGGGAATGCTGGTGCAGCGGGTGCAGGATCCAGGCGCAGAGCGCGTTGATGAGCAGGCCGCCGACAGCCACGATGAGCATCAACCCCGTACCGATCGGCTCGGGAGCACGCAGGCGCCCGATCGCCTCGTAGATGATGAACCCGGAGACGATGAGCAGGGCGGCGCCGTTCAGGAACGCGGCGAGGATCTCCCAGCGCAGGTAACCGTAGGTCTTTTCGGGAGCGGCCGGCTGCTTGGCGAACCAGGCGACGAAGAGCGCGAGCGCGAGCGCGGCGACGTCGGTGAGCATGTGCCCGGCGTCGGCGAGGAGCGCCAGCGAGTTCGTGAGGAGCCCTCCCACCACCTCGGCGACGAGGAAGATGGCGGTGAGCGCCAGCGCCCAGCGGAGTCGCCCCTGGCTCGAGGGATCGCCCGCGCTCTCGAAGTGCGAATGGCTATGGCCGTGCGAGTGGTCGTGCCCATGGCCTTCGGGATGCCCATGGGCGTCGATGGGAGATCGCTTCGCGGGTGAGTCGCCGCGGCGAAGTCCCGGTTCGTTCGCGGGTGAATTGGTCAGCGGATCAGGGATGCGGGAAACGATCGATACGAGGCTGAGAGAGATGATTGGTGGACGACGACTCGGCGGTCCGGGTAAGTTGGAGCGTGCCGAATCGCGCCATCCTCATCATCGTCCTGCTCCTCCTCAACGGCTTTTTCGTCGCGGTGGAGTTTGCCCTCGTTCGGTCTCGCCGGACCCGCCTGGAAGCGATGGTGCGCTCGGGCGACCGGCTCGCGAGGTACGCACTCGCCGCTACTCACAATCTGGCGAGGGTGCTCTCGGCGAGCCAGTTGGGGATCACCCTCGCTTCGCTCGGCCTCGGCTGGGCGATCGAAGGGTCGCTTGGCCACTTCTTCGAACAGTGGTTCGCTCAACTCCCGATCGCGATCGAGGCATCGGTGCGGGTGAGCATCGGCGCGGCGGTGGCGTTGACCTGCGCCACCTTCATGCACGTCGTCTTTGGCGAACTCGCCCCGCGCGCGGCGGCGCTCAATCACCCGGAGGAGTTCGCCCGCTTCCTTGCCCCGCTTCTCCTCGCCTTCGCCTGGCTCACCACGCCGTTCACGTACGTGCTCAACGCCTCGGCGGAGCTGGTCCTGCGCCTCTTCGGGCAGAAGGCCGACGTGTCGGAGGAGACGGTGCACTCCCCCGACGAGCTGCGGATGCTCATCGAGCATAGCGAGGAAGGAGGGGCGATCGACACGCAGGACGCGGCACTCATGGAGGGAGTGTTCGAGTTCAGCGAGAAGAACGCCCGCGAGGTGATGTCACCGCGCACATCGGTTGTCGCGCTCCCGCTCGAAAGCACGCTCGACGAAGTGGTGAGCATCGTCGAGGAGAGCAACTTCTCGCGTTATCCCGTCTACGACGGGACGCTCGACAATGTGATCGGCGTGGTGCTGGCCAAGGATCTGTTGCGCGTCCTGCGGCGCGGACCGACGGGATTCGCACTCAAGGACATCGTGCGCGACGTGCTGGTCGTTCCCGGGTCTCGCGAGGTCGAAGAGGTGCTGGCCGACTGCAAGCGGCGCAAGGAGCACATGGCGGTCGTGCTCGACGAGTTCGGCGGAACGGCGGGGATCGTCACCATGGAAGACCTCCTCGAGGAGATCGTGGGAGAAATCCTCGACGAGTACGACGAGCCGGAGAGCCGGGCGACGACATCGTCCTCCGGAGAGACGCTCCTTCCGGGCGAGACGCACGTGGCCGAGGTGAACGAGCAGTACGGCACGACGGTCTCGGAGGAGGACTACACGACGATCGGTGGCTTCGTGTTCGGCGCACTCGGGCGACTTCCGGCGGTCGGCGACCGGGTGAGCGCGGGCGGGGCCTCGTTCACGGTGCGCGAGATGGAGGCGCGACGCATCAAGACGCTGGCGATGCGCCTCGACGGTGTGGCCGAGGCAGTCGCACCGCGTTAGGCATCCCGCGCTCGGCAATCGAGCGCGTACCGCCGCTGCCTCCGCTGCCTGCGATTGAGCAGGGCGTCAGGGGCGTGCGGCGTTGCGCCTGACGATGTCTGCGCACATCCGGATCGCCTCGACCATGCTTCCGGCGTCGGCGACTCCCTGCCCCGCGATGTCGAGTGCGGTCCCGTGGTCGGGGGACGTGCGCGGGAATGGAAGACCGAGCGTCACGTTCACCGCATGGCCGAACGACGCGACCTTGATCGCCGTCATCCCCACGTCGTGATACGGGGCGATCACGGCGTCGAAGGCGCCGCGCATCGCCCGCACGAAGACGGTGTCGGCGGGAAAGGGGCCGCTGATCCCGGCTTCGCGCGCCGCGGGCGCGAGCAGTTCATCGTCCTCGTGTCCAAAACGCCCGCCATCTCCCGCGTGCGGGTTGAGCGCGCAGAGCGCGATGCGCGGCTCGGCGATCCCGAACCATTGCCTGAGCCCGGCGCGGGTCACGTGCGCCGCCTGGAGAATCGCCGAGCGCGTCACGGCCGCCGGCACGTCGCGAAGCGCGATGTGCGTCGTGGCGAGTACGACGCGCAGCCGGTCCGACGCGAGCATCATCGCGACGTCCGCGCCGGTGAGCTCGGCGAGCATCTCGGTGTGCCCGGGAAAGTCGTATCCTCCCGCGAGGAGCGCCGCCTTGTCGATGGGGGCGGTGACGATACCGGCGACGTCGCCGGCAAGGGCCAGTTTGGTCGCACGCTCGATCGCGTCGCCGGCGAGCTTCCCCGCGTGCGCGGGCGACGCGTCACCGCTCCACGCACCGATCGCCTGATCGACCGCGACCCCCGCTCCAGCAGGGCCTACGACGACGAACGGGCCGAGTGCCGCGACCTCGGGATCGCTGAGTGCCTTTAGGGTGACCTCGGGGCCGATCCCTCGCGGATCGCCGAGGGTAATGGCGATGGGACGCGGCATCTCTTCGCGAACGATGTCCGTGCCTGGCGCGCCGAGGATCAGCGCCCGTCGTTGGTCGCGGTCTTCTTCTCCGGGGCGTCGAGCATGATCGCCACGTACGTGTCCTTGCGCAGCGAATCGAGGAGACGGCGGTACGACTTCTCCTGCGTGAGCTGCTCGCGGATCTGGTTGCGCAGGTCCTGCCGCGTGTACTCACCCTCGGAGACCACGTTCACCAGCTGCGCCACGACAAACTTCGGGACGCCGCGCTGGCGATCCTCCACGGGGAACGGCGCTATGAAGTCGCCGTCCTTGTGGTCGCCGAAGGCCGTCTGGTACGACTCGGGGAGTCGGGAACGATCGAACGGCTCCAGCACCCCGCGCGCTTCGTCGGAGGCAATGTCGTGATAGCGGGCGACGAGCGTGTCGAACGGCGTTCCCTGCTTCCACAACATGAGGACCGAGTCGGCGCGCAGCTTGGCCCGCGCCACATCGGAGGAGTCGTACTTCGGCTTGATGAGGATGTGGCGCGCCTTGCGTTCGGCGGGCTGCACGCGATCGACGCGAATGATGTGGAATCCGAACTGCGTCTCGACGATGGGCGAGATCTGTCCCGGCGGGAGGAGGAACATCATCTCGTCGAAGGCTGCGACCATCTGTCCACGACGATTCCACCCGAGGTCTCCTCCCTGCACCGCCGATCCCGAGTCGTCGGAGAAGCGCTTGGCGAGCTTCTCGAAATCGCCGCCGGTCGTGAGGTCCTTGTAGATGGACTCGGCCTTGGCGTACGCGACCTTCTTCGCTTCGACCGACGCCTGCGTGGGAACGACGATCTGGCGGAAGGTGACGGTTGCCGGGCGTTTGGGGAGCTTGTCGCGCTCGTTGTTGAACGCTTCGGTGATCTCGTCCTCCGAGACGCCGACGGTGATCATCTTGCCGTCCTGCTTCATCTTCTGGACGAGCCGCTCCTGCAGCGCGCGGCGGCGCGCCTGATCCGTGAGCCAGCGCTTGTATTCCTCGGTCGACCCGAAGCCACCCCCCTTGAGTGCCTCGGCCATCTCCGCGTCGGTCTTGAACTGGTCGCGGATGCGCTTGAGCTGCTGGTCGACCGTCGTGGTCAGATCGGCATCGGCAACGGTGATGGACGTGTCGGTCTTTGCCCGCTGCACCATCACTTCGACATCGATCATCTCGTTGATGATCGAGCGCGCGAGCTCGAGCTGTGCAGTGGAATCTTCCGGCACCTGCAGCCCCTGCGCCCGGCGCTGCGACAGCTCTTCGAGCACGTCGCTCCAGAGAATCGGGTATGTCCCCACTACGGCGACCACACGGTCTACCGGGATGTTGACCGGCTGCTGTGCTGCTGCAGCCAGGGGGACGAGCGACGAGGTCGCGAGGAGCGCCGCGAACGAGAGCGCGGCACGGATGTGGGAAGTCATGCGGTAAGGTACACGAAAACGGCTGGTGAAGTTCAGCGCGGGCGATCCGTTGGGATCGCCCGCGCTGGAGACTACAGGTGTCTGGTGCGAATTACTGCTTCGAGGTGGTGTCGGTCGGCGACGCGCCACCCGGGAGCGGCACTGCCGACGGCGGCGCCTGAGCTGCGCGGGCGGAGTCGGCTTTGGCGCGAATCGGCTGCGCTTCGGTCACCGCCTTATCGAGCGCCGCGGCGTTGATCTTCCAGTCGTACTTCTTCTGGAGGGCGTGCACGAGCGGCGGCTGCACTTCGACGTACTGCGCCTCGCCGTTCACCAGCTTGGCGAGGTAGGCGTCGATGCGGCTGGCGGCAAGGCGCTCCTTCTCGGACTTCGTCTTGGCGCTGTCGGCGAGAGACTTGGGGTCGATCCCGAGTCCGCTCCAGATCGGGGCGATGAGCGACTTGAAGGCGTTGCGGATTTCTGCCGTCTCGGCCGAGTCGAGCGAAATCTTGTCCTTGTCGGCCTCGGCGAGAATGAGCTCGTTGCGGAGCAGATTGATCACGAAGGTCTTCATGAGCGAGTCCGGCGCCTGCGCGATCTGCCCACGAATCTGGTCGGGCTGCGGAAAGCCTTCGATCCAGCGCGCAACGTTGGCCGCGGTGAAGTTGCCGAGCGTCGAGGTGGCGACGACGGTGCGATCGTCGGCGTGCTGCGCCGGATCGGCGGCAACTTCCTTGACGGTCTTCGCGGCGGTCGGCTTCACGTCGATCTTGCCGGCGCTCTCGAGCCCGGTGATGTAGGTGCTCTCGGCAACGAAGCGCTGGCGCTTGGCGAATTCGGCCATGAACTGCGGCTTGGCCTCTTCGTACGTCGAGCGGCGCACGATGTGGTAGCCGAACTGCGTGCGAAGGAGCGGTCCGATCTCACCCGGCTTGAGCGCCGCAACACCCTGCGAGAAGGCCGGAACCATCTGCTGCGGAGGGAAGACGCCGAGGTCACCGCCGACGTCCTTGGTGCCGTCGGAGCCGTACTGCTTGGCCATCGCGGCGAAGTTGGCGGCCGTGGTCTTGGCGAGCACTCCCTGCGCCTTCTTCATCACCGCGAGCGTGTCTTCCTCGCCGCCCTGCGCCGTCTGGAAGAGAATGTGGCGCGCCGAGAGCAGGTCGCCCTTGTTGTACGCAGCGGAGGCAGCGGCGTCGGACGTATCGATGGTCCACGACTCCGAGACCTTCTTGTAGAACTTGTTGGTCTTGCTCGACGTGAAGGCCGACCACATGGCGTCGTCGATGAGCTTTTCGTCGTTGAGCGAATCGTTCGCGGCAGCGGCGGCGCCCAGCAACTGATAGTTGACCCAGGCGTCGGCAATGCTCTGCGCGACTTCCTTGCGGACGGGGACGCGAGAGTTACCGAGGAGGTTTGCGAGTTCGGAGACCGAGAGCTCCTGCGACCCGGCGCGCGCGGCGACGTCGACATGAGACGAAAATGCGTCTTTCAACCCGCCACAGGCAGCGAGCGGAAGGAGGGCGAGCGCACCTATGAAGCGAAGGCGGGTCATGGTCGTCCGGTTGGGATGCAAAGAGGTCAGTGACTACACGGATCGTGCGGGATCGTTCGGGCGAAGGATGGTGAGGGCACGCACGAGTCCATCGAGGATGCCGGCACCACCGAGCCTGGACAGCTTGAGCGACAACGGATGCACGCGCCGTACTTCCGCGCGGAACTGCACCTCTCCAAAGGCCGCATTGAGCCCCTTGAGTCGCGGCGCAGCAGAGTCTCGAAAAGTAACACGGGCCTCGTCGCCATGCACCAGGATTCCCTCGATCCCGAGCTCTCCTCCGACCAGGCGCAGGACGGCAGTCGCAAACAGGTGAACCGCCTCGCGCGGGAGGGGGCCGAACCGATCCCGGACCTCGGCGCGCAGCGTATCGATCGCCGCCGGATCGGTGATCGCCGTGAGCCGGCGATAGATGTCGAGTTTGGCCTCTCCCGAACCGATGTAGTCGTCGGGGAGATAGGCCGGCAGGTCGAGCGAGACGTCGGTGGGGACCGCCTTCGGCGCATCGTCGCCGAGCTGGACGCGGTGCACCGCCTCCTCCAGCATGCGGAGGTAGAGCTCGAAGCCAACCGCGTGAACGTGCCCCGACTGCTCCGCACCCAGGATGTTGCCGGCGCCGCGCAGCTCCATGTCCTTGAGGGCGATCGAGTAGCCGGCGCCGAGCTCGGTGTGGTGCTCCAGCACCTGCAATCGCCGTTCGGCGTCCTCGTCGATGCGGTCGGGGACCACGAGGTAGCAGTAGGCGCGCCGGTGGGAGCGTCCAACGCGCCCGCGCAGCTGGTAGAGCTGGGCGAGCCCGAAGTAGTCAGCGCGGTTGATGAACATCGTGTTCGCGTTCGGCACGTCGAGCCCACTCTCGACGATCAGCGTCGAGACGAGGACATCGACCTCGCCCGCGACGAAGCGGCGCATCACGTCTTCGAGGTCCTTCTCGCGCATCTGCCCGTGGCCCACGGCGACGCGGGCGCGCGGGGCGACGCGGCGGATGTGGTCGGCCACCGCCTCGATCGTCTCGATGCGATTGTGCACGAAGAAGACCTGTCCGCCGCGATCGAGTTCGCGCGCGATCCCTTCCTCGATCAGTCCGTCGTCCCACGGCTCGACGAAGGTGAGCACCGGCGAACGGTCGCGCGGCGGCGTCTGCATCAGCGTCATGTCGCGCAGCCCGGCGAGCGACAGGTGCAACGTGCGCGGAATCGGCGTGGCGGTGAGCGTGAGGACGTCGGTCTCGAGCTTGAGTTGCTTGAGGCGCTCCTTGTGCTTCACGCCGAAGCGGTGCTCCTCGTCGATGACGATCAGCCCCAACTGCGGAAAGGTGACGTCGTCGCTCAGGAGGCGGTGCGTCCCGATGACGACGTCGACCCTCCCCTTGGCGATCTCGGCGAGGATCGTCGCCTGCTCCTTGGGCGTCTGGAAGCGCGAGACCACGGCGATGCGGACGGGGAAGTCGGCGAGGCGCTCGGAGAAGGTGCGGAAGTGCTGCTCGGCGAGGATGGTCGTTGGGACGAGGACCGCCACCTGTCGTCCGCTCTGGATTGCCTTGAAGGCGGCGCGGATGGCGATCTCGGTCTTGCCGTAGCCCACATCGCCGACAAGCAGTCGGTCCATCGGGCGCGGCTTTTCCATGTCGCCCTTCACGTCGGTCGTCGCCTTGCGCTGGTCGGGAGTATCCTCGAAGAGGAACGAGCTCTCGACCTGCCGCTGCCACGCGGTGTCGGGGAGGTGCGGTGTGCGCGAGGCGAGCTGGCGGCGTGCGTAGAGGAGGAGGAGCTCCTGCGTCATCTCCTCGATCGCCGCACGCGTCTTCTCGCGCTGCTGTGCCCAGCGTCGCCCGCCCAGCTTGTGCAGTTTAGGGGGCGGCGCGTCGTCACCGACATCGACGCCCGAGCGATACCGCTCGATCTGGTCGATGCGATACAGCGGCACATTGAGCCGGTCGCCCCCTTCGTACTCGATGACCGCGACCTCGATCGTACTCTCGCGGACGAAGAGCTGCTCGATCCCGCGATAGATCCCCACGCCGTGTTCGAGGTGGACCACGAAATCGCCGGACTTGAGCGCGGTGATGGCTTCGAGCGCGGCGCCGGTGGCGTACTTGCGTGCGCGCCGGAGACGACGCTCGCGGCGGAAGATTTCGTGATCGGTGAGAACTCTGAGTCCCGCGACGCTGGACGGGGGACGGGAGACGGGAGACGGGGGTGCGGCGCTACGCGCCGCGCTCGCCGACTCA
>CAZWVG010000167.1:11082-12539 GCA_964637355.1 uncultured Gemmatimonadaceae bacterium
GCCGTCGAACTCCCGTCCCCCGTCCCCCGTCCCCCGTCTATCTGGTATCCCCGGAGGGACCACGAAGCCGCCATTGAGCACCCCGATCACCAAACTCGCCGGTGCCGGAAATCTGGGGTCTTCGTTGAGCAGCTCCTCGAGTCGTTCCGCCTGCCCCGGGTTGTCGCAGAGGATCACCGTCGGCGTACCGTCGCGCACCACCGTTCGGAGAAGCTTGATGTCGCGGGCGATGCTCTCGGGGGGGCGGATGGGAAAGACGATGCAGTCCTTCTCGCGCGCGGGGTCGGCGGCGGCGATGCGGCCGAAGCCGGCGAGTGCGCGTTCGAGCATATCGGGCGCGAGGAAGAGCGACTCGCGGCTCACCGAGTCGTCGCCGCGCCGGCGTACGACGTCGAGATGGTGCTGCGCCTCGTCCCAGGTGCGCGCGAACTCGGGGGCGAGGTGCGACTCGTCGGGGAGGACGAGGATCGTATCCGGGGGAAAGAGGTCGACGATCGAGACGCGTTCGCTGCCTAACGTGACCTCCGTCGCTGCGGCATCTACGGGGAGGATGACCGCGACCGACGCCTCACGGGTGGAGCGCTGAGAGCCCAGTTCGAAGTGACGCAGCTCGGAGATCTCGTCGCCCCAGAATTCGAGGCGAACCGGCTCGGCCATGCCGAACGAGTAGATGTCGAAGATTCCGCCACGCACCGAGAACTGGGCGACGTCGTCGACCATGGGGACGCGCTCGAAGCCGATCGCCTCGAGATGTGCGGCGAGTTCGGCCGGGCGTTTCGTGTCGCCCTTCCGCAACTCCAGGCGCGCCTTGCCTAACGCGCGGGGGAGCGCGGTGCGCTCGAGCAGGGCGCGGGCGGTCGTGAGCAGGATGCGCACCGCACCGCGCGACACCGCTTCGAGCGTTTCGACGCGCTCGCCCGCGATCTCGGCATGCGGCTCCGACTCGCCGAAGCCCTCACGCGGCGGATAGAGCGCGGCCGACTCGTCGTCCGTGAGCGCGTGCAGGTCGGCGAGCCACCGCTCGGCGTCGGCTACCGCGTCGGTCACGACGACAAAGAAGCGCTGCGGAAATCGGCGCGCGAGTGCGGCGACGAGCACGGCGTCGCTCGATCCCTCGAGCCCGGCGACCGGAACGCGCGAGCGCGCCGACGGGATCGCGTTCGCGACACGCGCGAACGCTCCCAGACGCTCGACCGCGTCGAGAATCGTCGGGAGCGACATCAGGCTGCGCCGAGGCGCTCGTCGCGACGGACGACGAACGTCTCGGCGACCAACAGCGCGAGAGCGAGCAGGATGAGCGGGAGCTGCAACGGGCGACGCGACCCGACGTCGAAGAGCGATCGCTTCCACTCCGCGGCGTTCGCGGTCACGACGGCGTCGCGCGTGCGCACGCGGTCGCGCAGCGTGGCGATCGGGAGGCGGCGCAGGTCGGACTCCTCGGGCTCGGCGTTCACCAC
>CAZWVG010000168.1:0-12460 GCA_964637355.1 uncultured Gemmatimonadaceae bacterium
AGAGCGAACTGTTCGGCCACATGAAGGGATCGTTCACCGGCGCGGTGCAGGACCGCGCCGGGAAGTTCGAGCAAGCCGACAAGGGGACGATCTTCCTCGACGAAATCGGCGACATGAGTCCGTCGGCGCAGGCCAAGGTGCTGCGCGTGCTGCAGGACGGGGAGGTGACGCGCATCGGCGGCGCCAAGCGGGTGCAGGTCGACGTGCGCGTGCTGGCCGCGACAAACAAGGACCTGCAGGAAGAGATCGCCGCCGGGCGCTTTCGCGAGGACCTGTTCTATCGCCTCAACGTCGTCCCGCTCCACGTCCCGCCACTCCGCGAGCGGCGCGACGACATCCCGCTCCTCGCCCAGTACTTCGCCGACCAGCTCTCGCGCCGCGAGGGGGCGCCGGTGCGCGTCCTCGACGCCTCGGCGATCGAGGCGCTCACCCTCATGGAGTGGCCGGGGAACGTGCGCGAGCTGCGGAATACGATCGAGCGCTTGCTCATCCTCGCCTCGGGGCCGCGCGTGACCAGTGCCGACGTCAACCGCCTAACGGGTGCCCGTCACGCCGACAGCGCGAGCCTCGGTTCGCTGCTCGACATCGGCACCTTCGAGGCGTTCAAGGACGCCGCCGAGCGTGCGTACCTCTTGCACAAGCTCCGCGAGTACGAGTGGAACGTCTCCGAAACCGCCCGCGCCCTCGACATGCCGCGTTCGAATCTGTACAAGAAGATTGAGCGGTACTCGCTGGAGCGAGAGAAGTGATGCTAACGGACGGGGGACGGGGGACGGGAGACGGGAGTGCAGGCGCGCCTTGCGCGCCTGCTGCCGCGCTACCGTACTCCGTTCACGCGCGCGAACGCGCGCACTCCCGTCTCCCGTCCCCCGTCTCCCGTCCGCCCTCATGACTTCCTGGGACGAAGAACTCAAGAAAATCGACAAGCAGCTCGAGTCGGTCTCCGACGAAGCGCTCCTGCCGGCCAGGAACGCCCCCACGCCGCAGGCCAGGCAGGAGGCGCTGGCCAAGCAGGCCACGACCACTACGCTCGGCGTCGCGCTCCGCCTGCTGCTCTCGGTTGGACTCGGCGTCGGGATGCTGTTCTGGCCGTATAGCGCGCGCTGCGGACTCGGGCTCTTCGGCTACCTCGCCGCAACCGGAGTCGTCGCGCTCTCCGGCGTCTGGTCGTCCGTCTGGACCTGGCGGCACCGCAGCTCGAAGGGGCACATCCTCTCCCTCCTCCTGATCCTCTGGGGTGGGGTGCTCGCCGCCGTCGAGGTGCTCCCGCGCACCGGGTATTCGCTCCCGACCCCCGATCACCCCGCGGTCTGGCTCTGCGAGTAGGGGAGGCAACGCTTCGAGGGGATCGCGGAGTCGAATGGCAGCCGTGACTGCCGCGGGGCGGGGCCGCGCGTAGCTTTGGGGGGCGTAGCGCGACGCTCTCGTGCCCCCCTCGCGACTCGTACTCCCATCGCATGTCCTCCGACTTCAAGAACTTCATCGCCGGCGAGTGGGTCGCCCCTTCGACGGGCGACTATTTCGAGAACACCAACCCGGCCGACCGCAGCGACGTGATCGGGCGGTTTCCGCTCTCAGGGCGCGCCGACGTCGACCGCGCGGTCGAATCGGCTGCGCGCGGCTTCGAGCTGTGGCGCAAGACGCCTCCGCCGCTCCGTGGCGACGTCCTCCGCCGAGTCGGCGACATCCTCGCCTCGCGCAAGGAGGAGATCGCCGACCTCATGACGCGGGAGATGGGGAAGCCGCTCGCCGAAACGCGCGGCGACGTGCAGGAAGGGATCGACACGGCGTACTACGCGGCCGTCGAAGGGCGCCGGCTCTTCGGACACACTGTCCCGAGCGAACTGCGCAACAAGTGGGCGATGAGCTTCCGGCGCCCGATCGGCATCGCGGGGATCGTGACGCCGTTCAACTTCCCGATGGCCATCCCCACCTGGAAGATGTTCCCGGCCCTGGTCTGCGGAAACGCCTGCGTCTTCAAGCCCGCCGAGGATGTCCCGCACACCGGCGCGGTCCTCGTGGAAGTGATGCTCGAGGCCGGCCTCCCGCCCGAGGTGATCCAGCTCGTGCACGGCGTGGGTGAAACGGTGGGCGCGGCGATCGTCTCGCACCCCGACATCCCCTTGGTCTCGTTCACCGGGTCGACCGATACGGGCGCCAAGGTCGGCGAGACGTGCGGGCGGATGCACAAGCGCCTCTCCCTCGAGATGGGGGGGAAGAACGCCCAGATCGTCCTCGACGATGCCGATCTCGAGCTCGCCCTCGAAGGGGTGCTCTGGGGGGCCTTCGGCACGACGGGGCAGCGCTGCACTGCCACGTCGCGCCTCATCATCCAGAGCGGCGTGCACGACCGCCTCGTCGACATGCTCGTGACGCGGGTCAAGGCGCTCAAGCTCGGAGACGGTCGCGTCGCCTCGACCGACGTCGGTCCGCTCATCCACGAGGAGTCGCGCGAAAAGGTCGAACGCTACGTGGCCATCGGCCTGGAGGAGGGAGCCGAACTCGTGGTCGGCGGAAAGCGCGCGACCGAGGGTGCACTCGCCAAGGGGACCTTCTTCGAACCGACGATCTTCACCGGAGTGCGCGCCGGTTCGCGCCTCGAGCAGGAGGAGATTTTCGGGCCGGTCCTCTCGGTCGTGCGGGTCGACTCGGTCGACGAGGCGTTCGCCGTCAACAACGGCGTGCGCTACGGACTCTCGTCATCGGTGTATACGCGCAACGTGGAGGTTGCCTTCCGCGCGATGACGGAACTCGACAATGGCATCACGTACATCAACGCCCCAACCATCGGCGCCGAGGCGCACCTCCCGTTCGGCGGGGTGAAGCAGACCGGCAATGGGCACCGGGAGGGGGGGTGGGAAGTGTACGACTTCTACTCCGAAACGAAGGTCGGCTACGTGGACTACTCTGGCGCGTTGCAGCGTGCGCAGATTGACACGTATGGTGACTAGTGGTCGTCAGAGGAGAGGACCGTGCGCGGCTGCACGGCGCCGCTCCCTGGTCGACCGGTTGCGTGCCCCCGAGGGCACGGGTTAATTGCCCCGAAGAGCGATGGTGGTGATCTCCCCTGACCGAGACGATGTGCGAGTCCGCGTAGCGCCGGCAACCGGGCGCTCGCGGATGCGTGTGTCGAATCGGCGCGTGTCGCACCGGCACGCGAGCGGTTGTGCGGCGTTAGGCACTCTCACTGTGCGCTGCATCACCAGTCCAACAGGGGCGAGCGCGCCACGACCGGAGGGATGGGGGGCGGGGCGACGCATCATCCGGTGGATGGAGGAGTCATGACGTCAGGCACAACGACCGTCGAGGGACGCGCGGGGATCTCCCCGACCGAGCGCGCCGCAGCGCTCGACCGCGTCAACCAGTCGAGCCCGCGCCTGTTGCGCCTCCTGTGGGAGTGGGCCAAGTCGTTCCAGCTGGCGGTCCTCCTCTTCCTCTTCATCCGCGCATTCCTCGTCGAGGCCTTCAAGATCCCCAGCGGGAGCATGGAAGGGACGCTCCTCGTCGGCGACTTCCTCCTCGTCAACAAGCTCGTGTACGGCGCCGAGATCCCGTTCTCGGGCAAGCGCCTCCCCGCGGTGCGCACCCCCGCGCGCGGTGACGTGATCGTCTTCCAGTGGCCGTCGGATCCGTCGAAGAACTTCGTGAAGCGACTGGTCGGTATTCCCGGCGACACGCTCTCGATGAACGAGGGGGTGCTCTTCCGGAACGGTGTGCGGCTGCAGGAAGGGTACGTGCGTCACATCGATCCGGGGGCCGATCCGGCAGGTGAGGAGTTCCGCTGGCAGCGCGACTACCTCGTGCGCACCGCGTCGGCGTCGGTCTCGTATCACCCGTCGCGCAACAACTGGGGACCGCTGGTCGTGCCGAAGGAACATCTCTTCGTCCTCGGCGATAACCGCGACAATTCGCTCGACTCGCGCTATTGGGGATTCGTCCCCGATTCGCTCGTCCGCGGGCAGCCGATGGTCGTGTATTACAGCTACGCCCCCGACTCCGCCGCCCCTCTCGATTTCCTCACCCGCGTGCGCTGGCACCGGCTGGGTGATCGCGTCCGCTAGTTTCCTGCCGTGAGCCGACGTATTCTCCTCTCGGCGACGCCCCAGTGTTCCCCGACCGCCGTTCATCAGGAGTTCCTGTGGCAGCAGGACGCATAGCCGTAAAGAAGTCGTCTTTCGACGAAGGCTCGCTTGACCAGTACCTGCGCGACATCAGCGCGTATCCGCTGATCACTCGCGAGGATGAGGTGGAGCTCGCGCAGAGGATTCGCGTCGGCGATCAGGAAGCGCTCGACAAGTTGGTCCGCTCGAACCTGCGCTTCGTGGTCTCTGTCGCCAAGAAATACCAGAACCAGGGCGTGTCGCTCTCCGACCTGATCAACGAGGGGAACCTCGGCCTGATCCGCGCCGCCCACAAGTTCGACGAGACGAAGGGGATCAAGTTCATCTCGTACGCGGTGTGGTGGATCCGGCAGGCGATCCTCCAGGCACTTGCCGAGCAGTCGCGCATCGTGCGCGTTCCGCTCAACCGCGCCGGGACGCTGCACCGGATCGGCAAGCGCGCAAACTCGCTGCTGCAGGAGCTCGGTCGCGAGGCGACGCACGCCGAGATCGCCGAGGGGATGGACATCACCGAGGAAGAAGTCGCCAAGACGATGTCCATCTCGCAGGCGCACCTCTCCCTCGACGCGCCGCTCACCCCGGGCGAGGACAACAAGCTCCTCGACTACCTCCCCGACAACCTCAATCCCACGCCCGACGAGCAGACCTTCGAGAAGGCGCTCACCGAGTCGATCGAGGAGGCGCTGGGGTCGCTCAAGGAGCGCGAGGCGAAGATCCTCCGCCTCTACTTCGGCCTCGACGGCGAGGAGCCGATGACGCTCGAGCAGATCGGGTCGCTCCTCGGGATCACGCGCGAGCGGGTGCGCCAGATCAAGGAAAAGGCGCTCTCCCGCCTGCGGCACGTGTCGCGCGCGCGGGCCCTGGAATCGTACCTTGGGTGAGCTGAGGACGGGAGACGGGGAACGGGGGACGGGAGGTCGCTCGGCGCCCGGGATGGATGGGCTGCGCGATGCCAACGAGCATCTCGAGATGGCGGTGCCCAAGCTTGGCGTGCTGCTGCGGATGCTTGGGCGGGCGGCGACGCTTCGCTGCCCCTCGTGCGGTGGTGGCCCGGTGCGCACCAGCTGGTTTCGCCTGCGCGAGACGTGCGGAAATTGCGGCTGCCGGCTCGAGCGCGGCGAGCCCGATTATTTTCTGGGCGGGATGATGTTCAATCTCGTGCTGTCCGAACTCCTCTTCGCGCTGATATTCGTCACGATCCTCATCGTGCGCTGGCCGACTGTTCCATGGGATGGGATCCAGGTCGGCGCGCCGCTCGGGATGATCATCGCTCCGATTGCTCTCTATCCGGTGTCGAAGCTCGTCTGGCTCGCCGTCGACCTCGCGTTTCGACCGGATCGCACCCGCTGAACGCGGCGCGCCGTGCGCGTCGCCATGCCCAGTGCATGCGCGCCGCGCCACGCCGGCCACCAACGGAATCTCATGGCTGATACCAGTTCATTCGACGTCACGACCGGGGTCGACCTGCAGGAGGTCGACAACGCCGTGAACCAGGCCGGGAAGGAGGTCGCCACCCGCTATGACTTCAAGGGGTCGAAGGCGGCGATCGAATTCACCCGCGCCACCGGGAAGCTCGTCCTCATCGCCGACGACGACTTCAAGATGCGCGCGCTCTTCGACATCCTGCAGAGCAAGCTGATCAAGCGCGGCGTGCCGGTGAAGAACCTCGACGTGGGCGAGACGCTTCCGGCGGGGGGCGATACCGTGCGCAAGGAGATCGGGCTCAAGATGTCGCTCGACAGCGAGACGGCGAAGAAGGTCTCGGCGACGATCAAGGAGGCCAAGCTCAAGAAGGTGCAGGCCGCCATCCAGGGAGAGCAGGTGCGCGTCAGCTCGCCCTCCAAGGACGACCTGCAGCTCGCGATCGCCCTCCTGCGTTCGACCGACTTCGGCGTCGAGCTCAAGTTCGGGAACTACCGTTAGGCATCCACGGGTGCGCTGGCGTCGCCGCCAGCCTCCCGCGCAGGGAACGAGACCGGCGACGGCGCGGTGGCCGACGCGCCCTCACGCATCATCGGGAGGGATCGGGGAATGCCGATGCACTTCGCTCGCACCCGCCGGCGCTCCGCCGCGCGTCTCCTCACGAGCGCACTGCTCGTCGCGCTCTCCGCATGCGGCGGCGGTGGTGGCGACGCTTCGCGCGAAGGGCGCGGGACGATCGTCATCGGAGTCGCCGCCGACGCCGACTTCCTCCTCCCCGCGGTAGTGGGGCAGTTGATCGGGAAGCAGGTCTTCGACCAGCTCTACGATCCGCTCGCGGTCGCCCCTGCGTCGATGCGCACGGTTGGCGACGCCGGCTTCGAGCCGCGGCTCGCGAAGAGCTGGAGCTGGGCCCCCGATTCGCTCTCGATCGCCTTCGCCATCGATCCGCGCGCGCGCTGGCACGATGGCGTTCCGGTGCACAGCAACGACGTGCGCTTCTCCGTCTCGCTGATCAAGGATCCGGTCGTCGTCTCCAACCTCGCGAGCGGGCTCGCCGATGTGGATTCGGTCACCGCCCCGGACTCGCTCACCGCCGTCATCTGGTTCGCGCGGCACACGCCGGAGCAGTTCTTCCAGCTGGTGAACAACCTGACGGTGATGCCGCAACACCTGCTCGATTCGATTCCGCGAGACAAACTGCGCGAATCAGAGGCGGCGCGACATCCGGTGGGGAGCGGACGCTTTCGCTTTCGGCGCTGGGATCGCGGGTCGCGCATCGAACTCGTCGCCGACACCGCGAACTATCGCGGGCGCCCCGGCGTCGATCGCGTCATCTGGAGCATCTCCCCCGATCCCACGTCGCTGTGGGCGCGTCTCGTCGCCGAGGAGATCGACCTGGTTGAAGTCCTGATGGGGGAGCCACTGGAGAAGGTGATTGCCTCCACCACCGCGCGCCCCGTTCCCTACAATTCGCTCGACTACGTCTACCTCACCTTCAACCTGCATGCGCCGGGCGATGCGCAACGCCCGCATCCGATCCTCGGCGACGCTCGGCTGCGACGCGCGCTGGCGCTGGCGACCGACCGTCCGACGATCGTGCGCAACGTCTTCGACACGCTCGCTTACGTCGGCAATGGGCCGTTTGTGCGCGCGCAATGGACCGCCGACACGACCATCGCGGCAGTGCCATACGATCCCGTCGCGGCCGCCGCGCTCCTCGATTCGCTCGGCTGGCGCAACGCCGGCGGTGACGGGACACGCATGCGGAACGGGCGAGCGCTCACGCTCACCCTCGAGTATCCGACGTCGAGCAACGGGCGCCGCCGGTCGGCCACGCTGCTGCAGGCGCAGTGGAAGGCGGTGGGAGTCGACTTGCAGCTGAAGGGGATCGAGCAAAACACGCAGAGCGCCGACCGAGAGGCGGGAAGGTTCGACGTGTCGTTCGATGGGGCGCATGCCGATCCCAGCCCCGCCGAGATTCGGCAGACGTGGGTGACGCGCGGCCACGAAGGGGCAGGTGCCACGAACTACGGCGGCTACGCGAATACCGCCGTCGACGCGCTGCTCGACTCGGCGCTCGTCACGTTCGACACGGATCGCAGTCGCCAGCTGTACCGCCGCGCGTACGAGCAGATCAACGCCGACGTCCCCGCGATCTTCATGTACGAGCCGCGACTCGTTGCGGGGTTGAACCGTCGCATCGATGCTGGCACCTGGCGGAAGGACGGGTGGTGGACCACGCTCGCCGACTGGACGATCGCTCCCGACAAGCGCCTCCCGCGCGACCGCCTCCCACTGTCGGCGGAGCTTCCCTCCATCGACTCGGCGACCCCTGGAGAGTCGGCGCAGAAGGCGAAGTAGTCGTTAGCTTGGAGTCGCGAGGGTGCGCGACGCCATTCCTCGCACCCTCCCCGACACCTGTTCATGCCTTCTGCTCCCCGCCCCAGCGCCCCGTTCGCCCCGCGCCGCATCGTCATTGGCGCCAATGCCCACTCGGAGTTGGCAGCGGCGATCCACGCGGCGCGACCCGAGCTGGAGATTCGCGGGGAGCGCTACACGAACGTCACCGCCGCCGACGTGGAGTGGGGGGAGGCGTACGTCGGCTTCAAGCGCCCCCCGCTCTCGTCGATGGGGAACGTGCGCTGGGTGCACTGTACCGGAGCGGGCGTCGACTCCTGGCTCTACCCGGAGGCGCTCCCCGATCACATCCGCCTCACCCGGTCGTCGGAGTCGTTCGGCCCGATGATCGCCGAGTGGGCGCTGGCGCGCGCGCTCGCCTTCTCTCAACAGTTAGTCGACCTCGCGCAGAACCAGCGCCTGCATCGCTGGGTCCCGCGCGATCTGGCCGCCGTGCGCGGAACGCGCGCCGTCGTCGTCGGCACCGGCGATGTGGGGAGCCACGTCGGTCGCTTGTTCGCCGCGCTCGGATGCCGTGTGTACGGCGTCTCGCGTTCGGGAGACGGCGATCCGGACATCTTCGCCGCGATGGCGCAGGTCTCGGCGCTCAAGGACATGGCGGCGGTGGCCGATTGGCTCATCGTGACGCTCCCGCTCACCGCCGAGACCGACGGATTGATCAACCGCGACGTGATGATGGCGTGCCGCGGTGCGGTGTTGCTCAACGCCGGACGTGGCGCGGTCGTCGAGGAAGGGGCGATCGTCGAGGCACTGGACAACGGATGGTTGCGCGGTGCCGCGCTCGACGTCTTCGAGACCGAACCGCTCCCGGTCGACTCGCCGCTCTGGCAGGACCAGCGCGTGATGATCTCGCCGCACATCAGCGGGCTCACGACGATCGAGGGGGCGAGCGCCGGCTTCCTCGAGTGCCTCGCCGCGTTCGAGCGTGGCGAGCCGACCCGCTGGCTCGTCGATCGCGCCCGCCAATACTGACACGTTACTGACATGAAGTTCGCGGTCCTCACGCTCGGTTGCGACAAGAACACCGTCGATTCCGAGCGATACATCGCCGAGTTGGTCGCGCACGGTGCGGAGCGCGCCGAGCAGATGGACGACGCCGACGTGATCGTCGTGAACACGTGCGGCTTCATCGACGCCGCGAAGCGCGAGTCGCTCGACGCGATCCTCGATGCCGCCCGCCACAAGGACGAGGGGCGCTGCCAGCTCGTTGCAGCTGTCGGCTGCATGGTGGCGCGTCACAAGGACGAGCTGGTCGAGGCGCTCCCCGAAGTCGATCTCTTTCTCGGGACCGCCGAGAGCGAACGACTCATTCCCGAGTTGGAGGCGCGCGGGCTGCTGGACGACGCACCGCTCCTCACGCATCCGGGAGTGCGGCTGTACGCGGGCGACCTCCCGCACGTGCGCTATCTCAAGATCAGCGAGGGGTGCGACCACGGCTGTGCCTTCTGCGCGATCCCGCTCATGCGCGGGCGACATCGGTCGTTCGCGATGGACGACGTGGTGCGCGAGGCGCAGCTCCTCGAAGTGCAGGGGGCGCGCGAGATCAACCTCGTGGCGCAGGATCTCGCCCACTACGGGCGCGACGTGCGCGACGGCAACGGACTCCCGCAGCTCCTCGAGGCGCTCCTGCGCGAGACGAGCGTGCCGTGGTATCGCCTGCTCTACATCTACAGTGCAGGGCTCACGCCCGCGATGCTCGACCTGATGGCGCGCGAGCCGCGCATCGTGCGCTACCTCGACATCCCCATGCAGCACGCCGCCGACAGCGTGCTCACGCGCATGCGCCGCCCCGAACGGAAGGCCAAGCAGCGCGAGCGGCTGCGTTCGCTCCGTGAGCGGATCCCCGACGTGGCCATCCGCACGACGGTGATCGTCGGATTTCCCGGGGAGACCGAGGACGAATTCCAGGAGCTGCTCGACTTTCTCGAGGAGGCGCAGCTCGAGCGCGTGGGGGCCTTCACCTACTCGGCGCAGGAAGGGACCGCCGCGTACGAACTCGCGGACGACGTTCCCGAGGACGTGAAGCGGAACCGGCTGGAGCGTGTGCAGGAGCTGCAACGCCTGATCACCGCCGAGCGGTACGAGTCGTGGGTCGGGCGCGAGGTGACGGCGCTGGTGGACCGCGTCGCCGATGCGAGCGGTGTGGCGCAGGCGCGACTCGCGTCGCAGGGAGACGACATCGACGGTGTGACGTGGGTCACAACCGATGCGCAGCCGGGTACGTTGCTCCAAGTTCGGCTGGACGAAGTGGTCGATGACTTCGATTTCCGGGCGACGGTCCTCAGGACGATCGATGCGCCAGCCATGCGACCTGTTCAGCGCTCCGGACGAGTGCTTCCGGTGGCGGCGGGGAGCGTCGGGAGCTTCGGGCGGTAGCGATCACGCCCGCGGTTGCAGGCGCGCACCTTCGCATGGGACGCTCGATCTCCGCAGCGAAAAGAGCATGTACCACAGAGTTCGCGGAGTCCGCGGGGGCCGCAGAGGGACCGGCGGTGAACGCAGCACTTGGACGCGCGCGTCTTCGAAGCAATTGCCCTTCTCTGTGACCTCTGTGACCTCCGTGACCTCTGTGACAAGAAGCTTTCACCACAGAGGTCACGGAGGACACAGAGGGCGGCATCGGGAAGGCGGTACCCTGGGATCTCGGAGTGACCGCGCCCTCTGCGTCGTCCCGTCCTTTTCCTTCTCCGTGCCCTCTGATCCCTCCGCGCCCTCTGCGTTTTCAGATTCTGAATGACTCCTGCACAACGCACGGCGGACAGGACCCTCGCGCGACGGTGACGACGGGCGAGGAGCACGCGTCCTACACCGCCGGTCGTTAGGCTCGAAATCCCAGCGGCCGAGCCACTTCGACTCCGCCGCCCCGCCAACCGCCGATGCGTCTGCCCAAGCTCCTCCCTGCGGCGCTCTTCTTTCCGCTCCTCCTCCCGCTGGCCGCACGCAACGGCGCGCCTGAGCGGGGGGCGATCGCCAGCGCGACGGGGGTAGCGCCTGACCCGAGTCGCGATGTTCGCGTCGCGGTTGGCTCCGTGGGTTACGAGGCGCGCGCCAGTGCGGAAGGGGCGTGGGTGCTGCGCGATGCGTGGGGGCGGATTCATGCGCGCGGCGACGTCGCGCCGTCGTGGAGCGTCGAGCGCCGGAACCGCCGCATCCGCATCGCGTTCGATGGCACCGATCGCGTCACCGCGTGGAGCGAGGAGCCGTTCACCCTTGCACCCGACGCCCCGGGCGCCGCGCTCGTCTTCAACGGCCGTCGCTATCGCGGCACCCTTGCCTTCGTCCCCACCGACACGGCGATCCTCGTCGTCAACCAGCTCGATCTCGAATCGTACCTGCGCGGTGTCGTCCCGCTGGAGCTGGGGATCCGCTCACCTAACGAATCCGCAGCGCTCGAGGCGCAGGCGATCGCCGCGCGCAGCTACACCGTCGTGCGTCAGCGCGAAGGAACGGGGCGCCGCTACGACCTCACCAGTGGCGAGATGGACCAGGTGTACGGTGGGATGAACGCCGAGCACTCGATCGCCGACGCCGCAGTCCTCGCGACCGAGGGGCTCGTGCTCACCTGGCAGGGAGCGGTCGTCCGCGCGCCATATCACTCCACATGTGGCGGGCGCACGATTCCGCCGTCGGAGGCGTGGAGCGGGGAACGCGATGTCCCCTATCTGCGCGGCATTCGCGACACGCCGGAGGGGAGCGACCGAGCGTGGTGCGAGATCTCGCCCAGATTTCACTGGGAACGCACCCTCGATCGCCGCGACCTCGACGCCGCCGTCGTCCGCTACGTGAACGCCTCGGCGAGCGGTGCGCTGTCGAATCCGGGAGGCGTGCGCGGGGCGCGCATCGAGCGCACCACGCCATCGGGGCGCGTGGCGACTCTCGCCCTTGCGACCGACGGCGGCACGATGCGCCTCAGCGGGACGCTGTTGCGCACGACGTTGCGTTCTGCACGTGGCGAGATCGTGAACTCGACCTATTTTTCGTTGGAGCCGGTCGTCGGGCGTGACGGGCGGTTGATGCAATTGACGTTGCGAGGGACGGGCAACGGTCACGGGGTGGGGATGTGCCAGTGGGGAGCGATCGCCCGGGCTCGCGCAGGGCACGATGTCCGAGCGATTCTGGCGGCGTATTTCCCCGGCACGGTGGTTGCCCGACTGTCCTGACGTTGCGCCGCATCGCGCTCGATACGCCCGGAGCAGTAAAGGTCATCTCACAGAGCGTCGACGCCCTCCGGCCGGCGCTTGGCGCCGGCGCGACCGGCGACTGTTTGCGAGACGACTGGTAGTCGCGTCCTGTCCTGCCTAACGCCGTTCTCCGCCTCATGCAATCGCCTGTCCGCATCGCCGTCGTCGGCGCTGGCGCCATCGCCCAACTCGCGCACCTTCCGGTGCTCGCCAAGCTGCGCGGCGCGCAGCTCGTGGCGCTGTGCGACAACGACCGCGCCAAGGCCCGCGCCCTCGCTGATCGCTTCGGGATTCCCGATGTCTTCACCGACATCGATG
>CAZWVG010000169.1:0-12398 GCA_964637355.1 uncultured Gemmatimonadaceae bacterium
AGGTCGCGAAGCGCTCCGATCTGCGGCGCGCCGAGAACGACCTCGAGGAGGTGCGTGTCCAGCGGCAGGAACTCGCCGCGCTGCTCGCTGAGACGCTCGAGCAGGAAGAGGCGCAAGCCGCACGCGACGCCTGGAAGGCCGACGTCGACGCGACGCGCAAGGGCTGGCGCGCGACCGAGAAGCTGCTCGCCGACTACGAGAAGCAGGCGGCGGCCCTCACCGCGACCGTGCGCGCGCTCTACGACGAGCACGCCGAGTGGCTCGAGATCGAGCGCCGCGCGGACGGGGCAGGTCAGCTGCAGGCGCTTTACGAAGAAGCAGGCATTCCCGCAGCGCCCGGGCGCACCCGCACGGGGCGCAAGCTGTTCGAGGAGACCGCGCTGCGGCAGATCCCTCGCCTCGACGAGGGGCACGGGCCCTGGTACCAGGTACGCCCGCACGACTGAGTGACGCGCGGCCGATGGGGCACACCGGGGCGCTCCATCGGCGCGCGACGCCTAACGAGGCGCAAGCGCAAGCGGTTTTGAGGCGCCGTGTATGTGGGGTATGCTTGCTCTCATCGGTCCCTCGCAGTCAACCCTCGTCCCGGGACCCGTGACCCGCTAGACCCTAACGAAGGGCGGCAAGGTGGAAACGGAAACGACCTGTGAACGCGGTCGATACACACACACAGCGCCCTCATCGGTCCCTCGCAGTCAACCCTCGTCCCGGGACCCGCGACCCCTCACCCTCTATCCGCCATGTCGTTAGGCGTTAGGCATCCACGACAGGCGATATACAAACTCCACCACCAACGATGACTAGTACTCGCCCGCACTTCTCAGCGCAACACCCACCGCGGCCGCAGGACGTGAGCGCGCTGATCGCCGAGATCGACGCGTATTTGCGCGGCGATGACGAGACGGAAGAGTGGGACGTTGAGCCGCTCCTGCAGCGCGCGGCGACGATGCTCGCGCTCCTTCGCGTGCCGTCGCCGACCCGTTGACCCGGTTGCGCTTTTCGCGGATTCTGGATGCTTCCGGCGTCTAGTCTTTGCGCCTCTTGCGCATCACGCCGCGTCGCGGTCGGTCGCTTCGTCCCCGCCGGGATCGTCATCATCGTCGGGCGCCTCGCCCGCGGACTGTAGCGAATCCAGTAGCTCGGTGGCCATCTGATCCAAGGCGGCCGCCGCATCGACCATCGATCCGAGGCCGAGCAGGCGCGGCGCCCAGCGCCCGCGCAAGCTCAATACGCGCGATCGTAGGACGAGGCAGACGCGCTCCATCTGCTGCTCGACATGGGGCGTGGCCACGAGCTCACCGCGTCGCTCGCGCACCTTGAGCTCTGCGAGGTCTGCATCGGCGCGCAGCTTCCGCGCCTGCTCCAGGGAAAGATCAGGGCGATCGGCGCTCGAGGCCTCGACACGGTCGCGCTGACGCCTCCACGCGATGACCTCGGAAAGCACGTACGTCGGTCGCTTCGATCGCATGCGTTGTGGACATCCGAGCCGGACCCAGTTGCGGATCGTGCGCTCATCGACATCGAAGAGCTGCGCCAGCTCCGACGGCGGGATGGTCGACTCGCGTGCAGGCATGACTCACCGAGAGGAGACGTGATGCAGCGCTCGCCGAAGCGCGGTGCGCTGTCGCCATCCTCGAGTATAGCGGGAGCCGGCGGCACTCGCTGCGCGCAACTCCCACCGTGCTTCCACGAACACAAAAGCGCCGCACTCGAAGGGAGCGCGGCGCTTCCGTAAGTCCTTGATCTCCAACAAACTGGGGCGGCTGGATTCGAACCAGCGACCTCCTGATTAACAGTCAGGCGCTCTGCCAACTAAGCTACACCCCATCACTCCCGCTGGGACGACACCCCCCGGCGGGCGGAAACAAGATGGCAAGGCACGCGCCCCCGGCGCAACCGCTCGGCTCCACCCCGTTCGCTACAGCGACTCCTCGTCGCTGCGCCCGCGCGCCGCGCGCTGCGCGACTTCGATGGTGTGCATCAGGTCGACCACATCGAACGGCTTGGCCAGCCGGAAAACCGTATCGCCGTGCGTGTCCTCGTCGCCAGGCTGTGTGCCGCGCCCGCTGGTGATGATCACCGGCAGCCCAGGGCGCAGCGCGTGGATCTCCTCGGCGAGGTCGTCACCACTCAGCCGCGGCATGGTGCGATCGGTAATGACCAGGTCGAAGTCGTACGGCCGCGCACGGAACTGCTTGAGCGCATCGAGCGGCGAGGTGTGGCACTCGACCTCGAAGCCGCGCCGGGGAAGAATGCGCTCCAGGAAGCTCACGATGGCTCGCTCGTCATCGATCACCAGGACACGCCCGTTTCCGACCGCCCGCCCGCCGGCGCGCCGAGTCGCGACGCGCGCCTCTTCGGACACGATGGGTATCGCTATTTCGAACGCGGTCCCACTCGGCGAGCTCTCCACACGCACGTTGCCGCCGTGCGCGACGACGATGCCGTGCACGACCGCCAACCCCATCCCGGTCCCCTCCCCCACCGGCTTGGTGGTGAAGAACGGCTCGAAGATCTTGTCGACGACATCGTCGGGTATGCCGTGCCCCGAGTCGCGAACGGTGAGCAACGCGTATTCGCCCTTGGGGAGCTCGAGCGACCGCGCGCGCGCTCCCTCCAGCATCACGCGGGTCAGTTCGACGTCGAGGTAGGCATCGCTCTCGCCGCGCAGCACGTACTCGGCGTTCGACCCGAGGTTGAGGAGGATTTGCGAGAGCTGGCTCGCATCGCCCGACACGACCATCGGCGCAGACGAAACGCGTTCCCGCAATTCGATGGTCGAGGGGATCGACGCGCGCAACAAGCGGATCCCGTCGATGATGAGTGCGCGCAGGTCGAGCGGAACATGCTCGGCGTCGGCCTTGCGGCTGAAGGCGAGGATCTGCCGCACGAGGTCGCGAGCGCGCTGCGACGAGTGGACGATGTGCTGCAATCCCTCGTGCGCCTCGCTCCCGGGGAGCGCCTCGCCCAGCAGGAGCTCCCCGTAGCCGAGGACGGCGGCGAGGATGTTGTTGAAGTCGTGTGCGATCCCGCCGGCGAGGCGGCCGAGCGACTCCATCTTCTCCGACTGGCGCAGCCGCTGTTCAAGGAGGCGCGTGTCGGTCATGTCGCTCCCTTCCATCACGATCTCCACGACGCGCCCCTGCGCATCGTGGACCGGGACGACGTTGAACCACCCGACGCGCAGCTCTCCATTCCGCCCGCGGAACTGGACTTCGCCGGCACCGGTGGTCCCCGACGCCGCTGCAGTGATGGCGCGGCGCAGGGTCTCCTGCGACTGCGGCAAGCCGGCGAAGGTGGGGATCTCCCAGAAATGCTCCCCGATCATCCGGTCGCGCTGGATGCCGGTATTCGACACGGTGAGGTCGCCCACTTTCTGCAATCGACCACTTGTGTCGAGGAGCGCGAGCGAGCGCCCGGACAGGTTGAAGACGCGTTGCAGCCGCGCCTCGGAGCGCCGGAGCGCGAGGTCGGCCATCCGCCGCTCGGTACGATCGCGGGCGATGAAGACGAATCCGGTCAGCACTCCGGCATCGTTCTGCTCCGGGACGACGCTGGCGTCGAGCCACCGCTCGCCGACGTGCGTCTCGATGGCAAACTCGTCGCGCTGCGGCGTGCGGTCGCGACCGGCCATCGCCATCATGGTCGACAGTCGCTCGCGGAGCGGCGCCATCCACTCCACCTCGTCGCTGGTACGACCGACGAGTCGATCGGCGGGAACTCCAACCAGCGCGAGCATCGCGGGGTTCACGTAGCGATAGCGCCCGCGCGCATCGAGCCGCGCAATGATGTCCGGCGCATGCTCCAGGATCGATCGCAGGTCGTTCTCGGACTGCCGGCGCACGTCATCGGCGCGACTGCGCTCGACAAGGAGCGCTGTCAGGTGCGAAGCATCGACGAGCATCTCCCACTCGGCATCGGTGGGGAGCGACACCCGGTCGCGATAGAGGGCGAACGTCCCCAGCACCGCCCCGCTCGATCCTCGGATCGGGTGCGACCAGCACGCACGCATCCCGAAGGGAGCCGCAAGGTCGCGGTAGTTCTCCCAGAGCGGGTCGACTCGCAGGTCGGCGACGAGGACCGCTTCGCCGGTATACGCGGCTGTACCGCACGACCCTACCTGAGGACCGATGGGGAGTCCGTCGATCAGTGCGCAGTACGCCGGATCGAGCGACGGTGCCGCCGCGTGCTGCAGGTGCAACCCCTCGTCATCGAGGAGAAGGACGGAACCACGTGTCTCGGGAATTACGCGCTCGATCCACTCGACGACGCGTGAGAGAGTCTCGGGAAGCGTCCCCCCCGTCACCACCGTCTGCAGCAGGACGCGCAGGTCGCGCACGCGAGAGCGTTCCGCAGCGGCTCCAGCGCCATGCGGATCGAGGTTCGCGCTTCGGTCCCGCGTGGATGCCCCCTCGCGTACCGACATGAGGCACCTCCCTCCAACACGGTACGCCCGCCCAACGGCCGGCGGGTCACGGGAGAAGCTAGAGTCCGATTCCCTAACTGGCAATGGCAGGAACGCCGACACGCCTGTAGCGGGATCGCGTGGCGCGCGACGACGCCGAGCCGCCCCGTGCGAGCGAACGAACCGCCCGTGGGACCCGTCCCGGGACACGGTCACGCGCGATAGCTTAGGAGCATGTCTGCATTCAGCTTCCGTTCACGAATTGCGGTGCGTGCTCGCGTCCCTGCGAACGTCCCTGCGAACGTCCCTGCGAACGTCCCTGCGAACGTCCCTGCGCGCGTTCCAGAGCTGGCGCGCGCCCGCGCGCTCGCGACGGCGCTCCGCAGTGCGCGCATCGCGTCACATGTGCGTCTGTTCATGCTGTGCGCCGGGCTCCTCGCGCTGAGCTCCGCCAAGGCGCCGGCGCAGATGGTCTCTCGCATGCTCGTGACCATCGGCAAGTCGACCTACGCGCTCGATGCCGTCGGCTACCAGCGCGGGAACCCCAGCGCCGATGTCTGGGTCGTGGAGTTCGCCGACTTCGGTTGCAGCTATTGCGAGAAATTCCACCGCGAAACGCTCCCCGTCTTCGACTCGCTCTACGTCGACAAGGGAAAGGTCTTCTGGAAGTTCGTCCCCTTCACCATCGGGATGTTTCCCCACTCCGCCGAGGCCGCGGAGACCGCGATCTGCGCGGCACAGCAGGGGAAGTTCTTCGCCATGCACGACATCCTGTACGACAATCGCAAGTCGTGGATGAAGGCCTCCAACATTCGGCAGCAGATGGCGGAGTACGCAACACGCCTCAAGCTCGACCCCAAGCGCTATCAGGCGTGCATCACGGGGAAGGACGTCAACCTCGAGCTGCAAAAGAACAACGCCTTGGCGCGCACGCTCATGATCCGCGGGACGCCGACCTTCTTCATCAATGGCGAGATCGTCCCCGGCGCGCTCCCGACCGACGTCTTCGTGAAGGGGATGGACGCGGTGCTCAAGGCGTACGCCGGGCGCGGTACGGCGCGCTGACGCGTGCAGCGCACGCGCGCGCGACGCGAGCTTCTCGTCGCGCGCGACTCCGCTACGGCACGATCGCCTTGAGCTTGCGGTCGAAGTACTCGGCGGTCGCCGCGTCGACGCGACGCTGGTTCGCGTGGCGCATCCAGTGGTGCGTGTCGTCGGGGACGATCATCTCCTCGTAGTCGACTCCCTGCGCCGCGAGCCGGCGTGCCAGGTCGACGGTCTGCGAGAAGCGCACGTTGCGATCGTCGTCGGCGTGGATCAGGAGGACGGGGGACTTCCAGGTCGACACGCTCGCCACCGGCGACGATTGCCACGCGACCTCCAGCGCGCGATCGCGATCGGTCGGCTCGAAGCGCGACGCTCCCCCCATCGCCGCCTGCAGCGCGGAACCGGCACCCGAGGAGCCAGCGGTCATGTCGTGCACCCCGTGGATGTCGACGCCGGCGGCGAAGAGGTCGGAGTTCCTGCCTAACGCCAACGCGGTCAGGTAGCCGCCATACGACCCGCCGTAGATCCCGATGCGCGCCGGGTCCACCTGGGCGAGGGTCCGGAGGTACAGCGCCGCCGCCTTCACGTCGCGGTACTCGCTCGCCCCGCGCGCCCCGGCATCGGGGGGTTGGTGGAACTCGTAGCCGTAGCCAATCCCCAACCGGTAGTTGACGGAGAGCACCACGTACCCGCGCGACGCGAGGTACTGGTTCATGGCATAGGCGTTCGTGTAGTAGTCCGAGTAGTGCCACCCCAGGAGCATCTGGCGCGGCGGCCCGCCGTGCACGTAGACGATCGCCGGGCGCTTGCCCGCGCCCCCAGCATCGAACAGTTGGGCATGCACCAGCACCCCGTCCTCCGACGTGTAGCTGACGGCGCGTGGCGTCACCAGCTGCGCCGTGGGGAAGTCGGCGGGGATGCGATCGGCGCCGAGGAGGCGCGAAGTGCCGCCCGCCAGCTGCATGACGGCGGGGAGCGGGGGGCGCTGCGGCGTGGCGCTCAGGAAAGCCAGCGTCGCCCCGTCACCGAGGACGGCCGGCGTCCACTCGAGCCCAGTCCCCGGTGTCAACACGGTGGGCGTCGCCTTGTCGACCGGGACGCGCACGATGTGACGGCGGTGCAGGTCGTCGGGAGTCTCGCCTGCATTCCCGGTGAAGACGAGCGTAGTGCCATCGGGCGACAGGCGGATGTATTCCGCCATGTAGTTGCCCGGCGTGAGGAGGAGCGGCGTCCCGCCAGCGGCGGGGATCGAATAGAGGTGCGGCCACCCATCCATGTACGACGCGAAGACAATGCGCCCGCGCGCCGCCCAGTGCAGGTTTGTCCCCCCTTCGGTGTTGGGGACCGATCCGCGCAACGTGTTGGGAGAGGTCCAGAGAAGCGTTGCCGCACCGGTGCGCGCGTCGGCGGTCCAGAGCGCCCATTCGGTCGGGCGTTGCTCGAGGATGTTGCGCGCCGGCCCGCCGCTCCCCGGGCGGCGCACGAAGACCAGGCGACTGCCGTCGGGGGACCAGCGCGGGCTTCCGTCGCGGTTGGTCGATGGGGCGATGTACGTGATCGGTGCGTCGGGACCGTTGTAGATCGCCACGAAGGCGTGATCGCCGCGGCTCGAGACGAAGGCAAGGCGATCGCCCGCCGGCGACCATTGTGCGCTGCCGTTGCTCCCGGCGGCCGTGAGGAGTCGCTTCGCCGGCGCCGACCCGTCGACGGGCACGATCCACAGTTGGTTGTCGCGCTCGAAGGCGACCTGCTCCCCGTTCGGCGAGACGACCGGCTGGTCCCCCTCGCCTAACGACCTGGGCTCGCCTCCGGCGAACGGGACGCTCCACACCTGCACACGAAGCGGCGTCGGCATCCCCAGCGGGTTGACCGTGCGCGAGTCGTCGAAGTTGCCGCCGTGATCGCCCCCGCGCACGTAGACAACGCTGCGCCCGTCGTCCGTCAGCTGCACCGACGTGAGCTCCTGCCCGTCATCCTCGGTGTAGTTGGTGAGCCGGCGAGGCTCGAACGCCGGTCCCTCGGCAACATACAAGTTGCGGATCCCATCCTCGTTGAGCGCCCACACCATGCGGTTGGCCTTCGCCGCCGTGGTGAGCTCGTTGGGAAACGGGTAGCGCGTCACCTGGTCGATCGTGAATCCGGCGCGCGAGGCGGGGGCGCGCTGCGCGAGGAGCGGGTGCGGCGCGACCGTCGGCGCCAACGTGACGAGGGCCAGGAAGACGAGACGACGCATGGGACGTGGGAACTTTGGGGGGGTGAGAATCGCGCTACACGGATGTGCGCGGCAACTGCCTGGGTCGAAGCAGCTACGATCCAGCGCGGCGCGTCGTTGCGGAAGACGTCTCTCGCCCAGAAGTCGTCGACGAGTCGGCCGGTGCGGTGAGGAGTCGCTGCAGCGCCAGTTCGAGCGTGGCCGGCGCCAGCGGTCCGATCACCTCGTTACGCACCACTCCGTTGCGATCGATCAGGAACGAAGTGGGATAACCGCGAATCCCGCCGAACGCGCGCTCGACGTCGCTCCCGACAATGGCGACGGGATAGCTGATCCCCCGCTCCTGAACAAATCGACGCACCGCGTCGACTCCGCCCCGGTCGACGCTGAGCCCGACCAGGACGAATCCCTTGTCGCGATGCCGCGCATACATGCGTTCGAGGAGCGGCATCTCCACGCGGCAGGGGACGCACCACGTCGCCCAGAAGTTGACGAGGACGACCTTGCCGCGCAGCGACGCCGACGAGAGCGACGATCCGTCGAGCGTCTCGACCTGGTACTCCGGGTGCGCTCGGCTCCCCGAATCGACGCCGACCAGCGCCCCAAGGTGCGGGAGGAGGCGAGGCGCTGCCCACACGAGGACAGCGAGCGTGAGCAGGTTCCACGGCGACAGCCAGCGCTTCCAGCGCGGTGACGGGGGATTCGTCATGCCGAAACGTAGTGGAGACTCCGTGACCCGGTTCCCCGAGCGCGACGCAACGCGACACCTTTGCGCGGCGCGGGCGCACTCCCCTACGCGACGAGGGGCCACTCGCGCTCGCGAATGACCCCTCGGTCCGCCGCCGTGCAGCGTGCGACCGATCGCCTAACGACCCGGCACGCTGTCGTTCGAAGTGGAGCTCGGGTTGGCATCCGACGTGGAGTCGGCGTCCTCGGTCCAGCGGCGCATGCGCGGTGCCTGTCGTGGAGGACGCGGCGCCATCCCGCCGTCACGGAAGCCGCGCCCGTCCGGCCCACCGCGACCGGGCCCCATCGCCCCGCCACGCCCCATGCGGGGCATGGCCCCGCGCTCGGCGAGGTTCTTGTCCAGGATCTTCTGCTGGTCGGGCGTCAGCACCGCGCGGAGGTCGGCGGTCGGATCGCGCTGGCTCCGCAGCGAGTCGAGCTTGGTGCGGGCGGTCGTGGCGCGCGCCGTCGCGGCGTCGAGCCCCTTCTGGTCGCCGTTCACGCGGGCGAGCTGCTCATCCATCCGAGCCGACATCATTTCGAGCATGAGCGGCTTGGTAGCGAGGATGTGCTTCGCCTGCGATGAGCGGAGCGCCTTTTCCTGGTCTGCCGAGAGCGTGATGCCGCGCATCAGCGCGCCATTGCCCCCCGGCCCGCGCATCATGGCCCCGCGACCCGGGGCACCGGGACCGAACCCGCGCCCCATGTCGCCGCGCCCCATGGGCCCGCGCGTGCGTCCCCAGCCGGGCGCGCCGTCGCCTGGGGGACCGAATTGTCCACGCATCCCGCCGCCCGGCCCCATCATCCCGCGACGTGGCGAGGGGGGAGGCGGCGTGCGAGTGCTGTCCGCCGTCTGTGCCATCGCCGAGGACGCGGCGAGAAGCGTCAGGGCGACCGAGGCGGCCGCCAGCGTGCGCGAAGTTCGTGACATGATTCCTCCGAGTGCGTTCACCCGCGCCGAGCGATCGTGCGCGAGAGATGTTTCGAGATTCACACCTCGTTGGATGCAAGCGCGCGACGTTCGTTAAGGGCGCGCGCGCGACGGAGGCACACGTCGGCGCGAGGCGCAAGTCGGAGCGAGGCGCACGCCGGACGGACGCGCCCAGCCGCGCGACTCGCGCGTCGAAGCGGCGCAGAGATTTTCCGGCGACGTGTCGCAAAGGCGTTATTAAATGCGATTACTCGTTTGTCAGGCGGGATGGCGGGAACGCGTGCCGGATGACAAGATTTTCACGTCAGCGCGCGCGACGGTGGGGAGGCGTGGTGTTGCGCTCCGCATCGTTCGGCGACGTGAGACGTTCGGCGCGTTAGGCTCCCCGTGGCCAACGCCCGGCTCGTAAGGGGTGGGCATTCGTGCCTGCCCCTTGCGTTTTTTCGCGAGCAGGTCGCCTCGGCACAGGGCCATTGACACCGGCGGGCGCCAGCTCCACGCTCCGGTGGAGTCCGCATGCGCCCTCGTCTCCTCGCCCTCGTCCTCTTCCTGTTCGCGCTCGCACAGGCCGGCCCCGGCGTGTGGGCGGGAAGCGCGGCGTCGCCATGGATCGTGACGCCGCTCTGGCTGCTGGCGATGTGCGGCTTTCTTGGAGCGTCGTTCGCGCTGTTCGGCCTGCGCCGGCTGCAACCGTACGCGGAGCTCCTCGCCTTCTCCGCGACGTTCGCCTCGGCCGCGCTGCTTCATTTTGCCGGCGCGATGTGGTGGTCGGCGGCGTACCTCCTGATCGGAGCACTCCTCTCCACCCTGACACGATGGTGGGCGCGCTGCTCGCACCCCGAGATTCACACGCGGACGCTGTCGACCACGTCGGAGATGGAGGTGGTCGACGCGCCTTCGATCGTCGAACGTGCGGGCGCGGCGCTCGCGTACGCGTTTCTTGCGGTGACCGCAGCGCTCATCCTCGTGCGCCCGTGGCACCAGAGCTGGGGGACGACCGAGGCGGAACGTGCCGCAAACGTTCGGAATGCGAACGGGGTGGAGTCGCCTCGCTATCCGTTTACGCGTGCGGTCTCGGTCGCGGCGCCGCCGGAGGTCGTCTGGTCGGAAATCGAGTCCTTCGTTCGCTCAGGAAAGGTCTACGGTTCTCCAGGCTCCGGGGTGACCGCCTCGGACCCGCCGCACAGCCTCACGCTGGTCGACTTCCTCACGTTTGAGATCGTTCCGGCTGCGAACGATTCGACTCGGCTCCTCGTGCGAGAGATTGAGCGCCGTCCTCGGCGACTGTCTGCCCTTTCCCGCGCGCTCTACTTGCTCTATCTCCTCGAGCCGTCGCGTTTCTCGATGGAACGGCACCTGCTGCGCCAGCTCAAGGACGACTCAGAACGGCGCGCACGCTCCGGGTAGCGCTATCACCCCCGTCACACCGTCCCGCACAACTCCGCACATGCAATCGCTCCGCGCCTGGTGGTCGCACCGCCAGGGACTCGATGGTTCGCTCGACGGCGCCTCGCCCTCCGAAGTGCTCGCACGCGCGGGGTGGGCGCGCTCGGTAGCGGGCGTGGGGCCGTATCTCACGCTCTTCTCGCGCGCCGGGATCTCGCGCGCCGATGCCGACGCGGCGGTCGCCGCGCTCGAGATTCACGAACTTCCGGCGGCGCGGGCGTGCACCTACGTCGTCCCATCCGACGACTTCGCGCTCGCATTGGGGCTCGCCGATGCGCTCGGTGACCCCGAGATGAAGGTCGCACTCAAGTTGGGAGTGACGGAGAAGGAGATCGAGGCGCTCTGCGCCGCCGTCCTCGCCGCGACCGACAAGACGCCGCGTTCCCCCGATGAGATCCGCGCGGCAACCGGCGATGCCGCGCGCTCGCTCGGCGAGGCCGGGAAGAAGAAGGGGATGAGTTCCACCCTCCCCCTCGCGCTCGGTCAGCTGCAACGCGCCGGCGACCTGCGGCGCGTCCCGGTGAACGGGCGGCTCGACCAGCAACGCTACGGCTACGTGCGCTGGCGCCCGAATCCACGCGGCAAGAAGCCGATGGATGCGACGCAGGCCTACACCGCGCTTGCCGAACGCTTCTTCCGCTGGGTCGGGCCGGCGACGACGGCGGAGTGGCAGTGGTATTCGGGATTGGGCGTCAAGGCGTCGGCCGCGATTCTCGCCCCGCTGGGCCTCGTGCCGATGGAAGCCGGGAGCGACCGCCTCCTCTTCCCGGATGACGCCCAGGCGCTCCGCAAGTTCAAGGCGCCAAAGTCGGCGCAGTATGCGCTGGTGAGCAGCCTCGACCCGCTGGTGGCGACGCGGCGCAACCTCGCCTCGCACCTCGACGACAGTGACGGCGCACGCAAGGTGGTGAGCGACAAGCTCCCGGTGTCGTTAGGGTCGCTGAGCGACCTCCCGAGTCACGCGATCGTCGATCGCGGGCGGGTGATCGGGTTGTGGGAGTTCGACCCCGATGCCGGCCAGATCGTCTGGGCGACCTTCGACGGTGCGCGCCCGCCGGCGTTGCGCGCGGCGGTCGCGCGCACCGAGGAGTACGTGCACGACGACCTGGGCGACGCCCGCTCCTTCTCGCTCGACTCTCCCGCCAGCCGCAAGCCGAGGCTGCAGGCGCTCGCGGCCTGGCGCTGATCGAACGCCGACCGGAGGCGACCGACGGACGCTCTCGTCAGGCAGGGAGCGCGGTGCGCCGCGCCCGCACGGCGCGTGCGAGCTGCTCCAGCACCGGAACCGTCTGCGCGAAGGAGATGCAGGCGTCGGTGATCGAGACGCCGCGGCGGAGGGCAACGCCCGGCGCGAGATCCTGACGCCCTTCCTCGAGGTGGCTCTCGATCATCATCCCGGTGATCCGTCGGTCGCCAGCTGCAATGCGCTCGGCGATCCCGTTGGCAACCGTGACCTGGCGGCGATACTGCTTGGCGCTGTTCCCGTGCGAAACGTCGATCATCACCTGTTCGCGCAGCCCCGCCGCGCGGAGCGTCTCGCAGGCGGCATCGACACTCGCCGCGTCGTGGTTGGGAACCTTGCCACCGCGCAGGATCACGTGGCAGTCGTCATTCCCCGTCGTCTCGAAGAT
>CAZWVG010000170.1:0-12386 GCA_964637355.1 uncultured Gemmatimonadaceae bacterium
TCACCGCCACCATGTTGTCGCTCCCCGGCTCGTTGTCGCTCGGCTGCAGGAGTCGCCCGAGCGCGGGGCGAAGGCCAAGCAGGGGGAAGTATCCTCCGGTCACCCAGACACCGTCGCCGACGGTCGGTTCGTCCCCGAGGGCGATGCTCGCGCCGAAGATGCGATGGCCGGCGATCCCGGCAAGTGCCGTCTGCTGGCGCTCGAGGTCGCGCACCATCGGGTAACTCCAGATGATCCCGTCGCCACACCCCGACGAATTGCACGAGTCGCTCCCCTGGATCGGGCCAGGGAGCTTAAGGTTTACCAGTTCTCCGGGCGACGCCACCGGAAGTGGGCGCAGCAGGATCTGGTCGAAGAGCGAGTAGATCGCGGCGTTCGCACCGATGCCGAGCGCGAGCGAAAGGATGGCGACCGCATTCACGAACGGCGTCGTGAGGAGGGTGCGGAAAGCGTAGCGGATATCGCGCATCGGACGGTGCGGTACGAGTCGAGTGCGACGGAAGTCGTCGCGCATCCCTCGGTCGGACAGCGCCCTGTCATCATAAGGTTTGACCGCGGGACGATCTCGCCCCGTTCGTCCCACCGATACGCGACTCGTCCACCCGCTCCCCGCTCGCCCGGGCCTGCGCGCTACCCTCGGAGCACGCGGCCCTCCTGCCGCGCACCGATCCCGGAGTTTCGCGATGCGTCGCTTTCTCTTCTTGTGGTCTCCCCTGCTCGCCCTCTCGCTTGCTGTTCCTCTGAGCGCGCAGCGCCCTTTCCCCCTCCGCGACCGGCTGGAGGCCGAGCGCTGCACCCCCGCGACTGGCGACGTCGCGAGGCTCGACGGCGTCGCGTGGATCGCGCGTGCCCGCGCCGCGACCGGTCTGGATGCAGCCAGCGATCGCGTCGTCCACTGGCGCTCCACCGAGTCCGAAGCGCAGGCGTACCAGTCGGATCGTCCCTATCCGCCGTACATCGGGAGCGCGACGCTCCGCGAGTGGTGGTTCGACGCGTCGACCGGCATCGAGCGCTGGCAAGACCTCCCCGCCAATGGTGTCGCATTCCTTCGGAGCGCCAACGCGGCCTTCATGCTGCGCGACTCCGTACCGCGCCCGATCCCTCCGTTCTTCGCCTTCAACGAACGATCGCGCGCCCTCAATCCGCTCGCCGTGCTCACCGCCTTCGCGAAGGCGAATCCACGGGTCGCCGAGGTGTGCACCTTCCGCGACTTTCCGCGTGTAGTCCTTTCCGCCGAGGGGGGGCGACTCTACCTCGACACCAAGACCGCCATGCCGGTCAAGTTCGAGCGCGTGGAGAAGAACGACTTCTGGGGACAGCTGCGTGCCGAGTACGTCTACGCGACCTGGTGGCGCAGCGGACAGGTGGCGATCCCCGTCGTCGCCGTGCGCTACATCGACGGAGTGGAGGAGCTGCGTCGCGACGTTCGGCTCCCGCAGTCGCAGAATGATGTGATCGTGGAGGACATTCCGCGTGCCGACGCGCCATCGCTCGTTGCGCCCGAGGGCGACCAGCGCGACGGGCTCGTCTCGCGCACTGCCGAGCTGCCGGTCGACACGGTGCGCGTGAGCGACGACCTGTTTCTCCTCCGCACGCGCTTCTACACGCACGCCGTCACCCAGGTGGGCGACACGGTCTACCTCTTCGATGCAACCACGGGCGAGGGGCGAAGCCGCGCCGATTCGGTGTGGATCGCCGCGCTGTTCCCAAAGGCAAAGGGGATCGTGCTGGTCGTCTCCGACCTCGCCTGGCCGCATGTGGCCGGCGTGCGATTCTGGGCGGCGCGCGGTGCGACGATCGTGTCGCACGACATCTCGCGCCCCTTCCTCCAGCAGCTGCTCGACCGCCATTGGACCGTCGCCCCCGATGCGCTCGAGAAGTCGCGTGCCTCGAAGCGTGCGCCGTCGTATCGCCTGCTGACGCATGGCGACGGCTTCACACTCGCCGGCGGAAAGATCCAGGTGAAGGCCATCGACGGAATCGGAAGCGAAGGGGCGCTCTACGCCTGGTTCCCGGCGCACCGATTCCTCTGGGCGAGCGACTACCTTCAGGACGTCTCGCAGCCGTCGCAGTACGCGGTCGAGGTGCTCGCGGCGATGCGCCGCGATGGCATCACCCCCGAGCGCGTCGCGGCGCAACATCTCCCGATGACTCCATGGACGACGGTCGAACGGGTGAACCCCGAGCGGTGAGCTATGCGCGCGGCGGGTGGCGGTCGGCGGTGACGATCGCCACCGCCGTCTTCGCCGTGCTCACCCTCATCTCCAGCGTGCAGATCTACACCCTGCGCGCTGCCGAGAAGGAAGCGGTCACGGTGCTCGGCTCCCTGGCGTTTGGTGCCGCGACGTGGATCATCTGGGCCGTCGCCTCCCCTCTCATTCTGCGCCTTGGGCAGCGATTCGCGTTCGAGCGCGGCACGCGGCTGCAGTCGCTCGCGGTGCACCTGGTGGTCGCCGTGCTGGTGCACGTTCCGGCAACCTTCCTCATTTTCTGGGCCGGCACGAAGCTTTTTGGGGGAGAGAAGCTTCCGCCGCTCAACGTCCTCCTCCCGCAAGCGCTTGGCGGAACGCGCCTCCCGTTTGCGCTCCTGCTCTATGCTTCGCTCCTCGGTCTCGCACGCGCGCTCGACCTGCGCGAGAACCTGCGTGCACAGGAAGCGCGCGCCGCGCGTCTCGAAACGCAGGCGATGCAGGCGAGACTCGATGCGCTGGCCACTCGGCTGCAGCCGCACTTCCTCTTCAACTCGTTGCACACGATCGGTGCGCTGATCGATGAGGATCCGGCGCGCGCCCGCGCCCTCGTCGCCCAGTTCGGCGAGCTGCTGCGCGACGCGCTCGACGGAAGCGATGCGCGCGACATCACCCTCGCCGAGGAGATGCGGTTGCTCGGACGCTACCTGGAGATCGAGCAGATTCGATTCGCCGACCGCCTGCACGTCGCCGTCTCCTGCGCTCCCGACGTCGCACAGCTCGCGGTGCCTCGCTTCCTTCTGCAACCGCTCGCCGAAAACGCGTTGCATCACGGCATCGCGCCCAACGCGCGCGGCGGGTCGATCGTGATCGACGCGACGAAGACGGGAGACAGCGTGACGATCCGGATTTCCAACGACGGGATGCAGCTCTCCGACCGGCGAACCGAGCGGCAGGGGCTGCGCACCACGCGCGAACGGTTGATGGCCCGCTACGGCGCGCGTGCATCGCTGACGCTGGCCACCGAGCGTTCGCCCGCTCCCCTGCGCGCTGGCGCCACTCGCGACGAAGCGGGAGGTGTCGCACTCGCGCCGGTGTCGATGACCGTTGCGACCGTGGTCATCCCGATCGACACCGCGAAGGAGCGCACGACATGAGTGCGCTGCGAGCGCTGATCGTCGATGACGAACCGCTCGTGCTGCGCGACCTTGCGCGCCTGCTCTCTGCCGAGCCGGAGATCATCGTTGCCGGTACGGCACGTTCGGGGAGCGAGGCACTCGAGCAGATCGATGCGCTGGCGCCCGACGTCGTCTTTCTCGACGTGCAGATGCCGGAGCTCGACGGACTCGGCGTGGTCGCAGCGCTCGATCCCGAGCATGCGCCGCTGATCGTCTTCGTCACGGCCTTCGATCGTTATGCGCTCCCCGCCTTCGATTCGGATGCGGTGGATTATCTCCTCAAGCCCTTCGATCCCCCGCGGCTTCGTCGCGCCATTGCCCGCGTGCGCGAGCGCGCCGCGGCACGCGACGGTCAGGAGACGGAGCGGGTCCAACGCGCGGCAGCGGCGGCGCGCGCTCCCGATGCGCCCTATCCCGAGCGGCTGGCCGTGCGTGCCTCCGGACGCGCGGTCATCGTCGACCTCGCCGACGTGCGGTGGATCGAGGCCGAGGGAAACTACGCGCGGTTGCACCTGGCGAAGGGGTCGTGGCTCACTCGGCGCACGATGCGCGACCTCGAAACGCTGCTGGACCCGGCGCGCTTCACCCGCGTGCACCGTTCGCACTTCGTGAGTCTCGCGGCGATCCGCGAGCTGCGCCCGCGCGGCGACGGTGACCTCGAGGCGCTGCTCGACCAGGGCGAGAAGTTGGTGGTGACGCGGATGTACCGCGAGGAGCTGGAGCGACGGTTGGGAGGGATCGCGTAGAACCGGTCACCGTCGGGACTGTCTGGAAAAGCGACACACGATCCTTGCGCCGAGGGGTATCGCGCCCGATCGCGTCGCGCGGTAGGATGAAAGAGAGTTCATCCAACCGAGCCGCACCCGGTAACGTTCCATGCCTCGCGAAGCACGCTGGTCGCCGAGCGCCGAGCAAATGGCGCTCTGGCCCGAGATCTCCGGCAACACCATCAACGGCGTCGGTGAGCCCGACGTCCGGCAGCCGACGCCCATCTACTGGCACGCGCCGGATTCCACACCGCACGGCCCGCTCCAACTCTGGTTCTACAAGCGCACCTCGCCACGGGTGATGGTCGCGCGCCACGAGCGGCAGGCGGCGATCGACCTCGTCGTCCCGCCCGAAAGCGGTGAGCCACTCGAGCTCGACGCCGAGTCCTGGACTAAGGACGTGAAGCAGGCCGCGCTCGACGCCGGTGCCGATATCGTCGGGATCACGCAGATGCAGCGGCAATGGGTCTTCGACAACGACGCCGTGCCGCAGCGCTGGGCGATCATGCTCGGCGTCGCCCATGACTGGAACGAACTGCGCACCGCGCCGGAGGAAACGGCCGCGGCCGAAGTGATCCGCCAGTACGCGCGCGGGATGCGTGTCGCGAAGACGCTCGCCGGGTTCATCCGCGCGCGAGGGCACGCCGCGGTACCGCACGCCGGCCCGATGGCCTCGCCCATGCTCCTCGTTCCCGCCGCCATCGCCGCCGGACTCGGCGAACTCGGGAAGCACGGCTCGATCATCAACCGCCAGCTCGGCTCCAATTTCCGGCTGGCGGTCGTCCTCACCGACATCCCGCTCGTCGCCGACGTCCCCGACGATTTCGGCGCCGACGACTTCTGCCGTCTCTGCCAGTCGTGCGCCAGCGCCTGTCCGCCAGCCGCAATCCAGGATGAAAAGCAGCTCGTGCGCGGCGAGACGCGGTGGTACGTCGACTTCGACCGCTGCCTCCCCTTCTTCAACGAGCACCAGGGATGTGCGGCCTGCCTCGCCGCCTGTCCGTGGAACCTCCCGGGCGTCGCGCCAAGGATGGTCGTGAAGATGGCTGCGCGTCGCGCTACTCGCTCCGCAACGCCACGTTAGGATCGGCGCGCGCCGCGCGCCACGCGGGAACAGCACTCGCCGCCAGCGCGACGAGGAGCATCGTCCCCGCCACGCCGCCGTACACCGCGGGGTCGAGCGCCTCCTGCCTGAAGAGGAGCGGTTCGATCCATCGACCGGCGGCGCCAGCCACGGCGCCGCCCACGGCCACGCCGAGTAGCGTCAGGCGCATCCCCTCCCCAGTGATCAGGCGCAGGATGTGCCCCTTCCGCGCCCCCAGCGCTACGCGCACACCCAGCTCTCGCGTCCGCTGCGCCACGTTGTAGCCGATCACTCCGTACAACCCGACCGCCGCCACCACCAGCGCCAGCCCGCCAAAGGCAACGAACATCGTCGCCCCGAGCCTCCACGATCGTTGCTCGTCCTCGACGATCGATGCGAGCGGTTGCACCGTGACGTACGATGGGCCGGGGATCACGCGCTGCAGCGCCGCGCGCACGTTCTCTCCCTCGCGAACCGGATCGCCGCTCAGCCGCAGCAGCATCCCGTTGCCGTGCGTCCACGTCGCCTGCTCGATCGGGATGTAGAAATGATAGCGCTGCCCACCAGTCAAGTCGCGCTGCACCATGTCCTCGGCGATCCCTACCACTGTCGTGCAGGGCATCGTGTCGGCGCGCACGCGGAAGCACCGTCCGAGCGCCTCCTGACCCGGCCAGAGCGTCTCCGCCATGCTCGCGCTCACCACCCCCACACGCGGCGCACCCGCACGATCCTCGGCGTCGAGCGCACGCCCGCGCAGGATGCGCGTACGCATCGTGCGGAAGTAGTCGGCCGTTGTCGCCTGGTACGTGAACGTCCCCAGTCGCGACGTCGAGTCGATGCCGGCCACGAAGATGCTGCTGCTCGACGTGCTCACGAACGGCGTGCTGTTCACCCACGCCGCCGACTCCACACCCGGGAGCGACTGCGCGTTGGCGAGCAGGAGGCGGCTCATCTGCGTCATCGCCGAGTCGCCCGGCCACTCACCGCGCAGCACTCGGCTCACCAGGAGCACGTGGTTGGCGTCGTACCCCATCGGCATCTGTTGCACCTGCTGCAATGACCGGACGAACAACGCGGCTCCCACGAGGAGGACCATCGACATCGCCCCCTGCACCACCAGGAGCGACGAGCGGAGCCCGGTGCCGTGTGACGTCACGCCACGCGACCCGCCGCGCAGCGTGCGCGCCAGGTCGCCTCGCTCGAGGAGGAAGAGCGGGGCGAGCCCGATCACGACGCCGACGACGAGGGCGATCGCCAGGGTGACCAGGAGCGTGCGCCCGTCAGTTGCAATCGGCGGCGTGCTCGTCCCATTTGCGATGAGGATCGCCCGGATCGCCCCGCCCGCCCACTGCGCGACGAGGACCGCCGCGACTCCGCCTAACGCAGACAGGACCAGCGACTCGGTGAGGGCCTGCACGATCAACCGCCCGCGCGTCACGCCGAGCGCAAGTCGTACCGCCGTTTCGCGCTGCCGTTGCAGTGCGCGCGCCAGCACCAGGTTCGCCACGTTGGCACAGGCGCTGAGGAGGACGATCGCGGCGACCACGGTCACCCAGAGGGCAGTGCGCGCCTCCAGCGCCGGCGTCGGCCCCGCACCCGGGCGCACCGACGACACGATGACCTCCGGGCGCGCGTCGTCGACCGGCGGCGTCGAAGCGTCGATCGCGCGCGCTGCCGCCCAGCTCCTGCGGTACGCCTGCGTCGCGTCGGCATTCGCTTGCGCCAGCGAGACGCCGTCGCGCCGGCGGGCAAGCACGTTCACCCATCCCCAGTAGTAGGCGGAGAAGTACGTCTTGGCGTCCCCGGTCCCCGACGTACCGGCAAAGGTGGTGATCGGGATGAAGAGCGACGGAGCATTCGCGTCGTTCACCCCATTGAATCCTTCCGGCGCCACACCGATGATCGTCGCGCGCACGTTCCCCACCGTGAGGAGCGCGCCGCGCACGTCGCGCCCGCCAAACGCCGATTGCCAGTACGGATACGACAGCACCACCACCGATGCCCCCACCGGCGTCGTATCCTCGTCAGGCGTGAAGTAGCGCCCAAGCGCCGGCGGCGCGTCGAAGAGCGACCAGAACGACGCGCTCACCGTCCCCACGCGCAACTCGCGCGCCTCGTCCCCCTCCCCCACCGCCAGCGGGCGCTCCGAGAACGCCGCCATCTGCGAGAACGAGGTCGTCCACTTCTCGAGGTCGAGGAATCGCGCGTACGGCACCGACGACGAATGTCGCGTCTCACCGCGACTCTGGTTCTGCCAGTAGAAGCGGTGCACCATTTCCGGAGCGCGCAGGTATGCCAGCGGCCGAAGGAGGAGCTGGTCCACGACGTTGAACATCGCGGCATTCGCCGCGATCCCCAGCGCCAGCGTCCCGATCACCGTCAACGCAAAGGCGGGCGAGCGTCGCAGGCCGCGCAGCGCGTAACGAACGTCGAAACGCAGTCGGTCGAGCGCTGGAGATGGCGAGGGGGTCGGTCGCGACATGAGCGGTCCGGTTGGGAAGTGCGAGAGCCTCCCCGCGGCCGCGAGGATGCTCGCCCGGTGCGACACCCGCCGCGCGCGATCGGTTGGCTGCGCTGCGCGTTTTCGTCCCGCGCTTCGCCCCCGGGAAGCCGCGCCCCACGTTCGTCCGACAGTCTCGAAGCAGCCCCGCCCTCCGCTACGTGGATCGGACGCTACCTCGGATGCGCCTTGAAGAACGCCCAGATCACGTCAGTGGCGTTGAGCGCACTGCTCGGCGCGTCGCCGAACCGACTCCCGCGCTCTCCTCCGGGCCAGGCGTGCCCCATGTCGGCGAGCTGGTACCACTCCACCGCGCGCCCGCTCGGACAGTCGTATCGCCAGTGGACGACTACACCGCTCGCCTCCTTGCGCGGCTCCGGCGAGCATCCGTTCGCTTTCGCCCAGAACTCCCCCTGCGCCGTCTGCGGGCGCATCGGCGTTCCGTCCCACGCCTTTGCACCGCGCCCTTCCGACAAACCGCCGTTTGGCGGGACCGACTTGTCGAGCAACCCGTTGATCATGAGCGCCGAGACGGGGTGCGACGGCGCGCGCTCGTCGCCGAAGACCGCACCCACCACGGGTGCAATCGCGGCGAGGGGGTGTTGCAGCTCACGGCCCAGTCGATGCGACATCATCCCCCCATTCGACATGCCCGTCGCGTAGAGACGGTTCTGGTCGATCGGGTAGTGCACGGCGAGCGTGTCGAGGAGCGCGTCGATGAAGCCGACGTCGTCGACCCGCTCGGTCATCGCGTAGCCGCAGCAGTGCGCCGCATTCCACGTGTCCATCCGGATTCGCGCGCGCTTGTTCGTTCCTTCCGGGTAGACGACGATGATTCGCTCGCGTTCGACTAATCGCGTGAAGCCGGTCATCGACTCGGCGTTGTTCGCATTTCCACCGCCGCCATGCAGCACCAGGACGACCGGGAACTTCTCGCCGGCACGCGGCGCTCCCGCCGGTGCCCTGACGATGTAGTTCCGGCTGATCCCCTTGTAGTCGAAGGACTGCAGTTCATCGCCGCCGCGCTGCCGACGCGCCATGCGCCGCTGGGCGGCGAGCGGTGAGCTGGCGAGGAGGGCGGCGATCGCCACGACGGCGAGCGCAACAGGGCGATTGGAGGCCAAGCGGGTCATGCCCGTTGGACGACGGTGCGTGCCGAACGTTAGCAATCTGCGTACATGGGTGGACCGAACCCCCCGCTCGTCAGGGCGATTGGGGCGATTCGTTAGGCCCGGGGGTGCATCACGCCGAGCCCCTCCCCTAGCTTCCGGCCATGGACGAAGACCTCGAGATCACCTTCCGTCACAACCCCGACCGCTCGCGCTACGAAGCGCAGATTGGCGAACACCGCGCCGAGGCGACGTATCGGCGCGTGGGCGACACCCTCATCCTCGACTTCGTCGGCGTGCCGTCGACGCTGCGTCGCCGCGGGATCGGTGGCCGACTGGTGCAATTCGCCCTCGACGACATTCGCGCCAACGGATGGCGTGCCGTTCCGCACTGCCCCTTCGTGCGCGCCTGGCTCGGCGATCACCCGAACTACGCCGACATCGTCGCTGCGGACACGTAGCCTCTTCAGTCCGTCCTGAGCGCGAGCATCGGGTCCGCGCCGGCCGCCCGGCGAGCCGGGAGATAACTCGCCAGCAGCGCCACGGCGATGAGGATGAAGGACATGACGCCGAAGGTGATGGCGTCGAGCGGGCTCACGTCGAAGAGAAGACTCGCGAGCAAGCGTGTCGCCGCCGCGGCCAGCGCCACGCCGATCGTGACCCCCACCCCCGCCAGCTGCATTCCCTCGCGCAGCACGAGTCGTACAACGTCGGTGCGGCGCGCACCAAGCGCCATCCGAACGCCGATCTCACGCGTGCGCTGGTTCACGCTGTAGGCGATGATCCCGTAGAGTCCAACGGTTGCCAGCAGCAGCCCGACCGCGCCGAGCGCCCCGGTCACGATCGCTGCGATCCGCTGTGGGAGGAGGACGATGCTGTTCGCCTCGCGCAGCGACGTTACCACCGGACGCGGCAACGCCGGGTCGATCGCCCGCACCGCCTCCTGCATCGACGCGGCGATCGATTCACTCGCCCCCTCCGCACGCACCAGCACCACCTGCGTCGGCACCCACGACTGCGCCATGCTGAAGAACGCATACGCCGGCGTCTCCTCGGCGAGCGACCCGTACTTCGCGTCGCGCGCGATTCCGACGATCGTGTACTCCTCGTCGCTGTATCGGAAACCACGCCCGATCGCGCTGCCGTCGGGCCAGAAGCGTGAGGCAAAGGTCTCGTTGACCACGGCGACCTTCGGCGCGTTCATGTCGTCCGTCGCCTCGATCCCCCGCCCGCGCACCAGTGGCATCTTGATCGAGGCGAAGTAGTCCTCGCTCACCATCGACATCTGGATCGGCTTTCCGTCTTCCTTGCGCCCGGTCCCTTGCCCATCGGGATAGACGCTTCCATTCGACGTCGCAAATGCCAACGGCATGTTGCCGGTGGTGGAGACGGCGCTCACCCCAGGGATCGCCTCCAGCCGTTCGCGCAATGCAGTGTAGAACGCGCGCCCCTGCTGCGGGGTGTAGCCGAACGACTCCGTGTTGATCGTTGCGGTCAGGACGCCGCTGGGATCGAAGCCGGGATCCTGATTGGTCCCACGGTCGAGGGCGCGCAGGAAGAGCCCGGCCGAGACGAGCAACACCAGCGACAGCGCGAGCTGCCCGACGATGAGCGCGTTTCCCATGATGCGACGCCGAGTTCCGCTCCCCGTCGTCCCGTCGCGCAGCCGCGCGTTGATGTCGGTGTTCGCCGCGCGCAGCGCCGGCGCGAGCCCGAAGACGAGCCCGGTGAGGAGCGCGGTCGCCAACGCAAAGGCGAAGACGCGCACATCAGGTGAGATTTCCAGCACCATCGGGACATCCACCGGAATCGTCAGGCGCTCCATCGCCGTCGTCGCCTGATAGGCGAGTGCGATTCCGCCGGCGCCGCCCAGGACGAACAATACCACGACCTCGGTGAGGAGCTGCCTCACGAGTCGCCCGCGCCCGGCGCCGAGTGCCGCCCGCACCGCCATCTCGCGCCGCCGCGAGATCGCGCGCGCCGAGAGCATCGAGGCGACGTTCACGCTGGCGATCAGCAGCACGAGCACCGACGCCCCCATCAGGAGCCCGATGAAGCCGAGCGCCATCGCGTGCGCGTCGGCGGGGAGTCCGTCCATCTCCGTCAGCCGCACGGCGACGAAGCGGTCTCGCCACTTCGGCTCCGTGCGCTGGTCGATGTACTGCCGGAGCAAGCCGGTGAGCTCAGCGCGCGCTGCCTCGCGCCGCACGCCGTCGTTGAGCCGGCCGAAGGCCCAGAGCCATGGGTCGTGCTGCAGGTCGCGGTTGGGGCGCAGCTGCTGCTGCATCATCAGCGGGACCCAGGCGTCGACCAGAATCGGGGAGAAGACGCCGTGGAACTCGGGGGGTGCCACACCGATGAGCGTGTACGGCAACCCGCTCACCCGCACCGTACTCCCGATCACGTTGCTGTCGCTGGCGAAGCGCGTGCTCCACAGCGCGTGCGAAATCACGATCACCGGATGCGTGAGCGGGGTTTCGTCTTCGTCGGGGAGGAAGAAGCGCCCGAGTTCGGGGCGCACGCCCAGCACCGAGAAGTAGTTGCCGCTGACGAGATTCCCGTAGACCGTGATCCCTTCGCCCTTGGAGGCGAGGGTGAAGACCGCCTTGCTCCAGGCGCCGATTCCCGCGAGGGTGCGCGAGTTGTGGCGCAGGAAGTCCCAGTACTCGTACGACGCTGAGATCCCTTCGGCATCGTCGGCCGTTCGCCGGTCGATCCCGACCAACCGGCTCGCATCGGTCGTTCCCGGGAGCGGGCGGAGGACGATCGCGTTCATGGCGCTGAAGATCGTCGTCACCGCGCCGCTGCCTAACGCGATCACGAAGATGGCGATGACCGTGAAGACCGGCGTGCGCCGCAGGACGCGGAGTGCGTAGCCGGCGTCGGCGAGGACCGTCCCGACCGTTCGCTCCCACCCGAAGCTGCGTACCTCTTCCCGGACCGCCGACGGACTCCCCGCCTCGAGGCGCGCGAGGCGGCGCGCTTCATCCGGAGTCGCGCCTCGGGCGATATGCGCAGCGGCGAGTTGGTCGAGGTAGTGCTCCACCTCGTCGGCGATGTCGCGCTCGGACTCGTCGCGCCGCAGGAGGCGCCGCACCCCACGGGTCACATGACGCCACGCCGACATGTTACGCCTCCGCCTTGAGGAGGCGCGCCATCGCTGTCACGCGCCGAGTCCAGTCTTCCGTCTCCACATCGAGGCGCTTACGGCCGGCGCGCGTGAGCGAGTAGAACTTCGCGCGACGCGCGTTCTCCGTCTGCCGCCATTCGGAGTCGAGGAGCCCGTCGCGCTCGAGGCGCTGGAAGGCGGTGAGGAGCGAGCCGGGGTTCACCTTGAAGACGCCGCGCGAGATCTGCTCGATGCGGCGGGAGATCCCGAAGCCGTGCATCGGCTCCAGGGAGAGCGTCTTGAGGATGAGCATGTCCAGGGTGCCCTGGATCACGTCGGTGCTTTTCTCGTCGTCGGCCACGGGTACTCCGGTGGTGGTGGCCGGAGGTTAGCCGGATTTCCTCTTGATTGTCAAGATGTGATGGGCAAGGGGAGTGGGAAACGCCAACG
>CAZWVG010000171.1:0-9222 GCA_964637355.1 uncultured Gemmatimonadaceae bacterium
GCCCGCGGCGGTCCCCCTGGCGGGTCCGGCGGCCCCTCTTCGGTCGTGTCGGCGGCGCGATGGCGCGCGAGCATGGTGGCGGCCGCTGCTTCGAGCTTCTCCACTTGGCGCTCGAAGTCAGCGCGCTTTCCGCTGCGACGCTTTGACGCCTTGCTCGGCAACTTCACGCCATCGATCGCGAACATCTCGCGCCCGATCAGGCCCTGCTGATCACACACGGCCAGCACCGCCGCGAAGACATGGGCGATATCGGGGCCGAACGTGCTCACGAAGGCCGCGATCGTCGTGAAGCGCGGCGTGCGTGCGTCGCAGAGGGCGATGAACGTGACGTGGTCTTCACAGAGGCGTGCAATCGCGCGGCTGCTCACGACCCCGCGCGCATAAGCGCAGAGCACCACCTTGAGCAGGACGGCCGGCGGATACGCCGGCGCACCGGTCACGTCGTTCCGGAAGCGCGCAGCAAAGCCCGACAGATCGATCGCGCGCTCCAGCAGGTGATCGACCGCGTGCTCAAAGGTGCCCGGGAGGAGTTGCGCTACCAGGTTCACGGGCAGCAGCCGCGGGTTGGTGTCGATCAGCTTGTACCGGGCCATGGGCTCTCGACGCGAAGGACGGCAACACGCAGATTCGCTCCCAGCCCAAACCCGGCGTCGCATACGGAGTTCCGTTTCCAAATCGCGGGCGCCGGACGGCTTTTCCTACAGCGTCGTTAGGCAGACTTGACCATGACTACTTCGCTACTCAGCATTGCCGAACCTGAAACCCGCGCGATAGTCCTCGCGCACGATGCAGTGTGTCGGCTGTGCGGCGACAATCCGCTTGCCACGATCGGTGAGGGACCCGTGAAGGTCGCTGTAGCCCGTCGCCTACTTGAAGAGGGATACACTCTTCTGGAGCGCACGACCAAGGGAGGAGCGAAGCAGCTGAAGCTCGCGAACGGAGTGCTGACCGTGACTCCTTCAGCATTACCCGCAATGGCACCTCACCCTGGTGAGTCCAAGAAGCGCCTCTCTCCCGATCTCCGTGTCATCGCACCGGCAGCGCTGACCTTCGAGATTCAGTGTCGAAGCCTCTTCGGCTCCCAGGATGCTCTCTTCTCGGACAACCTACTTGACGACCTTCTACGCATCTCCACCGGCCGAGCGAACGTCCTCGTGTTTGCCACAGATCGAGTGATCTACGACCAACTGCGCGGAATTAAGTCGAGCACTCGCGGACGGAAAGCGAAAGCGCCCGGGGTATTCCAAACGCTATTCCCCCCTTCGGTTTCGCTGGACGGAGAGGCAAGATGGGTGGACAATTCTCACGGTGGGATTCGCATTCTTGCGCTCGGTAGCGTTACGGCGAGCCTTTGGGGCGCTGAGAAGGTGGTGATCACGGCCCTGGGAGGAACGGCGAGCATCCCTGCCACCTCCGTGCCTGCATAACAATGGGTTGCACCAGTCAGCCGAGCTTCGGCAGGCTCGCTCTGAACCGCCCCGGGTTTGCCGGAGACTCCACACCCTGTGAGGTTGGAGTATGGGCAGACCGACGAAGTTTTCTCTCGAGGTGAAGGAGCGGGCCGTTCGCCTGGTGCGCGAGCAGCGGCGGGACTACGGCAGTCAGAACGAAGCGATCCGCTCGGTGGCCGAGAAGATCGGATGTCATGCGGAAACGCTGCGCGGCTGGCTGCGGCGTACCGAGGTGGATGAGGGGGTGCGCCCGGGGATCACGACGGAAGACCACGCGCGCATCGCCGCGTTAGAGCGCGAGGTGAAGGAACTCCGCCGCGCCAACGAGATTTTGAAGAAGGCGGCGGCGTATTTTGCCCAGGCGGAGCTCGACCGCCGCGGGACGTGATGTATCGCTTCGTCGAGATGCATCGCCCAGCGTACGGCGTCGAGCCGATCTGTCAGGTCCTCGCGATCGCGCCGTCCAGCTACTACGAGGCACGGGCGCAGGCCCAGGACCCGTCGCGCTGCGCGCCGCGCGCGCAGCGCGATGCCGTGCTCGGTGAGGCGATCCGGCGCGTGTGGCGCGAGAGCAAGGGGCTCTACGGCGCACGCAAGGTCTGGCACGAGCTCCGACGGGACGGGACGCGCGTGGCGCGCTGCACCGTGGAACGCCTGATGCGCGCCGACGGATTGGCCGGCGTCGTGCGCGGTCGTTCCGTCGTCACGACCGTCCCGGACGACACGGCCGCGCGTCCCGCGGATCTCGTGCAACGACGCTTCACCGCGACACAGCCGAACGCGCTCTGGGTCGCCGACTTCACGTATGTCGCCACCTGGGGCGGGATGGTCTACGTGGCGTTCGTCATCGATGTCTTCCCGCGCTACATCGTCGGCTGGCGGGCGTCCGCGACGATGCGCACCGACCTCGCCCTCGACGCCCTGGAGCAGGCCGTCTATGCGCGGGCCCCTAACGGTCCGCTGATCCATCACTCGGATCGCGGGTCGCAATATCTCGCGATTCGCTACACGGAACGGCTCGCGGCGGCGGGCATCGAAGCGTCCGTCGGCAGTCGTGGGGATTCGTACGATAACGCGCTGGCCGAAAGCGTGATCCGCCTCTTCAAAACGGAGCTCATTCGCCGCGAGGGACCGTGGCGCACCCTCGAGGACGTGCAGTTCGCGACGCTGACGTGGGTCCATTGGTTCAACTCGACCCGCCTCCTCGCGCCGCTCGGCTACCTTCCCCCCGTCGAGTTCGAAGCACACCATTACGCCACGAGGACCAACGATGTCATGCAGCCGGCTGCATGAGGATCCAGTTCACCGAGTCTCCTGAAAACTCGGGGCGGTTCACTCCGCTCGCCCTATTTCGTTCGGCTGCAGGTGAACCCAAGCGTTAGACCGAAAGCAGCTGAGATAGCGCGGCCGCGATGGAGTATCACTGCGGACCTTAGGCTGACCAGGTCTTGGAGACTATGTCATTCGATGGGTGAGCCCTCGTAACACCCCGAGCTGGGTGATTTGGTCGGCCGGCGCGCGGTCGCTCACCGTGCTTGATCCGGTGCGCCCCCAGATCCCCAGTCATACGGCTACCTTAGGACCGCACTTACCAACCTTGACCGTTATCCGGTTCCGGTCGAGACTAGACACGCCTCCATGTACGCCCGATCGGTCGAAACAGAGTAATTTCCTGGCGAACTCTTATGGCATTCGTTAGTCGTGAACTCCTTCGGTGGTCGCTCGAGCAGCTCGGACAGCAGTACAGCCCGTTGCTGACCGTCTCTATTCCATGCATGCTTGCGAAGCGTGTACCGGTCTGTAGCTCGCAGAGCGAAATGTCCAAGCAGGCGATCAAGTTTGGTTCAGCCGACGAGCGGCAGTGGCTAGATGCCTACTTCCGAGTTCCAGGTGGCCCAGACGGGAAGCCCTATTTCCTCCCAGGGACGGGCGAGTGGGTGCAGGAACGATATCCCGATCGATCGCTTCAGCGGAGACGCAAAGACTTCGACGGCAAAATCTTCTTTCATCCAGATCAGGAGAGGTGGGCATTCCGGGCGGAAGCGCGTGACGTTCTGATTCGTGAGATACTTCAGAAGCGCCCTCCGATTTCGATGCTGGCACTAATGGCGTGGATGTGGCGCGACAAGGACATTCCCGAAATCGATTCAGCTCTTCAGCACTTCCAGAGCGAGATCGGCTTCTCGTCGCTCGGGCTTGCCGGTCCACTATTCGATTCGGCAGTTCCGCCAGAATGGACCAGTGACTCCCTCACTCAAGTTCCCCTCACACCCGATGATCTGGCTGACCTGCTTGGGTCCGCCCGCCCAGCGCCGATTCGCGCGGCCCCAGACGACATTACTGCTGCGCTGGAGGAGCTGCTCGAAGAAAGGCATTTCATAGTTCCCCCAGGCTTCGTCGAGCGAATCGTGCAGGGGTGGATCGTGGGTGAAATTGTCGTGCTAGTTGGCGCTACCGGATCTGGCAAGACTCGTCTCTGTCAACTGCTGGCCGAAGGACTCTTCCGCGTCGTGGGGGAGGAACGGTTCTACAGCGCATTCTTGGAGGTGTCTCCGGACTTCGAGGCCGGCCAGTTCCTCGGGTATGAGAGCCTTGCTGGCCTATTCGTCGAGGGGCGGTTCGCCGGACAGACTCTGTTTGTTGGCACTCCATCGGATCCGCGTCTCGTTGTGCTTGACGAGTGGAATCTCGGTGACATCGACAACTACTTCGCGCCCATCCTGTCCGTCCTCGAGTCCGGACGCGCAACAACTCTCCCGGGTCGAATCGACTGGACAGGACTTCCAGCGGAGCGAGTGACTCAACTCGACGAGGCGCAACCTCTTCTACGTGACGGCATGTGGCGCCTGCCGCTCGACAGCTTCTTCTTGGCGACGTGTAACAGTTGGCTCGAAGAGCCTGCGACTAGGCGCATGATCAGCGGACCGGTGAAGCGGCGCTGTCGAATCATTCACATGCCAAACGCTCTAGAAATCACCTTCGCCGCCGAAGGTGATCCGGCGATCGTACGAGCATGTGACGCCGTGCTGAACCAAGAGCGATCCGCCGTCACCGCGCGGGCGACGGGAGGTCAAGAGAGCATCTGGGACCACTACCGGAAATCCCAACTCGATCGAACGCCGAGTTTCTCCTCGTTTCCCGACGACGTAAAAGGCAAGATCCTGCAAATGAGCCGCTTGCTACTTTCCGACATCTCCACCGGGGGGCGGTTCACCCTTGGATTGCTGAGAGATGTGGTACTCGCGGCGCTCTATTCCGGGGATGGTAAGGCGCTCCTCGCAGTCGGTCGCCAGATTGCGGACAAGGTCATGCATCAAATGCGCGGCGAGCCGAGATTGCTGGAGGTACTCTGCGATCTGTCGAAGGACTTCTCGAACTACGACGAGATTCTTCGGCTCGCCAAGCTGATGGGTGCGTTTGGTGGGGTGCGCGAGCTGCGCCCGCTAATCTAGAAGTCTCTATTTAGTGGCTCCATTAGAGATTCGAGCTGCGGGCATACCTTCTCTTCGAGAAATTCGCTTAGACCATTAAACGGCGCGATCGCTAGTTCCGCGATCGTGTAGCCACCGCCTTCGATGAGGGAAATCGATGGTTGAGGACCTGGATAGCAGATTCCGATCGCTTGTCGCCCGAAGCTTTGAAGGTACACTTGGCCCTCTTCGATAGCCGACGATGGTAGTCGCCCTGACTTCTCCACGCGGTACTTGGCATCGAGCAATAGTCCTGACCCACTAGGGCGGTGAATGATCGTGATGTCGGGCCTCATCATCGTCGGCCTATTGGATCCAGAGCGCCAGTTCTTGAAGGCTGGTTTCGGAGGCTCTGTGTCGTAGTAAAGCTCGAAAGCATCCGATCGGAAACTTGGTCCTGCTAGTCCTGACTGTAGCGACCTCTGGACGGCCCCAGCTCGAAGCGCCTTAGCCAGCATCACGATGACGAACGCTTGGTAGATCTGATCAGCGTAGCCAACGTACGCATGCCGCGGCGTGACTTCACGTGACGGATTCCAGCTAAGAACCTCCTGCAGGTCATGCCAAGCGCGGAAGATGGTCACATACCGATCATCGATCTGCTCTTCGGGCGTCGGCGTGTCCACGAAATGGTCCTGACAGGTAATGCTCCCGAGACTCGGATGCTGTAGGATGTCGTCAAGACGCTGCAGGAGGTTCTCGAGTTGCCTTTGGGCGTCACGGCTTGCGTTCGAGGAGGTCAGAGTCGCGTAGACCAGCCCCCTGCACTGATGCAGTACACGCTTTAGACGGCGATTCGGAATTGAGTCGAGACCGCGGATGAGCTTAGAGCGGACGACGAGTCGGGGATGATATCGCGCACCACCGAGTTCAAGACACCCGTTCGGAGATAGATCCAAAACGGAGCTAGAACGGCTGCGAAACAGGTGACGGGAAGGGGCGTTGAGAACGCGGCCGCCGCATGGAGCGCCCGTTTCTCGCTTCCCTTCTGTTCGGAGGAGTGGGCGGTCGACGATCTCGACTGCGGCACTCAAGACGCCGGGTAGTTGGTCGACTAGCCACGCGAAGTCGACCTTCGGATGACGAACGGACGACCCGTCTGAGAAGATTATCTGGGAGGACCACGAAAGCCCGGCGTCCTCGATTGCCGCAAGGAGCCGTAGCACTCCGTCAAGCCGCAGCTTCGCATCCTCGGTACAAAACAGAAACTCTTCCGGTCCAACTGAGAGAGCGTGATAGCCCACAGACCGAAAGGCATCTACGACGAAAGTGCCCCGCCGCCTGTCTTTCGCGACCGCGAGAGGTACTTTTCGTTGGTCAAGTGTGACATACGATGCCAGCTGCTCGCCCTCGACCTCGACGACGAGGTACTCCGCTGGTACAGTCGCGACTGGCACCGAGCCGACAGGAAGCAACGAAATTCGTTCACCGCGACATATCGCAGTGACCCGCGAAGACATTGCCTCGCCTATCGCCCCGCCGCGACGAATAACGGCGTCGGCTTGAGAGCGGACGAGTGCAGTCTGCCGACGATGAAATCGCAGTACTCCTTCTTCAATTCGACACCAATTGCTGACCGTCCAAGGCGAAGTGCTGCGGCTAGCGACGTACCAGATCCCGCGAAGGGATCGAGCACGACGCCGCCTGGCGGAGTCCCACATCGGATACATCGCTCGGCCAGCGCCAGCGGGAAAGGAGCGAAGTGCGAGCCAGGCATATCCGGTCTAGCAGGAATGCTCCAGATATCCTCCTGACCAGCAAGCGGCGCACGGTCGAACCAGTACTTCGGCCCCTTCGTGAGGATGAATACGTGCTCGTGCGTGAGCCAAGGTCGATCTCGAGCTGTTGGTTCTGGCAGCGCTCCGGGCCGTTTCCATAAGACGTCCGCGCGGAGGGTCCAGCCATCGTCTTGGAGCGCCAACGCCGTTCGCCAAGGAATACCAATCAACGACTTTCGGGGAAGACCGAGACCCGGTCCATCAACGGCACGCAGACGAACGCGCGACCACGTCCGCCCTCTGCTCTTCTTGTCGCGTCCATGCGGCTTACCCTTTGCTGAGTAATAGGTATCGCCGAGGTTAAGGAATGCGACGCCGTCCGGTCGAAGCACCCGCCGAATCTGAGAGAACACACTGACGAGCGCCGCGACGTATCCATCTATGCTGGGTTCATGGCCGATCTGGCCATCGACGCCGTAGTCGCGCTGCCAGAAGTACGGCGGGCTAGTAACGACGCAGTTAACCGACTCGTCGGCGACAGTGCCGAGCGCGTTCGCGGCGTCTCCGTGAAAGAGACGCCATCTCAGGTCGGGTGGGTGATTTCCTTCAATGACAACGGGCAGGCCAGCCTTCAACGACACACGATCCTCATCGCCCGCGAGCGCTGTGCCCTCCATCCCGCGACGAGGCGGTCCTCCCTCAAATCTGGCCTCATTCTTGGCAGCGCGATGTGGGCGAGGGGGCAGAAACGGCGGCTCATGAGAAAGAAGCGCCGACGCCACACGCTTGATCGCGGCAACCTCCTCCTTGGTGAAAAGCCGTCTATTGTTGCGGTCTCTGTGCTGAGCATCCGGGATTCTGCCCGCCTCAACCCACCGAAAGAACGTCGGTCGGCTTATGGCGGCGATTCGAAGCGCCTCGCTGATTCGATACAACGTTAGGCCATTGAGTGTGAAGGGCATCGAATTTGTGGGCAGTCGAGACACTATGATACACTGTCTCAGCGTTCGGTCAAGACACACTGCAGCGAAGAGGAAGCAGGCACCCTGCGCGCGGAGGCCACGGGCGCGTGACTTCCTCGTCTGCCAGTTCTTCTGTGATTGCTGTTGGCGCTCGGCGAAGGTCTCGATGGTTACCATTCGTGCGTGGCTGAACAGCCGGGATGATGAGTACATGGGTAACAGACATCCCCGGGTGAGGCGCCTGAGCGCTCGTCGATCCGCGGCGGCAGTACTTGAATGAAGGACTCGGACCAGAGGCCATCGTCAACTTCCTAAAGGCCGGCGGGGTATTGCCGGAGCGCATGGCTCAGGAAGTTGAGCGTAGTCCCTAAGCGGAAGGTGCTAGCGGAGGTGATGAGCTGGCAGGAAGTGGTTCGGTTAGTCGATCGGTAGCAGGATCGCGGGATGCAACGGGGGGACGCGCTCCAACCCCAACTCGCCCCGTGACCTAACGCCCCTCCACCGCCCCCCTCACCCGCCAAGGCGTCAATGGCAACTCTCGTACCTCCACGCCTAACGCATCAGCCACCGCATTGGCAATCGCCGGCGCCGTGGGAATAGTCGGCGGCTCGGCGAGCCCGCGCGCCCCCGTGTGATTCGCCACCGGGTCGCTCCCCTCCACGCAGAACGCGTCGATGACGGGCACATCGGCCATGGTGGGAATCTTGTACTCGTGCAGCGAAGGATTCACCGGCCGCCCGGTCGCCCCGTCCAGCAGCCGCTCCTCGAACAGCGCGTAGCCAAGCCCCTGCAGGATCGCCCCCTCCATCTGGCTCCCGGCAAGGAGCGGATTGATCACGCGCCCCACGTCGTGCGCCGCGGTGATGCGAACCACGCGCACGACGCCGGTGTCGATATCCACCTCGACCTCGGCGAACTGCACGCCGAACGACATGAGGGCGACGTCCTTTGGGTTCGGGCCGCGGCTCCCCTGACCCATGATCATCACGTTGCCGAGCTTGCGGGTGACGTCGGCGAAGGAAAGGCGACGGGCACCGTCGCGCGTCTCGATAGTGGAGTCGTGCGTGCGCAGGTCGTCGACGTGGCACTCGAGGAGCTGGCTCGCCGCCTCGAGGAGACGCGCACGTGCCTCTTCGCCCGCCAGTCGCACCGCCGGACCGACCGACGCGGTCGTCATCGATCCCCAGGAATTTCCCGCGTAGGGTGTGCGCTCGGTGTCGCCCAGCACCACGCGAACGTCGGCGAGGCGCGCGCCTAACGACTCGGCGGCGATCTGGGCGAGGATGGTGCGCGAGCCGGTGCCGAGGTCCTGGGTGCCGGAGAGGACGTCGACGGTCGCGTCGGAGTTGAGGCGAACGGTGGCGTAGGCCGGCGGTCCGCCGCCGGCGCCCCAGACGCAGGCGGCCATCCCGACGCCGCGGCGGACGTTGCGTCCGGGGACGTAGCCAGGAGCGGACGCGCTCGTGTTCGGCGGGGATTCGAGCGCGTGGGACTCGGGCGCGTGGGACTCGGGCGCGTTTGATTAGTGAGAGTGGGATTCGCGCGCGATTGATTCGTGAGCGTGGGCGGCACGCAAAGAAGCGCGTGAGCAGGGGGGGGGAGGCGAGGGGAGGGGGGGGGG
>CAZWVG010000171.1:9232-12205 GCA_964637355.1 uncultured Gemmatimonadaceae bacterium
CGCCACCCCCATCCTCAGCACGCGTCCGCCCCCCCACCCGAAGCGACGCGCCCCCTCCTCGTAGCACGCCCGCAGCCGGTTCGACGAGTACGCGCGATCCTTCCCCTCGTCGCGCTCCGCGAAATTCGTCAGCCGCAATGCCAGCGGATCGGCGCCGAGTGCGCGCGCCAGCACATCCATCGTCCGTTCGAGCCCGAACGCCCCTTCCACGTGCCCGGGAGCGCGGAACGCCATCATCGGCTGCGTGTGCGCCCACGCAAACGTCTCGTGCGTGCGCACGTTCCGGCACGAATACATCTCCCCATAGATCGCGGCGACACTCCCTTCCCACCCGCTCGCGCCTAACGGGATCTCGGTCCGCACGTCGCTCGCCACCAGGCGCCCGTCGCGCATGGCGCCGAGCGTGACCACCTGGCGCGACGGGGCGCGGTGGCCGCCGTCGGACTGCTCGTCCTCGCGCTCCAGCACGCAGCGCACCGCGCGCCCGGTGCGCTGGGCGAACAGCGCGGCGACGAAGGTCTGCGCGCCGGCGTTGTTCTTCCCCCCGAACCCCCCGCCCCTCTACCCCTTGATCACCCGCACGCGCGAGCGGGCGAGCCCGAGCCCATTCGCCACCTCGTCGCGCACGCGATAGATCCCCAGCGTCGACTCCCAGAGCGTGAGCCGGTCGCCATCCCACTCGGCGACCGTCGCGTGAGGCTCCATGGGCGAGTGCAGCGCGCTCCCCGTCCGATACTCGCGCGTCACCACGACCTCGGCCTTCGCGAGCGCGGTATCGACGTCGCCGCGCTCGACGATCCTCGGCGAACCGCGCATCACGTTCGTCGTTCCGCGCACCAGCGGCGCGTCCGGCGCGGTCGCGTCCTCGAAGGTGATCGCAAACGGGGCCACGTCGTAGCACAACCGCACCGCCGCGGCGCCGGCCAGCGCCGCTTCGCGCGACTCGGCGCACACCGCGGCGACCGGCTGGTGCGGGTAGAGGATCGCCGTCCCCAACAGCGGAATCCCGCCAGCGCGGATCGGGCGGGGGAGGGTGCTCGCCGTCAGGACGTCGACCACTCCGGCCAGCTGCATCGCGGCGGTGGCATCGATCGCGCTCACGGTGCCGTGTGCGATCGGTGCGCGCACGAAGGCGGCGTGCAGCATTCCGGGGCGCTGGATGTCGGTGGGGAACTTCGCCCGCCCGGTGACCTTCTGCCGCGCATCGACGCGAGGGACCGGTTGCCCCACGATCGACAGCGCCGCGTCGTCCCCCCACGGCGTCGGCTCGGTGTCGGGGAGTTCGACGACCTTCACCTCCGAGCGCCCTTCCACCTCCACCACCGTGGAGACGAAGCGCGCGCGAGGCCCGGTTGAGGGCAATTCCTCGTTAGTCGGGTCGCTCCCGCGTCCCTCGCTCCCGCGTCCGTCGCTCATGCGCCCGTCGCTCCTGCGCCGGTGGCACCCGCGCTTGTCACACCCGCGCCGGTGACCCCAACGCCTTCGCGCATGGCGGTCGCCGCGGCGTGGATCGCCTGCCGGATGCGCGGATAAGTCCCGCAGCGACACAGGTTGCCGCTCATCGACTCTGTGATCGCCGCGTCGTCCGGCGACGGGTCGCGGGCGATGAGGGCGGCCGCCGCCATGAGCTGTCCGGGCGTGCAGAAGCCGCACTGGACCGCGTCGTGGGCAATGAACGCTTCCTGCAGCGGATGCAGCGTATCGCCGCGAGAGAGACCCTCCACGGTCGTGACCACCGCGCCGTCGCAGGCGACGGTGAGCGTGAGGCAGGAGTAGACGGGCTCACCTCCCAGCAGGACGGTGCAGGCCCCGCACTCCCCGCGATCACACCCCCGCTTGGCCCCTGTCAGGAAGAGGCGGTCGCGAAGTGTCGTGAGCAGCGATTCGTCGGCCTCGGGGACGATGTCGCGCGTCGCGTGGTTGATCGTCAGTCTCATGCTCCCTCATCTAGGGACGCCGACCGGTCCTGTCCAGCGCCTATTGCCGACCGGGGGGAATGCATATCTTGTGACCCCGCCTCATCGACTGGCTCAACCTACTCTGATCATGCCGTACGTTATCACCGAAGCCTGCATTGGCACCAAGGACAAGGCCTGCGTCGACGTCTGCCCCGTAGACTGTATCTACGAGGGGGAGGATCAGCTGTATATCCACCCGGACGAATGCATCGACTGCGGCGCCTGCGAGCCCGAGTGCCCGGTGACGGCGATCTTCCCCGAAGAGGACGTGCCGGCGAACCTGCGCCAATACGTACAAATCAACCGCGACGTGTTCACCGGACCGACGCCGCCGACTCGCCCCACGCGCTGAGCGGCATGGACCGACCGGACAGCGGCATGCTCCGCGCGGTCACCCTCGACTACTGGGACACGATCTACCTCGGCGCCTCCATGCCGCTCCGCGTCCAGCGGCGGCGGGAGGCGCTTTCGCGCATGTTGGAGCGTCTGGGAGCGCGGGTCCCGGACGACTTCGAGACGCTCTATATCGCCTCGGCGCAGGAGGCGAATCGCTGGTGGCGCGATGAGCAGCGCGGTTATACCTCCGCCGAGCGCATCCACTGGCTCCTGGCGAGGATGTCGATCTCGCGGCCGGCCGACTGCGCGGAGGTCGCGCTCGCTGTGCGCGAAGTGGATCGCACCCTCACCGACTATCCCCCGGCCCTCCTCCCCGGCGTCCGCGCCGCGCTCGAGCGCCTGTCGTCGCGCTTCACGCTGGCGATCGTCTCCGACACCGGCTTTGCGAGCGGCGCCGCCCAGGATCGCCTGCTGGAGCAGGACGACATCCGGCACTACTTCGCCGCGACGATCTACTCGATGGATGTAGGCCACGCCAAGCCTCGCCCGGAGCCGTTCCAGGCCGCGCTGGCGTCGTTAGGCGTGGCGGCGGGAGCGGCGCTGCACGTCGGCGACATCGAACGCACCGACGTCGACGGCGCACTCGGCGGCGCGGTGCGCGCCGTGCGGAGGGACGACG
>CAZWVG010000172.1:0-12050 GCA_964637355.1 uncultured Gemmatimonadaceae bacterium
GCACCGATCCGCGGCGACACGCTCCTCATCGCCGCGGTCCAGTCGTGGCACGGCTACTCCGAGACGATGGAGCTTCTCGCGACGGGATACGCGGTCTTCGTTCCGATCTTCCTCATCCTTGCGTCGCTCGGCGGTTACTGGCTCGCCGCACGCAGCCTCGCACCGGTGGCGGCAATGAGCCGCAAGGCGGCGTCGATCGGGAGCGCCAACATGGGGGAACGCCTGGTCGCCCCCAACCCGCGCGATGAACTCGGCGAGCTCGCGAGCGTGTTCAACGCGATGCTCGCCCGCCTCGATACGGCCTTCTCGCAGCAGCAGCGCTTCATGCAGGACGCCTCGCACGAACTGCGCTCGCCGGTCGCAGCGATCCGCATGGAAGCCGAGGTCACGCTGCAGCACGCACATCGCTCCGAGGCGGAGTACCGCGACGCCCTCGCGACGGTGCGGCAATCGGCGATGCGCCTAACGCACATCGTCGACGACCTCTTCTTCCTCGCCCGGCACGATGCGGAGCCGGAGCAGGGAAGTCCGGAACTGCTCGACCTGGGGGAGATCGTGCACGACGCGCTGCGCTCCCTCGGCCCGCTCGCCGCCGCGCGCCATATCCACCTCGATCTTGCCGATCCACCGGAGGCACCGATCATGGGGCGCCGCGCCGAGCTGGAGCGGCTCGTCATCAACGTGGTCGGCAACGCCTGCAAGTTTGCGCCTGACGGAAGCCGGGTGCGCGTGAAGATTGCACCTGACGGCACGCACGCCTTCGCAGTACGCATCGCCGACGAAGGGCCGGGGATCGATCCGGCCGCCGGCGAACGCATCTTCGACCGCTTCTATCGCGTCACGAATCCGGTTCCCGCCACGCGCGACGCCACAGATCGCGCGTCGACCGACGGCGCGGGGCTTGGTCTCCCGATCGCCCGCGCACTCGCCGAGTCGCATGGCGGAACGCTCGTGCTGGAATCGACGTCACCGCGGGGGACGACCTTCCTCTGGAGAATTCCGCGCGCGTCGTAACACCGGTCGCTGCAACCGCGGGCTTCATGAACACCGCATGAGCATTCGCCAACGAATCGTCCCGCGGCTGTAAGCGTGGCGTCATCTAGGGATCGATAGAATGCGAATGCCGAGTCGTCAGCATGACGCCGACGCCGCCTCGGTGCCTCCCCGGATCACGAGACTTCGCATGCCACGCATCACGATCCCCCGCATCACGCGATCGAGCCTTGGCGCGCTGTTCGCGTCCGCCGTCGTCCTGATCGCTGCCGCCCCGGCGCACGCCCAGGATCCTAAGCCGATCAAGGAAGAAAAGCCGGGACTTCTCGCCAAGGCCTCCATCACAGGGGACCAGGCCCGAAAGACGGCGCTCGATCGGGTGAGGGGAGGCGTGATCCAGTCCGGCGAGATCGAGGAGGAGGACGGCAAGCTGGTCTTCTCCTTCGACATCAAGGTCCCCGGCAAGACGGGAATCGAGGAAGTGCTGGTCGACGCGAAGACGGGAGCGGTGGTCTCGGTCGAGCACGAGTCGCCAGCCGACGAGGCACGTGAGGCGGCGAAGGACGCGAAGAAGAAGCCTGCCACCAGGAAGCCGGGTGAGGGACGTGCCTGAGGCGCGATGACCTGCGCGGCGTTGCTCCTGGCGGCGGTACTGCCGGCGTCGCTCCTCATCGCGGGAGCGACGCCGGCACAGCAGTGCACCTCACACCAGGACGAACGCACGCTCGGTCACCTGGACGGCCTCCGCATCGACAGCGTCGACGTCGAAGCGGGCGCGCCGGCGCTCCCGGGGGCGATCGCCGGTGTGGCCAATCACCTGCACGCCCGCACGGACCCGTCGACGATCCGACGGCTCTTCGACCAACCGTCGGGAACGACGATCGACACCCTCAAGCTCGCCGAATCGCTCCGTGCGCTGCGCCGGGCGCGCATCCTGTCCGACGTGCAGCTCGACACCCGGGAGTGCCGCGATGCGGGAGTCGCCACACTGACGCTTCGCACGACCGACGCCTGGACCACTCGCGCGCGCCTGCGAGTCGGCAAATCATCCGTTGCCGCAAGCTTCGGGGAAGACAACCTCCTCGGGCGCGCACGGTCGCTCCGCACGTCGCTCCGCATCGATCAGGGACAACCGGGCTTCGGCGTGCAATACGTCGATCCGTGGTTCGTCGGGTCTCCACTCGCCCTTTCCGTCGGCCGCACCCAGTACAAGGGGGGCTTCGAGTCGGCGGCGCAGCTGCAATCGTCGTCGCCGCGCCTCGACGATCGCTGGCGCTTCGACCTTGGCATGGCCAACTCCGCGCGGCAGTCGTTCAAGTCGGCCGGGGATCGCGTCAATCGTCTCGAACTGCGGGCGATCGTGGCACGTCAGCTCTGGCGCTCCCGCACCTCCACAGTCGCCCTGCAGCTTGGCGCCGAGCGAATGCGGGCGCGTATCGAGTCGTCGCCGGGGGCGCTCCTCGTCGGACCTGCGCAGGTGACGCGTGACGTGAGTGGACCGCTCGTCGGGATCTCTCGCAGCTCGCTTTCCTTTATGACCCGCCCGCTCCTCGTGGGAAGCAGCGAGCAGGTCGAACTCCCGACAGCAGTCGAGGGGGACGCAACGGTCACGATCGGCAGGGATGCGGTCACCGGTGAACCGACGCGTCACGTCGATGCCTGGATCGGCAAGCTCTGGGGAGTCGGTTCGTCGGCCATCATATCGGCGAACGGTTGGTGGTCGGGCTTCAAGGGAACGTCGGAGTGGAATGCAGGGGACACGCGCGCGTCGCTGTTGGCACTCGTGCCGGTGCGCGGTGGTTCATGGAGCGCGCGCCTCGCCGGCGAATCGCTCCGCGATCCCGATCCCGATACCCGCGCGCTGGTTTCGTTCGATCCCACGGCACGACTCCTTCCGTCGCGCGGGCTCGCCGAAGCCGCGGCGCTGGCGACCGTGGAGCGCGAGTGGCGCGGCCCGCGTGTCGGTGGGAGCTACGATCTGGGTGGGGCGCTGTTCATGTCTGCTTCACGTCGTTGGGATTTGGCGAGCTACACATCGCTCGCCTCTCGTGACGTCGCGGTGCTTGGCGCGGGGCTGCGCCTCCTCCCAACCAGGATTGCGCGTGCGACGTTGCGGCTGGATGTGTCGGTTCCGGTCGGGGCGCCGTCAGGGTTGTCGCACCGCCCGATTGTCTCCTTCACGCTCACGCCGTGGCTGGAGCACGAGCGGCATCGCGACGGGCGCCCGAACCCATGACAAACGGTGGCATGCGTCACACGCTCCTCGCGGTATCGGTCCTCCTGATTCTGCCGGCAACGGGCTCTGCGCAGCGCGCGGAACGCTCGGGGATCGTTGGCGAGAGCGATGCACGTCCGCCGGCGAGTGCACTGCTGCGAACCGTCCCTGAAATACCGTCGCTTCCGCACGCGCAGCCGTTGATCTCGCGTCGCGACCTCGGCGAGTTTGCGCTGTTCGCGGGCGCTGCCCTCGCGGCTCTCCCGATCGACGGGCGCCTCACACACGCTTTGCAGGCGCCGCGATATCAGGACAACGCCGCGCTCAATCGGTCCGCGTCGGTCGTTCGCACAATCGGTGATCCGGGCGCATGGATCTTCTCGGCGGGAGCCTACGCCGCCGGGCGCCTGGCGAATCGCCCCGGGCTTGCCGATGCTGGCCTACACGCGGGAGAGGCTGTGCTGGCGAGCGGGTTGATCACTGTCGGCATCAAGACGTTCGCTGGGCGCGAACGCCCGTACGCCGCGAACCCGGCCGAACCGACCGATGCCGACGAGTTCCAGCTCCTGCGCGGCTTCCACGGGGCGAATGCTTCCTTCCCCTCGGGGCACACCACGGTCGCCTTCGCAGCGGCGACTGCGTTCAGCGCCGAGCTGGCGCGGACGCATCCCGAGGCATCGCGCTGGGTGTCGCCGGCACTCTACACGACGGCAGCAGCCGTCGGACTCTCGCGTCTCTACAACAACCAGCACTGGGCGTCGGACGCGATCATGGGCGCCGCGGTCGGTCACCTCGTGGGGCGCACGCTGGACGCATACCACCATCGGCATAGCAACTGAGCGAGAGACGCCTGTCACGATTACGCACGCGACGCCTCCTGTGCGTGGCGCCCGCATGACTTCACGCGTGACCGCGTCGTCATGAAAGGGATCATATTCTGCCGCTCATCATTGGCGCCGCCGACCACGACCACATGATCACGGACTACGACAGCGACTACAGCGACGACGCAGCACCGGCTGAAACGCGCGGCGCCCCCGTCGGCGGGTGGGGATTGCTGCTGGCGGGAACGGTCGCGCTGGTCGCGAGCCGAGTGGTTCCGCTCGCGCCGCTTGTCACATGGTCGTCACGAAGTGCCGACGTGCAGGCGACACTCGAGCGCTCGTCGATGCGGCTCGCACTCTCGCCGGTGGCGAGCACGCTGGAGGGGCTGTCGCTTCTCCCGTCGAGGGATCATCTCGCGATCGCACTGTCGATCGTGATCGTTGCGGCCGTGTGGGGGGCGCTGCCGGCGTCGTCGTCAGGTGCAATGCGTTGGCCTGGCCGCGCGCAGCGCGTGCTTCGCTTCGCGCTCGGCGGGGCGTTCGCCTTCGCGACGGTGTATCTCGCCGGGGCGCTTGCCCCCTGGCCGATGGCGCAGCTCCGGCTCGACGATCCCGACGAACTCGCGGTGGACTTCCATAGCCACACGCTCGAGTCGCACGATGGACGGTGGGACTTCACGCTCGAACGGAATCGCGCGTGGCACCGTGACGGTGGATTCGATGTCGCGTACGTGACCGATCATGCCGACAGCGCGGCGGTGCGCACGCTCGAGGGCGTCGATCACGAGGGACCGGTGCTGCTCGGCGGCGCGGAGTTCTGCACCAACGGGGCACACGTGGTGCGACTCGGGCGCGCCGACGATCCAACGGCCGTTCTCCTGCTCACCACGCCGTTCCCTGCGCCGTCGCTGGAACGCCTGCGGGTGGCGGGGACCGTCGTTTCGGGAGTAGAAGTTGCCGACGCATCACCGCGCGGTCTGCAATGGATGATGGATCCCCCGCCGCAGCTGGCGCGGGCGGCGGCGATGCCGGCACTCGTTCCGGTCGCCAGCTCCAACCTGCACGGCTGGGGGCGCACGGTGGCGGCGTGGTCGGTCCTGCGTCTTCCCGGGTGGCGCTCCAACTCTCCAGAGCAGCTCGATGCGAGGATCCGCGACCTGCTGCGATCGGGGAACCGTGGCGCAGCGCGCGTCATCCTGCGCAATTCGCAACGACTCGCTGCCGGCGGCGCCGCTTCGACGGCCCTCGCGCTCCCGCGGCTGGCCTGGTCGGTCCTGCGTTCCCTCGACAACGAGGAGGTCGGCGTCTGGCTGGCGTGGCTGTGGGCGCCGACCGTCATCGCCTTGCTGCTGTCCTGGCTTGGAGCTCCAGGGCGGGCGCGCGCGCCGATCGCTGTTGGCGCGGGGGCGTGGCGCTACGACGTGAGCGCGTCGTCGGAGACGAGGTAGCCGGCGCCGCGTCGCGTGTGGATGAGGGGGACGAGCCCCTCGGTGTCGACCTTGCGGCGAAGCCGGTTGATGTACGAGTCGATGACGTTCGACGCCGGATCGTAGTTGTCGTCCCAGACGTGCTCCGAAATCTCGCGTCGCCCCATCACCCGGTTGACGTTGAGGACGAGGTACTCGAGGAGGGCGTATTCCTTGGTGGTGAGCTGAAGCGGGCTCCCGGCACGCTGCGCCTTCTGCGCGTGTGTGTCGAGTTCCAGGTCGAGGACGGCGACACGTTGGTCGCGCACCTCGCCCTTGCGCCGCATGAGCGCGCGGAGCCGGGCGACGAGCTCCTCGAAGTCGAACGGCTTGACGAGATAGTCGTCGGCGCCGGCGTTGAGCCCCTCCACGCGATCGCGCACCGCATCACGGGCGGTGAGCATGAGGATGCGCGTCTCCGATCCGCGCTTGCGGAGCGCACGGCAGACCTCGAGCCCATCCTTGCGAGGGAGCGCGAGATCGAGGACCACTGCGTCGTATGGATTGATCGCGCCGAGGTAGTCGGCTTGCTCGCCATCGGCGGCGTGGTCGACGGCGAACGCCAGCTCACGCAGTCCTCGCACGAGGACGTTGGAGATGGCCGGATCGTCTTCGACGACGAGGATGCGCATGGAAATCTCTTCACTGAAGCGATCGAACTCGCTGGTCTACACCTCTTCTCACAAATAGTCGCCTGCCACACCGGCGCACCGCGCCAGCGCAAAGCACTCAGCCATCTGTGGGAAGACCTCTATATAAATCCGACACATGAGCGTCAAACGACACCCACGGACGTGTGTGGTTGAGGCGGCGCCGTGTCACCTCGGCCACTGCCGCTCGTCGACTGAGTCGATCGCCTGTCGTCCGTAAGTGCGCCGGTCGAGAGCAACACCGCCGTCCCCACCGCCGCTGCGAGCGTCGATCCCACCAGCACTCCCACCTTCGCCACCGCCGCCTCTCCTGCATCGGGCAACGCCTGCTCTGCCATCAACAACGACATGGTGTAACCCACGCCGCAGAGACACGCCGCTCCAACGATCGTACGCAGCGAGACCCCCGGCGGAGCTGCGGCGATCCCCACCTTCACGGCCAGCCAGCCGGCGAAGAAAATCCCCAGCGGCTTTCCCACCACAAGCCCCAGCACAACGCCGAGCAGGATGGGGCGCGTCGGCGCGGCCAGCACGTCACCGCCAAGCTCGATCCCCGTCGCGGCGAAGGCGAAGAACGGGAGGATGAGATACGCCGTCCACGGCGCGACCGCACGCTCGATACGCTCGGCGGAAGACAACAACCGGTCTGCCGCGGCGGAGAGGTTGCGGCTCGCCCACTCCCACACCTGCTCAGGATTGGCCTCGTCGCCTTCCTCGGCGCTCGACGCCCGCTCGGCTTCTTGCAGAAACGTGAGCGCGTTGGCGGTCTGCGCGAGCAGCGGGCCGGCCGCAGGCGCCGGGCGGCTGGGTAGGAGCATGGCCAGCACGACGCCGCATAACGCGGCGTGGATTCCCGCGCTGTGGAGGCATAACCCGAGCGCGATGGTGAGGACGGCGTACGGCCAGGCGCGGTACACACGCCAACGATTGAGGGCGAGGAGGGCGATGCTCACGCCAACCGCCGCCACGAACCACGCCAGCGCGAAGCCGTGCGCGTAGAAGACGGCGAGCGTGATCACCGACGCCACGTCGTCCACCACGGCCAGCGCGGCGATCGACACGCGCACCGCCGCGGGGATGCGATTACCTAACAGCGCGAGGATTCCCAGCGTGAACGCAACATCGGTCGCGGTGGGAACGCTCCACCCTGGCGACGTCGGGCCGCGATTCACCAGCAAATACACGAGCGCGGGCATGACGACGCCGCCGACTGCCCCGACGACGGGGAGTACGGCGTTGCGCCTGTCGGAGAGCGACCCCACGCTCAACTCCCGGCGAATCTCCAAGCCTACAAGTAAAAAGAAGACCGCCAGCAATCCCTCCGATGCCCACTCGCCCACGGTCAGCGCGAGCGCGTGCCCCGCTGGCCCGATGATGAACTCGGCGTCGACGAAGGCGTGGTACCACGGGGCGAGGGGAGAGTTGGCGAAGACCAGCGCGGCGACCGCCGCGATGATCAGGACGAAGCCCCCCGACGCCGGGAGCGAAGCGAATGCACGCGCCGAGCGACGCACGCGCGCCGCCAATGGCCGCTCGAGTGCCTCGAGGAGCGCGTGGAACTCCCAGGAGTCGTCGTAGCGCTGACCGTCGATGAATACGGTCGGGGGCCCGCTCACACCGTTGCGCCGCCCCTGCGCGACGTCCTCCTCGACGCGCGCCCTGGTTTCTTCACTCTCCAGGTCGGCGCGGAACTGCGCCATGTCCAGGCCTAACGACTCGGCGAACTCGTACGCGGCGTGCTTGGACGGTGGCCCGGGTTGCGCATAGGCCCAATCGTGCAGCTCCCAGAACTTCCCCTGATTCGCCCCGGCCTCCACCAGGCGCGCCAGCATCGTCGCCCCGGGGTGCGCGCGCTCGTTAGGAAAGTGCCGGTAGACGTACTGGAATCGCTCGCCGAGTACCTCGCGCAGGCGCACCAGCACCGGGCGCAGCCCGCGGCAATACGGACAGAGATAGTCCGCGTAGATCACCATGCTCACCCGGTCGGGGGCCTCGCCGCCGCGCACATGGTCGCGCGACAGGTCCACCGGGAAGCGGAGCCGCAGCTGTGCGGCATCGTGCTCGGCCACTCGTTTTCGGGAGAGTTGTGAACGACAGCGCGAGCGACGGTCGGCTCGCGGGGAGCGGCGGTGCGGTCAGTCCGGGCGGTTCGGATGCTTTCGAAGGTTGGCGGTCGCCTCTTCGATCCGGCTCATGTACGCGCGCAGCGGTTCCCCGTGCGTACGGCGCGGGAGGACGAAGTGCACGTCGTCGGGTTCATCACTATCGAGATCATCGACCATGAGATCGCCGCCGTGCCGTTCGACTGCGGCTTCGAAGCGCTCGACCGCCGTGAGGAGATCGACCAGATCCTCGGCATCGTCGGCTCGGCTCACCACGATGCCGCGCCCCTGCAACCGCGACACGACCTCGGCGACCGCGTCGCGCTGCTCCGATGCGCGATTCGGATTGAGGTCCCGCTGATGGTCCTCGTAGCGTTCCATGGTGATCCTCTCGGTGGGAGTGCCTGCGCCGCGTTGCTCACGAGCCCGCCAGTGCGCGAGTGTCCGCGCACACTCGCTATCCATACGCGATGGACGCGGGGGACGGAAGAACCCGAAAGTGGTATGACTCGCCCTGTGCCCGCGGCTCGCCGCACGACTCTGGTACGTCGGCGATTCGGGTGACCGAAAGAGCTGGAACGCGGAGACCGCAGAGGAGCGCGGGGAACGCTGAAGAGCTGACGCTTACGGGTGTGGATCGGCGCTCCACAGCGATGCTTACGCCCCCTCTCCCTCCGCCCACAACTCTGCGAGTTCCATCGTCCACGGTTCACTCGCTCCGTTCGGATGCCACACAAGGCGCTCCATCTCGTAGACGGGAGCGGTCGCCTCAGGCGTCCAGATTTCCGCGCGACGGTTGGCGGAGTCGATGGCCCAATAGAGCGGCACTCCCATGTCCTGGTACAGACGTCGCTTGGTGAAGCGGTCGTACCGCGCGGAAGAAGGGCTCACGACTTCGACAAACAGCAAAAAGCGAGTGAGCTCGTGCCACTCGCGACGTTGGGCGTCTTCAGGCGCCACAACGAAAGCGTCGGGCTGCACGATCACATCGTCGGGGCGCCCCCACGAGATGTCGGCGGGGGCGATGCGGACCTTACCCGCTCGGTGCGATTTCACGTAGATGCGCAGCGAGCTCGCGATGGCGAATACGATGTCCTGGTGGGGGACCCGGGGAGCCGGCGTCACCAGCAGCTCCCCGTACACCAGCTCGTAACGATTGCCGTCCTCGGGGAAGGCGAGGACCTCGTCCCTCGTGTAGTAGCGGTCGGTCGCGGGAGGCATGCCCATAGACTCAGCTCGGCTCGGCCGAGCGCGCAAGGGGAAAGGGGAGTTCGCATGCGGAAGGCTCGCCTGACTCGGCCATCCGACCATCACCATCTCGTTTCGACCCGTACCGGAAGCCTGCCACGCAGCAGGGAAGTCCCCCACCGCTCTCCCCGCGGTTCCCCGTCTAGACGCCCGTCCTCGGCGGCAACACTTTGCGTCAGCCGCACCGGCTCGCCACCCACTCGGCGAACGGCCAACCGCACTCCCCCCTCCCTCTCCCCCGCGCAGTCGCATGCCCTTCGTCGTCTTCGCCGCTCCGCTCCTGAGCGACAACGCTTTCGCGATGGTGCGCGCCGCGGCGACGCTCCCCGATGTCCACCTGGGAGTCGTCACGCACGACCCCGCCGACAAACTCCGCGAGCTGCACGGCTCCGTGCGTCACTGGCGCGTCGACAACATCCTCGACGTCGAGCAGCTCGTCTGGGCGGTGAACGGACTCGCCGAGCGCTTCGGAAAGCCGACGCGCCTCTTCGGGGCGTATGAGCAGCTGCAAGGACCGCTCGCCGAGGCGCGCGTCAGGCTCGGGATCAAGGGATTGAGCGTCGAGGCGGCGAACAACTTCCGCGACAAGGCGCGGATGAAGACGCTCCTGCGCGAGGCAGGCCTCCCCTGCGCGCGTCACGCCCTCGCCGCGAGCATCGAGGAGGCGGAGGCATTCGCGGAGAAGAACGGCTTCCCCATCGTGGTGAAGCCGCCGGCCGGCGCTGGCGCGATAGCGACCTTTCGCGTGGACGATCTCTCGACGCTCCGCCGTGCGTTGCAGCTGACGCCCCCGACGGCAACACAACCGGCACTCCTCGAGGAGTTCGTGCAGGGAGAGGAGCATTCGTTCGAGACGATCACGATCGACGGCGTGCACGTCTGGCACTCGCTCACGCACTACTATCCCACCCCGCTCACGGTCATCAACAACCCGTGGATCCAGTGGTCGGTGGTGCTCCCGCGCGAGGTCGACGCACCGCAGTACGACGACATCCGCCAGGCCGCCCGCCGCGCGCTCGACGTGTTAGGCATGACCACCGGCATTTCGCACATGGAGTGGTTCCGCCGGAGCGACGGGACGATCGCCATCAGCGAAGTCGCCGCTCGCCCGCCAGGCGCACAGATCACCCAGCTGATGTCGTACGCCAACGACTTCGACGTGGTGCAGGAGTGGGCGCGGGCGATGATCTTCGGCGAGTTCCGCGTCCCGGAGCGCAAGTACGCCGCCGGCGCCGCCTTCCTCCGCGGTCAGGGCGATGGCCGTATTGCGGCGATTCACGGCGTCGATGAGATCAATCGCAAACTCGCCTCGATGATCGTCGCCGCCAAGTCGCCGCAAGTGGGGGCTACGCCGTCGTCGTCATACGAAGGCGACGGCTGGGTCATCGTCCGTCACGCCAGGACGGAAGAAGTCGAGAAGGCCATCATGAAGATCATCAGCACCATCAAGATCGACCTCGCCCAACCAGCAATTCTGAGTGTGCTGCCGCGCTGAGTCCCAAACCGCACGCAGCCGACCTCCCGTCCCCCGTCCCCCGTCCCCCGTCTCCCGTCCCGCTCTCGTCTTCTCGTCTTCAGACAACTCGACCAATGAACGTGATAATGCTTGCTCCCGGCTACCCGGGAGAAATGCCCTACTTCTGCCGCGCCCTCTCGATGCACGGCGCCAAGGTCTACGGGCTGAGTGACGTCGCCGAGCACGACCTCCCCGCGCTCACCCGCGAGCACATGTCGGGGTATCTGCGCGTCGCCAACTTCACCGACGAAGACGCGGTCGTGCGCCAGGTCGTCGAGGCTGTCGGCGGGCACCAGATCGACCGCGTGGTCTGCATGTGGGAGCCCGGCGTCGTCCTCGCTGCCAAGCTGCGCGAGGCGTTAGGCACCCCGGGACAGAGCGTGCAGCAGGCGAACACGTTCCGCAACAAGGATCTGATGAAGCAGGTCATCACCAAGGCCGGCATCCGCACCGCGCGGCACGCCTCGGCGACCACGATCGCGCACGTGAAGGCGGCCGCGGAGAAGATCGGCTTCCCGGTGATCGTCAAGCCGATCGCCGGCGCCGGTTCGATGGATACCTTCCGCGCCGGCTCCATGGCCGAGCTCGAGGCCGAACTCGCCAAGGTGAAATCCTACGACGAGGTCAACGTCGAGGAGTTCATCGAGGGAGAGGAATACACCTACGACACGATCTGCGTGAACGGGGAGGTGAAGTACGAGAACGTCTGCTTCTATCGCCCCAATCCGCTGATCGCCCGCAGCACCGAGTGGATCTCGCCGCAGACGATGGCGCTCCGTGACCTCACCCCGACCCCAGTCGCCGCCGGGATCGAGATGGGGCACCAGGTGCTCAAGGCGATGGGCTTCCAGACGGGCTTCACGCACATGGAGTTCTTCTGGACCCCGAAGGGGGAGGCGATCTTCGGCGAGATCGCCGCGCGCCCCGCTGGTGCGCACACGGTCGACCTGATGAACTACGTCGGCGACATCGATCTCTTCATGGGCTACGCCGAGGCCGAGCTCAAGGGGACGTTCTCGCAGTCGACGATAAGGAA
>CAZWVG010000173.1:0-12044 GCA_964637355.1 uncultured Gemmatimonadaceae bacterium
CTGCCCGAATGCCGTCTATTACGCTACGCGCAAATTGCTCGGCGAAGTCTTCGGCCGCTGGGGGCTCGAGTTCTCGCTCGTCGACTCGACCGATCTCGACGCCGTGCGTGCCGCGATGCGCCCGAACACGACGCTCGTGTGGGCCGAGACGCCGTCGAATCCCACGCTCGCACTCACCGACATCGCGGCCGTCGCGGTGATCGCACACGAGGGAAGGGCACGCCTCGTGGTCGACAATACCTGGGCCACGGCCGTCGGACAGGCCCCGTTGTCGTTAGGTGCCGACCTGGTGATGTACTCCACGACCAAGTACTACGGCGGCCACACCGACACGTTGAGCGGCGCACTCGTGACCGCGCGCGCTGACGAAATGTGGCAACGCATCCGGCTCATTCAGTCGTCGGTCGGCGCCGTCGCCGCCCCGTTCGACTGCTGGCTCGTGCACCGCGGCATCGCCTCGCTCCCCGTGCGGCTGCGTGCGCACACGCACAACGCGGCGAAGGTCGCGGAGTTCCTCTCATCGCACACAGCCGTCGAGGCCACGCACTATCCCGGCCTCCCGTCGCACCCAGGTCACGAAATCGCCCTCCGCCAGATGCGCCTCTTCGGCGGCATGGTCTCGGTGCAGCTCAAGGGCGACGCCGCCAACGCCCTCGCCGTCGCCGCCCGCCTGAGGATCTTTACCCGCGCCACGTCGTTAGGTGGCGTGGAAAGCCTCGTCGAACACCGCAAGTCGATCGAAGGCCCCGACTCCCCAACCCCCGACAACCTGCTCCGCCTCTCGATCGGCCTCGAAGACGCCGATGACCTGATCGAAGACCTGCAGCAGGCACTCAGTTTGTAGAAGGAAGCATCTCGTCCTCTCGTCTTCAGAAAACTCGTCTTCTCTACTCCAATGTCAGACCAGAAATCCAACTATCTCTACGGCTTCGCCGCCCTCGGACTCTCCATCTGCCTCGGCCTGTTCTTCGTGTCGGGCGCGCTGCGCGACATCCGCCGCGGCAACGAAGAGGTCACCGTCACGGGCTCGGCCAAGCGCGCCATCCGCTCCGACTTCGTGGTCTGGAAGCTGACCGTGTCGGTGCAGTCATCGTCACTCGCCGCGGCGTCGCAGGAACTGACGCACGGCACGGCGCGCGTGCGCGAGTTCCTCAAGGCCGAGGGGCTGGCCGATTCGCTCCTCACCGTCAAGCCGGTCGAGGCGTACGGAATCTCCGAGACGCTCTCCGACGGGCGTGAGACCGGGCGCATCATCGCCACACGCCTCTCGCAGGCATTCGAGGTTCGCTCGCACGACGTCGACGGGATCACCCGCATCTCGCAGAAGGCGAGCGACCTGATCGCCGACGGCGTCCCGCTCCAGGCCTCGTCGCCCGAATACCTCTACACGAAGCTCAACGACATTCGCATCGCGCTGCTCGAAGATGCGACCAAGGACGCGAAGCAGCGCGCCGAGGCGATTGCCAAGAGCACGGGGGTGCAGGTGGGAGCGGTGCGCGACGCGCGCATGGGGGTCTTCCAGATGACGCCGCGCTTCTCCACCGAGGTGAGTGACTACGGCATTGCCGACGTCTCCTCCATCGACAAGGACGTCACGGCCGTGGTGCGCGCGACCTTCCAGCTGCGTTAGGCGCCAACCGTTCGAGGCCGCGGTGGCACGACGACCGGGCGAGGGACCCTCGCCCGGCCACCCGCGACGTCGTGATCTGGGTCGTTAGGCTGGTGCCAACTCTGCCGAGGAGGCCACCTGCGCCACACGGATGAGCGCCGCGTCGAGCTCAGCGAGCGTGAATGGCTTCCGCACGCAGGCGCTCACCAGCGACGCGGGGAATCGCGATGCGAACTCCTCGCTCCCCGAGCCCGACATGATCACCACCTGCAACCGCTCGTCGAGCGCCCGCAGGGCGATGGCCAACTCTTCGCCCCCCATGCGCGGCATGTGCAGGTCGACCAGCGCGAGCGTGATCGCCCCTTCGGCCTGGTGCATCAGTTCGAGCGCCTCCGCGCCGTCATCGGCGATGACGACCTCGTAACCGCGACGCTCGAGCATCTGACGCGCGACAACCCCTACGCGCGAGTCGTCATCGACCACGAGTGCGATCCCGTTGCCGCGCGGTTCGGGCGCGACGCTGATCGGTGCTGGCGCCTGCTCGGCGACTTCCGCTGCCTTGGGCAGGTAGACCCGGAACGTGGTCCCCGCACCAGGCGCGCTCTCGACCTGGATCGCCCCACCGCTGCTCCGGATCATTTCGAGCGTCGAGGCGAGTCCCAGACCGCGCCCTGAACTCTTGGTCGTGAAGAACGGGTCGAAGATCCGGCGTTGCGTCTCCTCGCTCATCCCGACTCCGTTGTCGCGCACCTCGATCATCACGTACGTCCCCGCAACGGGCGTGTTGTCGACGTAGCGCGACCTCAGGGCCTCGGCGTCGGCGGTGATCACACGAGTGGAGAGGGTGATCGCGCCGTCGACACCCTCGACGGCGTCGGAGGCGTTGGTCAGGAGGTTCATCAGCAGCTGCACGACCCGCGTCGCGTCGCATCGGACCATCGGGAGGGACGGGGCAAGGTCGAGCGTCAGCGTCGCGTGCTTCGAGACGGCCGCGTGGAGCAGCTGCGCGACTTCGCGCACGGTCGCCGAGATGTCGATCGGCTCGGATGCGCCGGTCCCGGGGGCGGCGTAGCCGAGGATGCGTCGCGTCAGGTCGGCGGCGCGAAGCGCCGCGGCTTCCACGTCACGCAGCACCTCGCAGAGTTCGGCGTCCTGTGCAACGTCGGCAAGGGCGAGTGAGGTATTGCCGAGGATGCCGACGAGGAGGTTGTTGAAGTCGTGCGCAATGCCGCCGGCGATCACTCCAAGCGACTGCAGCCGCTGGCCGTGTTGCAGCTGTTCGTCGGACGTCGGTCGCGCCTCGTCGTTCGCGCTCGTGTCGCGCGCGCGAAGCGTGCGCAACGTCGACTCGGTGTGGCGCGCTTCGGTGAGATCGCGAAGCTGATAGTACGTGAGCAGGCGATCATCGGCATCGCGAAACGAGACGCCGCTCACCTCCGTCTCGACGGCGCTCCCGTCGGCGCGTCGGATTCGAAACTCTCCTGCGAGCGGCTGTCCGCGCGTGCGCTTGGCGCGCGCGGCACGAAGGCGCTCGTCGAGCGGGTCGAACAGCTCGAGACAGGACAACCCGACGAGTGCATCACTCGTGTAGCCGAGAAGTCGCGAAGCCGACGCGTTCGCAGACTGGATCGTCCCCGATGCCGAGGTCAGGAGGATCGCCTCGTTCGCCAGCGAGAGGAGCGCCTCGACGTGCCCCTCACAGCGATCGATTGCTCCCGGAACGCGTGACGGAGCGGTCGCGGTGGAGAAGCTATTCTCCTCGGCTCGCGACCGTGCGTCTGCCGGAGTGACTTCGAAGGGAAGGCTCAGGATCCGCAGGTTGTGGAGCAGCACGAGAGATCGGAAAGATGAGGAAGTTCCAAGTGAATGAGGGTGCACTAATAGACGGAAATCATTACAGACGGTCACAGATCGTCCCGTTGCGCCCGCTTCGGCGAGTTGACTTCCGAATTCCGAAGGGAATAGTTCACCCGTAATTCTTTCCCCTGAGCCAGCGAGATTCCGATGCTCCACGTTCCGTTCCTCGCGATCGTCGCGCTGTCGGGCAGTCTGGCGGCGGGCGAGTGTCGTCCCCCGAAGGACAGCTCCGAGGCGAAGCTCCTCGCCTTCTTCGCCGCCCCAATCGCCTTCTCGCCGGCAGGTCACGCCGAACGGCTCGCCCCAGGCGCCGTTCGCCTCTCGTTCGACCTGACGTACGTGCCGACGCCGAGCGCCGACATTCGCCGGTCGTCCTACTGTCAGCGAAAGAGCGAAAACACCGACCTGTCGCCAGTCTTCCCTCGACCGCGGCTGGCGATCGGACTCCCGGGAGGGCTGTACGTGGAGGGGAGCTACCTCCCGCCAGTGACGGTGCTCGATGCCACCCCCAACCTCGGGTCGATCGCGCTCGGATGGGTGCGCCCGATCAGTACGCGGGGCGACGGAAGCTCCGCGTGGTTCTCGTTGCGGGGGCATGCCACCTTTGGTGAGGTCAAGGGGCCGATCACCTGCTCGTCCGACGCGATCCAAAGCACCAACCCGAGCGCAGTGTGCTACGGGGACTCGCCGTCCGACGACGCGTACAAGCCGAACATGGTCGGAGGGGAGGGCATCCTCGGGTGGACGGGTGCCGGACGCCTCGCCGGGTACGTCGGCGCCGGCTATACGTCGATCAAGCCGCGCTTCAACGTGCACTTCCTGAGCAAGAACAACGTGCTCGACGACACCCACGTCCTGCTCGACGACTCGCGCATCTCGGCGTTTGTCGGCGGGCGTCTGCGCCTGACGCCGCGGACTGCGTTTACCGCCGAGGTCTACTCGGTCCCCAAGGACGTGACCACGGTGCGTGTGGGGGGGAGCTGGACGCTGCGCACGGCGCGCTGAGCGCGGGTTGCTCGGTACGTCGCGTCGCCGCGGCGACACCCTGCGCACGGTGGTCACGGATCGGTAGCTTGCAGCGTCTCTTCAGGAACGGGGCACCTCGATGGGTGTAGCCCAGCGTGCCGCCGACAGACGTCGAAGCGGGTCTCGATGCGGGCGTCGGTCGTGGGGGCAGCACGAGGGCGAGGGTGTCACTCGAAGGGCGCGGCGCTTCGGAGTCCGGAGCGTCCCAGCACGCACACGGGAGCGAGGTTCCAGATCATGGCCGTGAGACAGTGGATCATTGTTGGTGCGCTAGCCTTGGCCGCGTGCGGCGGCGGCTCGGAGGTGACTCCGCCGGACACGCCGGGCCCCGTCGCGTCGGTGAGCGTTGCGGCGGTGACGTCGACGATGGTCGCGGGGGCGACGCAGCAGCTCACGGCGAAGCTGTATGACAAGGACGGCAAGCTGGTCACGACCTCCTCGGTCACGTGGAGCGCCACGCCGGCGACGGTCGCGACGATCTCCACGGGGGGGCTGCTCACCGCGGTTGGACCCGGCACCGCCACCGTCACGGCGACATCGGGCTCGCTCAGCAAGTCGATCGAGATCCTCGTCGAGGCCGATCCGTGTGCGACGCCGATCGCGATGTCGGTCGGGCAGGTGCGCAGCTTCACCGGCGGAGCGACGGTGGCGTGCGTGACGCTGGCACCGACGACCGGGGCGAGTGACTACATCGTCATCGGCTCCAACACTCGGCCGGCGCAGGACGATCTCCTCTCCTACACCATCGGAACCACGACCACGGCGGCTGCATCGATCGCCTCCCCGATCGCCCAGGCCTCGACCGCCTCGCCGATTGCAGCCGGCGGTCCGACGCAGGCGCTGCTCGAGGAGCAGGAAGGTGCCGCGGTCGACGCGTTGCACGAACGGCTCCGCACATTCGAGCGTACCACGCTCTCTCCCGTCGTTCGATCGGTCGCCCTGCAGCGGGCGCAGGAAACGCTCGCGCGAATCGCACCGACCACCTTCTCGGCGGTCGCATCGATCGGTGACACGCTCGCCATTCGTGTCCCGAACCTCAACACGGGAAAGGACATCTGCAAGGACAACATCCCCGTGAAGGGGGTCGTCAAGGCCGTGTCGGCGCGCGCCACCATCATCGAGGACGTGAACGCGCCCTCCGGTGGATTCACCACGGCCGACTACAATGCGATTGCCGCCGAATTCGACAACCTGATCTTCCCGACCGATACCTCGTGGTTCGGCGCACCGACCGACATCAACAACGACGGGCGCATCTCCATCCTGCTCACGCCCGAGGTCAACAAGCTCACCCCTGCTGGCTCCACGGGATTCACCGCGGGCTTCTTCTTCGGGTCGGACCTGATCAAGAAGAGCGAGTATCCGACGACGAACGACTGCCGCAACCAGACGAACGAGCAGGAAATCTTCTACGTCCTCGCCCCCGATCCGGCCGGACAGTTCAACAACGTGCGGTCGACCGTCACGGTGCGACAGGGAACGCGCGGCGTCATCGCGCACGAATTCCAGCACATGATCAACCAGGGGGTGCGTCAATACAACCCGGCGGTGCAGGCGCTCGAGACGTTCTGGCTGAACGAGGGGATGTCGCACCTCGCCGAGGAAGTCGTCGGACGGGCGCAACGCGGCTTTGGGGATTTCCAGCGCCTCACCTACAGCGACGTGAACCCGACGCCGAGCGCCGCGAACGACTACAACGCCTTCTTCCGGCAGAACCTCACGCGCTTCCAGCGCTGGATGGCACGCCCCGATACGTCCGCTCCGATCTCGGCGAAGAACAAGGACCAGTTGGCGCCACGCGGGGCGAGCTGGGCCTTCCTGCGCTACGCGATCGATCAGTTCAGCAATGGCGCTGCGCGCTCCTTCACCAAGGCGCTCGCCGCCGGTCCGCAGACCGATATTGCGAACCTCCTCGCCCGGACTCCTGGGACGCAGTTCGACCAGATGATCACCGGGTGGCTCGTCGCGAACTACGCCGACGGGCTCTCGATCAGCGGGCTCCCGTCGCGCTACGGCTACCTGAGCTGGAACATCCGCGATGCATTGAGCAACGTGAACCAGGGGACGTTCCCGCTCTTGATCAACCAGTTCCCCGGTCCGTATGCGACGCAGGCACTCTCGAGCTCCGGCAACTACTTCGAGGTATCGCGCAGCAACTCGTCGTCGACCGTGCAGGTGAAGATGACGGCGACGGGGGGCGCGGCGCTCTCGAGCGATTACGCGACGCTGACAATACTGAGAAAGCAGTAGTCAGAGGACGAGAAGACGAGAGGACGAGAGGCGTGCGCTTCTCGTCTTCTTCGTTCTTGCGCTTCTCGACCCTCCTTCTCCTAGCTCTCGCGCAGTGCCGCCATTGCGGTTTCCTTGAAGACGTCGCGGCCGCTCAGCATGCCGATGCCTACGGCGAGAAGGGTCATCGCTACGGCGATCGCGAGCGCTTGCATCGTTGCGGCGGTGAACGGGCGATCGAAGACGTAGGTCATGATGGCCCAGGCGCCGCCGAAGGAGAGCACCAGCCCCGTTAGGCTCCCGAGCACGCCGAGCACCGTGTACTCGGAGACCAGGATCCGCCCGATCTGGGCGCGCGTTGCTCCAAGCGTCTTGAGCAGGACGCCTTCGCGCACGCGCTCGCGACGGGTGGCGGCGACGGCGGAGAAGAGCACGGGCACTCCCATCGCCAGGGCGAAGAGCGCGAGGAAGCGGATCGCCAGCGAGGCACGGCGTGAGATCTCGCCAACCGTCTTGCGCACGAGCGAGAGGTCGATGCTCGCGACGTTCGGGTAGCGCCGCACCACGGCACTCTGCACCTGTGCGGTGGCGCGAGCGTCGTCCGACGCGGCGAGCAGCACGTACGTTTTGGGGGCGGCGAGGAGCGTCTTCGTCTGGAAGACGGCGTAGAAGTTCGGCTCGAATCGCGCCCAGTTCACCTCGCGGAACGATGTCACACGCGTCGGGACCTTCACCCCCTGCACGTCCCAGGTGATCACGTCGCCTAACGAAACGCCGAGCCCCTCGGCGATGTCGGTCTCGAGCGAGACTTCGTCGGCGGGCTTGCCGGCGAGGGCGGGGATCTCGCCGAACCACTTGCCGCCGGCGAGCTTCTCGGCGCTGAACAGCGTGTCCCGGAACGTCGAGCGATACTCGCGCCGCAGCGCCCATCCCGACGGACGGCGCGGCTCGTTCGGGTTCGCCTCCTCGCGCCGGCGCTGGCGCGCGTTTGCTCCTCCCTCCGGCGGAAGCGTGTCCGACGAGCGGGGCGGGGCGAGTTCGGCGACCGACTTTCCGTTGATCGCGGCGATGCGCATGGTCACGATCGGGGTGCGCTGCAGCACCGGGAGCGCCGCCGCCTTCACGATGGAGTCGACGCCGAGCGACTGATCGTCCTGTACGTCGAAGAAGATCAGGTTGCCGCGCGAGGCCTCCTCGGTGATGCGGAGCTGGGCGAGAAGATTCCCCTGGACGAGGTACAGAGTCGTGACCAGGAAGGCGCCGAAGCCTAACGACAGCACGACCGATCGCGTCTGGTTGGCCGGGCGATAGAGGTTGGCCACTCCCTGGCGCACGACGTACGGCCAGCTCGGGCGCACGGAGAAGCGTGCCACACGTGAAAGGAGCGCGGCGCTCAGCAGCAGGAGGACGAGGACCGCGGCGATCCCGCCGCTGAAGCCGATGACGTCGCGCGGGGCGTTGGCCCGCGTCGCCGAGATCGCGACGACGGTCAGGACGATGAGGATGTTCACCGTCCACGTCGCCCAGTCGATCCCCTTGCCGCGCGGCGGGTTCACGTTGCGCCTGATCGCCTGGAGCGGCGAGATGCGGCGCAGGGCGAGCAGTGGACGCAGTGCGAAGGCGAGCGCGATCCAGACGCCGAGCCCGATCCCGGTGGCGATCGCCACCGGCTCGAGTTGCACCTGCACGTCGAGCGGGAGGACGTCGTGCAGCGCCCCGGGGAGGAGGAGCTGGATCCCGACGCCGATGGCGGCGCCGAGCGTTGCGCCGATGAGCCCCATGAGCGCCGCTTGCGTCGCGTAGATGAGGAGCACCTGCCGGCTCGTCGCGCCGACGCAGCGCAGCACCGCGACGATGTCGATCTTCCGCGCCACCCAGGCGTTCACCCCGCTCGCGACCCCAACTCCCCCCAGCAGGAGGGCCACGATCCCCACGATGCCGAGGAAGTTGGCCAGCTGGTCGATGGACTCGGTGAGCGATGACTCGCTCTCCGAGACCGTGCGCGCACGCACCCGCGCCGAGTCGAGCTGCGGGCGAATGCTGGAGAGCCACTTGGCCGCGTCGGTACCGGGCGCGAGGCGGGCAAACGCCTCGTTGTCGGCTCGGCTCCCGAAGCTCAGGAGCTTCGTGCTCGCGACGTACTTGTCGGCGATGTAGAGGCGCGGCCCGATCGCCGCTGCCATCCCCGGATCGCCCGGGACGCTGACGAGCGATGCTGCCACCTCGAAGCGCGCGTAGCCCAGCGCGATCGTGTCGCCGACGGAAACGCCGAGGGCGATGAGGAGCGCCGGATCGACGATGGCGACGGGGCGTTGCTGCAGCAACGTCCAGCGTCCGGCCGGCTCGGTGAGCACCTCGCCGTACAGCGGGTAGCGCTCGGTCACGGCGCGGATCTGCGCGAGGCGCGTGAGCCCGCCGGCGCTGCGCACCGGGGAGAGCGAGTCCGCGTTAGGCGCGGTGACCCCCGAGAGCGCGGCCGACGCCGGCATTGCGGCGGTGGAGTCGCCGGGAGGCGTCGGGAGCGGCGTACCCGGGATGACCGCGGTCGCCATCGAGGCGAAGGACGTCTGGCGCGCCATCGCCACGCCGGTCTTCGCCAGCGAGTCGAAGAGCGCATCGCTCTCCTTGGTCCACCCCTGGCGCGCCGAGAAGGAGACGTCGCCGCCGACGAGCGCCCGCGACTGGGCGCGCACCGAGCGGTTGATGTTGGCGGCGAAGGAATCGATCGCTACCAGCGCCGCCACACCTAACGAGATCGACGACATGTAGAGCAGGAGGCGCCGCCGCGTGGAGCGCGACTCGCGCCAGGCCAGCGAGACGAGCGAGGCGAACGGGCGCCGCGGAGACGAACCGGGCGCGCTCATCGCGTCCCCGGCGCGCCCAGCACGTCGCCCGCCTTGTCGGCCGGCGTTGCACCGTTAGTCGTCGCCTGCTCCGTCGCCCGGTCCTCGACCACGACGCCATCGGCGAGTCTGATCACCCGCTGCGCACGCTCGGCGAGCGACAGGTCGTGCGTCACGAGGACGACGGTGGAGCCGGATTCGCGATTCAGCTCCTCGAGGAGGGCGACGATGCGCGCGCCGGTTGTCCCGTCGAGGTTTCCCGTCGGTTCGTCGGCGAAGAGGATGCGCGGCTGGTTCACGAAGGCGCGGGCGATCGCCACACGCTGCTGTTCACCACCCGAGAGCTGCGATGGAAAGTGATCGAGGCGATCGCCCAGCCCCACGCGCTCGAGGAGCTGTCGCGCGCGCGCGCTGGCCCCCGATTCCCCGCGAAGCTCGAGCGGAACCTGCACGTTCTCGATCGCGGTGAGCGTGGGGATCAGCTGGAACGACTGGAAGACGAAGCCGACCTTCTCGCCGCGGAGCTGCGCGCGCTGGTCCTCCGTCATCGCCGTGAGGTCGGCGTTGTCGAGGAGGACGGCGCCGCGCGTGGGGGTGTCGAGTCCGGCCAGGAGCCCGAGGAGCGTCGTCTTTCCGCTCCCGGAGGGACCGACGATCGCCACGAGCGCTCCTTGCGGCACGCGGAACGAGACGTCGCGCAGTACCGTAAGATGATGCGTGCCGCTGTCGAATTCCTTCGTGAGCCCTCGAGCTTCGAGCATGCGTATCCTGTCGAATGTGATCGTCCTGAGCTGTGCCACGTCGCTGGCCTGTGCCGGCGGCGAGGCGTCGAAAGATACCCCGCGTGACGGTTCGGCTTCTGTACCTCCTGCTACGTCCTCGTCGTCGGTCGCTCCTCTCGACTCTGCCGGTGCGTCAGTCGCTGCAGCGAGCGCCGACCGGCCGAACGTCCTCTTCGTGGGGACGTCGCTTACCGCAGGGCTGGGGCTCGACCCCGAGAAGGCCTACCCTGCCGTTCTACAACGCATGGCCGACTCCGCCGGTTACGCCGTGCACGTGGTAAATGCGGGCTTGAGCGGAGAAACCTCGGCGGGGGCACTGCGGCGCCTCGACTGGCTCCTGCGTGAGCCGGCGTCGATGGTGGTGCTGGAGACCGGGGCCAACGATGGGTTGCGCGGCCTCGATGTGGATTCCACGCGGGCAAACCTCGAAGCGATCGTGCAGCTGGTGAAGCACACCCTCCCCGATGCGAAGATTTTCCTCGTGCAGATGGAGGCGCCGCCTAACCTCGGCGGTGACTACACGCGCCGCTTTCACGACAACTACGCCGAGGTGGCAAAGCGCGAGGGGATCACCCTCGTTCCCTTCCTCCTCGACGGCGTGGCAGGCGTGCGCGCCCTCAACCAGGGGGACGGGATCCACCCGACGGAGAAGGGGGCGGTGCGGGTCGCGCAGAATCTCTGGCCCGCGCTCTCCCCGGCGATGTCCCGACTTGCCAAGGGTACAGGGTCCGGCTAAAATACGAGGCTGTCGAAACTTACGGATTTTCGCCGTCAGTCTTCACGCCCACACTCGGCGTTCGTTGGTCAGAGCGCCCACTTCAGGCGGAGCTCGTTAGGTATGGCCGTTCCCGCTACACACATTCGCAAGGGCATGGTGATCGTCTACAACGGCGATCCGTGCCGCGTGATCGACTTCCGTCACCATACGCCGGGCAACCTGCGCGCGATGGTGCAGACCAAGATGAAGAACCTCCGCACGGGCGCGAACCTGGAGAACCGGTTCCGCGCCGACGATTCGATCGAGAAGGCGTCGATGGAAACGCACGAGCTGGAGTTTCTCTATCGCGGTGGCGACACGTTCCACTTCATGAATCTCGAGAATTACGACCAGATCGAGATGGACCTCGAGGCGCTGGGCGACAACGCGCCGTGGATGGTCCCCAACATGAAGATCATCGCCGAGTACTACGACGGGCGCCCGATCGCGATCGAACTCCCGCAGAACCTCACGTTCGAGATCGTCGAGACGTCGCCGGTGATGAAGACGGCGACCAAGACGTCGTCGTACAAGCCGGCGAAGCTGGAGAACGGTGTGACGGTGAACGTGCCGGAATTCGTCGGGACCGGTGAGCGGATTCGGGTGAATCCGACCACGGGTGAGTACCTCGATCGCGCGAAGGACTGAGCGAAAGCTGAGCCGTTGGGGCCCGCTGGTTTCCCGGTTGTATACGGGGGGGCGCCGGTTTAGAATGCTGGTCCTTCGCACGTCATGGTGGCCGTAGCTCAATTGGTTAGAGCACCGGACTGTGGCTCCGGGGGTTGGGGGTTCAAGTCCCCTCGGTCACCCTGTAAACCAGACGGGGGACGGGAGACGGGGGACGGGGGAAGAGACCCGTCGCAATCGTTCACCATCCCGCGCGATAGGTCAGTAGCTCAATTGGTAGAGCACCGGTCTCCAAAACCGGCGGTTGGGGGTTC
>CAZWVG010000174.1:0-11924 GCA_964637355.1 uncultured Gemmatimonadaceae bacterium
CCTCCGCCGCATCGACGCCGAGCACCTGCGCCTCCGGCCGCCGCGCGGCGGCGCGAAGGGCGAGGTCGCCGGTGCCGCACGCCACGTCGAGGACCTGTGCGGCTGACGGTGCGCGCTCGTCGAACCACCGCATCAGCGTTTCCTTCCAGCGCGCGTCCATCCCAAAGCTGAAAAGACGCGTGAAGGCGTCGTATCGCGGGGCGATGTGCTCGAACATCGGCGTGACGAATGCCTGCTTGCGCGCCGGGTCGAGCAGGTGCGCCTCGAGATCGAGCGCTTCGAGCTCCCGAGGAGTCGGCGGGGCAGGGGGCATCGTCGAGGAGGGCGAGTCGGGCGACGGCACGATGGCGAATTGCGGTGCTGGACGGGGGGCGAGGGGGGCGTGAGAGCGCCTCGAACAGTTTATCTTGCCACACCCCGTTCGGGGGGAGGGGCGTTCGCTCCTCGCTCCGGTTCACGCTTACCCCGCTCGCGACATGCCCATCGGCGACAGCCCCCCGGCCGGATGGACGTCCTTCGTCAGCACGGCCTCGGCCGGCACGCTCCCCGCCGAGCAGCTGGCGGCGACGTCGCTGCTCGCCTCGGACACGGCGATGTGGGCGATCGTCTTCGCCGGCGGGATCGGGTCGCGCTTCTGGCCCCTCTCGTCGCCACACCGCCCCAAGCAGCTCCTGCGCCTGGTGGGGGAGCGCCCGCTGATCGCCGAATCGGTCGCCCGGTTGCACCCGCTCGTTCCGGCCGAGCGGACGCTCGTCGTCACCAGCGCGGACATCGCGCCGGCCATCCACGCAGCCATCCCCGAGATCCCGCTCGCCAACATGCTGGTCGAGCCTCGCCCGTTAGGCACGGCGATCGCCCTCGCCTGGGGAGCGCGTGAGGTGGCCAAGCGCGCCGGACCCAACGCGCTCCTCTGCGCGCTGCACGCCGACCTCGCCGTCGCCTTTCCCGAGGCATTCCGCCACTCGCTGCGGCAGGGGGCTGCCGTCGCCGCGCGTGAGGACCTGGTCGTGTCGATCGGCGTCACGCCGTCGCGTCCGGAGGTCGGCTTCGGCTACCTCGTCGTCGGCGACCCGCTGTCCATCGATTTCCCACTCGAGAGCGGCGGACCGGCGCTGGTGCAGCGCTTCATCGAGAAGCCCGAAACGGCCGTTGCCGAATCGCTCTGTGCCGAGGGTGCGCTCTGGCATTCCGGCGTCGCGCTCGCGCGCGCCAAGCTCCTCCTCGACGCGCTGGAACGGCACACGCCCGAGGTGGCCCCCGTGCTGCAGGCGAAGGACATGGCCGACGAGTCGGTGATGGCCACACTCGAGCGCTCCGTCTCGGTCGAGCGCGGCCTCCTCGAGCGCCTCGAGACGATGGCGGTGATTCCCGGCGACTTCGGTTGGGACGATGTCGGGACGTGGGCTTCGCTCAAGCGCGCGAGAGACCTCGACGACGATGGCAACGGTGCGATCGGCGATGTGCACTTCGTCGACGCCTCAGCCAACGTGGTGCACGCCGAAGGGGCGTCGGTCGTGCTCTATGGCGTCGAAGGGCTCCTCGTCGTCACGGTGCGCGGCATCACCTTCGTCACGACACTGGAGCGCGCCGCCGAGCTCCGTCCACTGCTCGACCGCCTCCCCGATGCGCTCCGCCGCCCCGCGCGCGCGCCCGACGAGTAGCGTGACGGAGTAGGCAGTCGAGCAGGCAGTTGAGCGCGGGCGTCGCGCGCGAGCGGGCCCTTGGTGCAAGCCACGCTCGCCGCTCGGCGCTCGACCGACTGCCCGCCTAACGCATCCGCGCCAGCTCCGCTTCGGCGGCCAGGTAGCCGAAGCTCGCCCACTGCGACTTCGCCGACGTGATGCGCCGGAAGATCGATTCGGCATCGGCGCGCCGTCCGTTGTAGAGGTGCCAGTTCCCGACGCCGTACGCGGTCGTGATGTCCTGCAGGTTGCCCTCGGCGCCGAGGTTCCTGATCAGGTCACCCGGCTGCAACTCGCCCTTGTACAGGAGCAGGAGCTGGTGGTACGCGCCGTTCTCGATCACGTCCATGTCCTTGCGGATCGGGACGAGCACCTTTGCCGCTTCGGCGGTGCGCCCCATGCGGCGGAGCGTCATGTAGAGCCAGTGTGAGCTCGCCACCAGCATGTCGGGGTTGTTCCCCGATGCGGCGACGTCTTCGCGATAGAGCGGGAGGGCGTGCTCGAAGTCTCCCTTGAGGTAGTAGGCCAGCGCGAGGTGATAGCGGATGTTCCCCTGGAGCGTGCTCGTCGGGATGTTGCGCGCGTTAGGCTGTCCGTCGGGTTCGACTTCGTCGGGGTGCCCCTTGGTGAGTTCGTACGCGCGTGAGAGGTCGGCGATCGCCTTGTCGAGCTGGCGCGTCGTGATGTAGCGATGCCCGCGGTGCCGATAGAAGCGTGCGTCGTCAGGGAACCGGGCAATCCCTTCGCTGAAGATCGCGATCGCCTCGTTGAATCTCCCGGGATACGCCGTGCGGCGCCCGAGCCAGATGATCGAGTCAGCGTCGGTTGGAGTGTGCGCGTACGCCTTGCGCGCCTCGGCGAGCTGCGCCTCCATGCGCGCCAGCGTTGCGGCTGGCGGCACCGGTCGCGACAGCGATTCGCCCAGCAGCGAGTGCGCCTCCACCACGCGCTCCTGCTGCGGACCGGTAGCCTTGAGGTAGCGGTCGAAGAAGCCCACGAGGCGCTCGTGGAAGTCGAGGAAATCGTCCGGGGTCGTCGACGGCGTTCCGTGCCCGCCGTTCATGTAGTCGACCCACGTCACGTCCTTGCCGAGGCGGCGCAGCGCGTAGAACATCTCGCGCGTGTTGTCGGCTGGGACGTTCGAGTCCTGCGCTCCGGTCATCAGGAGGAGCGGCGTGGTGATCCGGTCGGCGAACATCACCGCCGAGTGCGCCACGTACTTCTGCGGCTGTTCCCAGAGTGTCGCGCCCAGTCGGTCCTGGCTCTTCTCCGCTGCGTGGATGTTGCGCACCCCGAGCCGCGGCGAGTCGGTGTAGAACGAGACCATGTCCACCTTCCCCGAGATGTTCACCGCGGCGCGAAAGCGGTGCGTCTGCGTGATGAGGAGATTGGTGGCGTATCCGCCGTAGCTCGTCCCGAACACGCCGAGTCTCGCCGAGTCGGCGATGCCGGTTTCGATGAGGTGATTGGCCGCGGTGGTGACCCCCTTCGCCCACGCCTCTCCCGGGAATCCCGTCTCGAATCCGACGGACGGCTTCACCACTACGTAGCCGTTCGAGGTGAGGACGTTGATCGTTGGGTCGAAGGTGTCGTCGAAGAATTCCTCGTACACGTTGAACAGCGTCGGATAGCGCGTCCCCTCGCGGAAGTCGGCGGGGAGGTAGGCGACGCCGCGCCGCGTGACGCCGTCGACGTCGCGATAGGTGAGGAGGCGCGTGCGCGCCATCGTCTTGCCGGCCAACTGCGGATTGCCGCCGGTGAGTCGTTGTGCGTTGAAGGTCGTGGTGCTGGTCGCATACAGGTCCTGCGGCCGATTCCCCTCAGCCGACGAGTAGACCAGCACGTTGCCCCGGCGCGAGAGCTGCGCGTTCGAGTAGAGCCGAGCGTCGCGCGTGAGGTCGTGCCAGCTCGCGTCACCTCGGTCGTAGCGCGCGATCGCCCGCTCCCACACCGACCGCGAGTTCACCGCGAAGAGGAGCGAGCGTCCGTCGGACGTCCACCCGATCGGTGCATAACGAGGGAGATCGGCCGAATCGCTCGACGCGGCGACCAGCGTGCGCTCTCCTCCCGCGAGCGGAGCGAGCCAGAACCCCTGGCGATTGGAGAGGAGGAGCGCGTCGCCGGCCGGTGACCAGCTCACCACGTCGAAGCGTGCATTCGCGCGCTCCTCTTTCGTCGTCGTGAGCGTGTCGTTCCGCGCGGAGGAGTCGCGTCCGGCGATTTGGCGCGCACTTCCGCTCGCGGCAACCGGACGCACCCAGACGCGCCCGTCGCGGCTCCACGCGAGTTGCCTGCCGTCGTCGCTCCAACGCAGCGTCACCCCCTTGAGCGACGGGAGGAGCGTCGTCGTCGCGCCGGATGCGCCGGCGCGCATAACGAGGCGGCGCTCCGTCCCGAAGATCACGTCGTAGTCCGTCTTTGGCGTGATGTCGTCTTCCCACGTGAACGTCGAGTCGTCGTCGCTCAGCCGGTACGACGCAACCATCGATTCGGGGAGGAGCTGTTTCGCTGCGCCGGTCGTGGCGTCGAGCGTGTAGATCGCGCGCACGTTGCCTTCGCGACGCATGCGGTCCCACGCGAGGAATGGGTCGCGCCCGTCCTGTACGAAGACCGGGCCGGTCGTCATCTGGGCGAACTCTCGCGCAACGCGCCCCTTCCACGCCTCGCTCCTGAGCGCCAGCACGAGCTGTGTGCCGCTCCGCGTCCAGCGCACGTCGCTGTTTTCGGCCACGTACCAGCCGGGAGGGATGGAGAGCGTGCGCGCGCGCCCAGTCGCGCGATCCCAGATCACCGGCTCCAGCCGGTCGTTCCGGAGCGCGAGCACCGCGAGTTGCGCGGCGTTGGGGGACCAGGCCGGGCTGCGAAGCACGCGTGAGTCGTTGAAGACCGGTTGCGATTGGCCGGTCGCGGTGTTGACGGCAAGGAGTCTTGCAACCGCCGGACGGATGTACGACGGGTCGCCGTCGCGACGGAAGTCGGTGCCGAAGCCGTCCTTCCTGGCGCTCGCCAGCACGGCGAGCCATTGCCCGTCGTCGCTCAGGTCGCCCGGCTGATACGAGACGACCTCGAGCAGGTCGCGCGCGGTGACCGGACTCCCGTTAGGTACCTGGGCGACGAGCGTCGCGCGCGCGCCATCGCCGAGTGGAGCGATAAGGAGTGCGGCGAGCGGAAGGGCGAAGAGTCTGACGTTGGATCGCATCGCACAAAGGATTGAAGAAGAACGCGGCGTCAACATGGGGCGATGATGGGATAACGCGACAGTGGCGCGAGTGGTCTGACCGGTTGCAGGCAATAGTTGGAGTTCCAAATGCTAGGATTTCCCGGGCTCGAACGTTCACACTCGGGACCATCCGTCAACGGATCGTCCCCACTCGGGGCGCTCTGGGATGAAAGACCATAACGAGTGGTGCTAAGACGGAAATCTCCCGTTGACTCTGTGACCAAATCCCCAGAGCTTGCCCACCCGCACGTGTGAGGTGCGACCCGAGCGTTTCGTGGCGACCAACCGTAATCGTTGGTCGACCGATCCGCGCGGGTCGTGCGTGCACTTGTGGTCGTCCAGTTCCCCCCCCAACTCCGGGAGGTATTTGTGGGAAGGTACTTTGTCCTAGCAGCAGCACTGCTCGCGATGTTCGCCGTGCCGGCGAGCGCGCGGGCGCAAACACGCGAGGTCACCGGTAAGGTGACTGTCGCCGGGGCGGGAACGCCCCTCCAGGATGCGATCGTCGGCGTCGTCGGTGCCGTCGGCGGATCGCGCACCAACGAGCGCGGCGAGTTTCGCCTCACCGTGCCGAACGGCGACATCTCGATCCAGGTGCGCGCCATCGGTTACAAGCGCCAGACCGTGCGCCTGAGCGCCGGGCAGACCACCGCCGAGTTCGCGCTCGAGAAGGACGTCCTCCAGATCGAAGGGGTGACGATCACCGGCGCGGCCACCACGGTCGAGAAGAAGAACGCCGCGGTTGCCACGTCGACCGTCAACTCCGAAGAGCTCGCCCGCGTCCCGGCCCCGGCGCTCGAAAGCGCGCTGCAGGGCAAGGTCGTCGGCGCGAGCATCAACATGAACAACGGCGCCCCGGGCGGCGGCGGTCAGGTGCAGATTCGTGGCGCCTCCTCGCTCATCGCCAACTCGCAGCCGCTGTTCGTCGTTGACGGCGTCATCATCTCCAACGCCGTGCGCTCGAACCGTATGGCCGTCGTCACCGGCTCGCTCAACTCCGGCGAAGAGAACGGCACCAACCGCCTCGCCGACATCAATCCTAACGACATCGAGAACATCGAGGTCCTCAAAGGTGCGGCGGCCAGCGCGATCTACGGTTCGCAGGCCACCAACGGCGTCGTCGTGATCACCACCAAGCGCGGCTCGAACGGCGCGCCGCGCGTGAACTTCACCCAACGCGTCGGTACCTACCAGGCGCAGCGCCTGCTGGGCTCTCGCCACTTCAAGTCGATGGACCAGATTCTCGAAATTGGTCTCCCGGCCGAAGCCAATAATGCCGCTGCCGCCGTTTGCAATCCGACCTGCCCTTACTACGACTATCAGGGCGAACTCTACGGACAGACAGATCCGTCGTACGAGACGGTCGTCTCACTGACGGGTGGCGTGAATGGAACGCGCTACTTCTTCTCCGGCCTCGATCGCCAGGAGTCCGGTGTCATCAACAACACCGGTGCGCGTCGTCAGTCGCTTCGCGCCAATCTCGACCAGGCGATCGGCAGCAAGATTACGGTCAGCTTGAACGCGAACATGCTGCGCTCCTTCTCGCAGCGCGGCATTTCGAACAACGACAATGCGCTGTCGTCGCCGATCTATGCCTTCGGCTACACGCCCGCCGTTCTCGACCTTCGTCAGCGTGACGCGTCCGGACGCTTTGTGCTGAACCCGTTCTCCGGATCGGGCGTGCTCGGACAGTCCAATCCGTTTCAGACGATGGAATTGCTGCTGAACAACGAGGACGTCTATCGTCAGATCTTCTCGACGCGTGTGAACTTCGCGGCACTCAGCACCGCCACCAACAACGTCAACTTCGCTCTGAATGGCGGCGCTGATCGGTTCTCGAACGAGAACTACGTCTACGCTCCCTCGGAATTGCAGTTTCAGCGCGCCGGGACGGTACAGGGCGGACAATTCCCGGGCACTGTGATTCAGGGAAACGGGACCAACCTTTTCAGTAACGTCACCGCCTCCGGTACCTGGAACAACACGACGTTCTCGTGGCTCAACGCCACCACCTCGGCTGGTCTGCAGTACGAGAGCCGCGACGTGAACGATTACAACATCCAGGGACGTGGCCTTGGACCGGCGCAGAAGGATGCCGCTGGTGCGGCAAATATCGGCGTCACCAACGTGCGGTCGCTCATCCTCAACCAGGCGTTCTTCGGTCAGGAGGATCTCCTTCTTTTCGGCGAACGCGTCTTCCTCTCCGCCGCCGTCCGCGGCGAGCGCTCGAGCGTGAACGCCGATCGAGAGAAGATCTTCTACTTCCCGCGCGTCTCCGGCTCGTATCGTATCGCTGCCCCGATCTCGGGCGTGACCGAAGTCAAGTTCCGCGCTGCGTACGGTGAGTCGGGCAACCAGCCTAACTTCGGCGAGCGCGACCTGACGTTTACCAACGTCGGGCTCATCGGCGGCAACGCCGGATACAGCATTCCAGGGACGATCGGCAATACGACGGTGACGCCGGAACGCCTCAAGGAGCAGGAGTACGGTGTCGACGCCGGCTTCCTCAAGGATCGCATTCGCCTCGAGGCGACGTACTACAACCGCAACATCGTCGACCTCCTGGTGCGTCCCACGCTCGCGCCCTCGTCAGGCATCACCACGACGACGGTGAACGGCGGCGAGATGAAGGCGACCGGTGTGGAACTCGGGCTGACGACCGTTCCACTGCAGACCAACAACTTCCAGTGGACGTCGCGCGCGACCTGGTACCAGAACAAGGCCGAGATCACCTCGTTCCCCGAGGGCGTAAAGCCGTTCCGCGACAACACCGCGGCGCGCGGCTTCGGTAACGCGTATGGCCAGCTCTTCTACACGCCGGGGCACACCGTCTCCACCATCTGGGGGAACGGCCTCGTGGACGGCGTGCAGACGACGCAGATCCCGCTCGCCGACGCCAACCCGAAGTACGTGATGTCGTTCTCGAACGACTTCAACTACAAGCGCTTCAACGTCAACATGCTCATCGACTACCGCCGCGGCGGGACGTTGTCGAACATGACGAAGAACCTGTACGACGAAGGGTTCAATTCCTGGGACTACGACGACAAGTCGCCCGAAGCCGGTGTTCCGCTCGGCGAGTGGCGTTATAGCACCTGGAACGGCGGGCGCAACACCGCCGTGTACCTCGAGGATGGATCGTACACCAAGATCCGCGAGATCAACCTGTCGTACGACCTCCCGAAGTCGTGGTGGTCGGTCGTCCCGGGTGCCCGCAACGGCCGCCTGAGCCTTGCCGCGCGCAACCTGTTCATCATCTCCGGCTACAACGGCTTCGACCCCGAAGTGAACAACGGCGGCGCCTACGTCGTGCGCTTCGTCGACCTCGCGCCGTTCCCGCCGACCCGCTCGTTCTTCTTCTCGGTCGACTTCGGCTTCTAAGCGATGATGACCAGACTATTCCTGACTTCAGCGAGCACTCGCTCGATGGGAGATCGTATGCGCATGAGGTCCGTCGCACTCCTCGGAGTGCTCGCGTTAGGCCTCGGGGCGTGCAGCTCCGAAAAGCTCAACGTGCCGAACTACAACGCGCCGTCGGTCGACGCGTTGTCCAAGGATCCCAACGGGATCCAGCTCCTCGCCACCGGCGTTCTCATCAACGAACGCAACGGGCTCGCCGGCTATAACCGCGACTTCGGAATCTTCGGACGTGAGGTGTACAACTACTTCACAACCGATGGCCGTACCGTGTCCAACTACCTGGTCGGGCTGGCCAATCCGCAACGCCTCGATCCGGGCGGCTTCGCAGTCGGCAACTGGACGAATCGTTTCCAGAACATGAAGCTTGCGCTCACGCTCATCGACGCCTCCGAAGCGTCGAACTTGAGCGCGACGCAGAAGCAGGCGGTGCAGGGGTACGCCAAGACATTCTACGCGCTCGACGTGCTCTATCTCATCCAAAGTAGAGACACACTGGGCACCCCGGTCGACATCCCGACGACGCCGAGCACCCCGGCGCCGTTCGTCTCGCGCGATTCGGCGTACAAGCGCGCGATTGCGATCCTGGATGATGCGAAGACGAACCTCGCGGCTGGTGGGTCGGCGTTTCCGTTCGTGCTGCACAGCGGATTCGCCGGATTCGACACGCCGGCCACGTTCCTGAAGTTCAATCGCGCTCTCGCCGCCAAGGCGAACGTGATCCGCGGATCACTGGGCTGCGGCAATCCATGCTACGCGGCTGCCGTGACAAACCTTGGTGAGTCGTTCCTCTCCACGACTGCCACGATGGCATCGCTCAACGTCGGTCCGTATCACATCTACTCTACGGCCACCGGTGATGCGACCAACGCCAACTCGTTCGCGCAGCAGGGCTACATCTACGCGCATAAACAGGCCGTGACCCTTGCGCAGAAACAGCCGGACGGAGTCACGTTGGACGACCGCGTTGTGCGCAAGCTGGTGAAGCTCGCGGCACCGGTCTCGCCTCCCGGCAATCAAAACATTCCCGCCGAGTATCGCTTCGACATCTATCCGACGCCGTCGACGCCGGCGCCGATCATCCGCAATGAGGAGCTCCTCCTTCTGCGCGCCGAGGCAAACTGGGCGCAGGGGAACACAGCAGCCGCTCTCGCGGATCTGAATATCGTCCGCACCACCTCGGGGAAGCTCGCTCCACTGGCCTCGCTGGCGACGGGGGCAGCCGGCCTCGATGCGATCATGTACGAGAAGCACCTGTCGCTCCTCTTCGAGGGGGTGCGGTGGGTCGACATGCGTCGCTGGGGGCGGTTGGGGACGCTCCCGATCGACACGCCCGGGATGTTCGTTGCCAAGGTGATGCCGATCCCGCAGGCCGAGTGCGATGCGCGTCGTCCCATCGGGGCGCCGGCGTCGGTGCTCCCGCGCGGGTGCGAGGGGAACCTGTAGACGCGCTCGCAGTTCGCAGTTAGTAGAAGCGGCCGGTCCCGGTAGGGGCCGGCCGCTTTGATTGGATGTGCTGCAGCGCGCGCTCTCTGATATGCCACGCTCGCAAACTATGCGATTCAGCACCATCGGAATCGCTGCGACGCTGCGTACATAGTGCCAGTCGTATCAAGGCGCTCTGCTGTTCGATCGCCACCTCGGAGTTCGACGAGGGAGGCTGCTCAGCTGGACCTCCCTCGTCCATCACGCATTCCATCGACTCTCTACTCGCCCAGCGAGGATAGTGGTCGCGAGCAGGAACGCCTAAAAGTGAAGGAGCGAATCTTGAAGTTCCTTCTTCCCCGTGCACCAGTTTCTACGATACTCGTGCTCGTGTCCAATGGGGTCAACCACTTGAACCGAGTCTGGGCCAAAGTGCTGCCATGACGTGTCAGGAACGAACTCATTGTAGCGCATGCTGCCTCCGCAAACTCCCCAGGCGGTGCCCTGTCCGCCGTACTGCGCCCATGCAGGCCCGCGTACGAATCCGGTGGAGCTCATTCCCGTAAGGTAGTTCGCGTCGTGTGACTCTTTTGCTTGAACTGTTACCCGGACGTATGCCGCATAACTCGGAATCGGCGAATAGGTCCACGAAGTCATCTGGTATCCTTCGGCGAGCTCTTGAGCGCCACTGCAGTAATCGTAGATGTCGCAGATGTCGACCGCATAGACGTAGTAGTACGGCCCCCCGGTGCCGCCGGATGCACTTCCGGTGACGGTCACGCTCGAGATGCCGTACGGGACCTTTGGAGACCAGTTCACGCTGGCCTTCACGTTGTACGCGTTTGGTGATGTAGGGTTGTCTGGCGGGTCGATGAGTCGCGTAGCCGAGATGCTAGACACCAGCCCTGGTTTGACCCTAGGCGAAAACTGTGTACCTACGTCTCCTCCACAAGCTGAAGCGGCAAGAACAACTGCAACTGCAAGACCTTGCTTCGAGTTGATCCGGATCATACGCCCTCCCCACCCAAAGGTTGAACTGCAGTAACTGGCGCGCGCGAGATATTGTGTATGCAAGAATCTGGGCGATGTGACCCTAGTCACGCGACACTGTGACTCGCAACGCGAAGCCGTCAATATCGAAGACGTCTCTTCTCGCAGATGGTATAAAGAGTTTGCCAAGGAGGTGCGAGGGCCGACTGCGGGACGTGAACATGTGCACGCGGAGCGTGTGCAATGTCGTGCCGCAGTGCCTAACGCCGAGGTCGCTCAGGCGAATGTCAGGGTAGCGCTATATGATCGTGGAGATTGTGCGAGACAGGGGCGACGAGCGCACGGCAAATCTGTGAAGTGGACGATGTGCCATGAGGTCGTGCTTTTGCGCGGCGCTACTCGTAGCGAACGCTCATCGGGTCGCACGGGTGCATGCGTGCAAGGCGGTGTCATTCAATCAAGAAGTCGCCCGTCTGTCATCCTCGCCGTGCGACATCGACATCGACCCTGCCGTCCGCGATGGCGGATGCAATCGCATTCGGCGCGTGCCAACAGCATCGACAAGCGGTCGATAGATGTAGATCGTCCGGTAAGACGTGAGCGTGCATTGTCGAGTCAGGTATCGTCGACTTGTTGCCTACGCGCGCGCCGAACGCTGTGCGTCTTGCGAAGTGCGTGCTTGGCCAGAACGCATTTAACCTTGGGCGTGCCTGGCAATTCCGATGTCATCCGCTACGCAGGCAGCGCCTCACCCCGGCCGACTCCACCGCAACTGCGGAAACCGCCCGAAATCCGCATCCTCCGAGATCCACTCGCACCCATGCTCGAGCGCCAGCGCCGCGTGCCAGGCGTCGGGAATCAGATTGCCGATCGCGTGCGTCTCGCCGACTAACTCCGTGAAGATCTCCCAGTGGCGAGGCCCGGGGGCCACCAATACGAGATTAGGCGTGTCGCGCAGGGCAGTGATCCAGGCGAGTGCTGCTTCGAGTGGCGTTGGGGGAACGAACACGCGCGGATGCGTCAACACGCGAAGTGCAGCGCTGAGCACCAACTCGCTCACGCCAAAGGGCTCCGGCGCGCGCCGGAGCCCTTCCAGATACGCCTTCATCACCGCATGACGAGGAGCGTCTTCCCTCATCGCGGTGACGAGCACGTTCACGTCGAGAAGGACCACAGCTCACGGTCCTCCC
>CAZWVG010000175.1:0-11915 GCA_964637355.1 uncultured Gemmatimonadaceae bacterium
CGCGCGCGCCGTTGGTCTCCTCGCCCTGCGTGAAGTTGCGCCCCTGCACGATGTCGCCGCCCGAGACCTCGATCCAGTTGGCGGTGAAGGCGGAGATGCGCATGCTCGAGAGCATGCGGTCGAGATACTTGGCCGCCGCCTGCGAGCCGCTGGAGATCGTGATGTCCTGGATCGTCGGGAGGCGCTTGATGGCCGCTGCTTCGGTCAGTTTGAGCGGCGGATTGCTCCGCCACTTGCAGCTCTCGTCGTCGGCGTCGCTGCACCCCTCGAGCGAGATGGGGAAGCGGTTGACGAAGAATGTCGTCGGCCCCGCCTTCTCGAACTCCTGCGCCACGCTGTTGTTGATCCCCTGGATCGCCGCCGACATCACCACCACCACGAAGACGCCGATGGCGATCCCGAGGATGGTGAGTGCGGCTCGCACGCGGTTGGCGCGTAGCGCGTCGACGGCGATGAGGATCCCCTCGACGAGCGAGGTCACCCGGTCACGGATCGCCATCGGCTACTCCTGCCGCAGCGCGGCCACCGGATCGAGGCGCGAGGCGCGGCTCGCCGGATAGACGCCAGAGATGATCCCCACGCCCGCCCCCACCGTCACCCCCAGCACGACCGACCAGGGCGCCACGCTCGCCGGAAGCGGCGAGACCGCCGATATCAGCTTCGCCAGCCCGAAGCCGGCCCCGATCCCGAAGGCGGCCCCAATGATCGCCAGCGTCGTCGACTCGGCGATGAACTGCGAAAGAATGTCGCGCCGCTTGGCGCCTAACGCCTTGCGCACCCCGATCTCGCGCGTGCGCTCGGCAACCGCGACGAGCATGATGTTCATGATCACGATCGACCCCACGAGGAGCCCGATCGCCGGGAGGGCGATCCCCGCCATCACCAGGAAGCCCTGGATCTTCTTCCAGAAGGCGAGCGCGGCGTCGGCCGTCTGCAGCGAGAAGTCGTCGGGGGCGCCGGGGCGGAGCTTGTGCCGCACCCGCATCACCTGCCGGGCGATCTCCAGCGTCGAGAGCATCTGCCGCTCGGAGTTGGACTGGATCGTGATCCCGTCGATCACCTTGAACCGGTTCACCATGCGGTGCGCCGGCGTGGCGTACGGGACGATCGCGAACTTGTCCATGGAGATGCCGAACGCGCTCCCCTGCGCCTCGGCGACGCCGATCACTTCGTAGGGGATGTCGCCGATCTTGAGCTCACGCCCGATCGGCGAGACGCCGGGGAAGAAATGCTTCTTGGTCTCCTCGCCGATGACCACGACCGGCGTGCCTAACGCATATTCCTGCAGCGACGGGAGGCGCCCTTCCTGCACCCCCATGTTCTTGATCTCGAACCACTGCCCCTCGACGCACTGCACCATCACCTTGCGCGGGTTGGCGTAGCGCGACTCGAGCGTCAGCGCATCGCTCCCTTCGTAGGCCCAGCGCACATCGGGGGGGAGCGCCGCGACCACTGGAGCCACGTCGTCCTCGGTGATGCGCGGGCGGGTGCGCCACGAACGCCACTCCGACTCGTCCACATCGCCGATGTTGATGTTGGGCTGCCGGCGAACGTCGAAGGAATTCTTGGTGATCAGCTTTCCGACGAGGTCGTCTTCCATGTAACGCCCCATCCCGTCGATGATCGAGACGACGGCGATGAGGAAGGTGACACCGATGGCCACGCCGAGGAGCGTGAAGAAGCTCTTGAGCTTCTGCGTGCGGATCTGGGCGAGTGCCAGCCGGATGGCTTCGTAAACAGGCATGGGCCCAAGTACGGGAGGGGCGCACGCGGGGTTTCGGGCGCCGCCGCTCACCGGCTGCAACACCCCGCACTCGGCTCGTCCCCGTTCCTCTTGACTGTCGAGAGAAGTGCACCGACTCTTCTCTCGACCGCCGAGAGGAGTGAATCGTGGGTGACGAACGCGGGACCATGCTGCAGGGGACGCTCGAGCTCCTGATTCTCAAGATCGTGTCGCTCGAGCCCATCCACGGGTGGGGGATCACGCTCCGCATGGAGCAGATGTCGGGGAGCGTCTTCCAGGTGAACCAGGGGTCACTCTACCCTGCGCTCGAGCGCCTCACCAAGCGCGGGTGGCTCCGATCGGAATGGCGCACCACCGACAGCAACCGGCGGGCGCGCTACTACGAAGTCACCGCCGCCGGAAAGCGCCGCCTCGCGGTGGAGCTCGAGGGGTGGGAGCGGTCATCGACCGCGGTCAACGCCATCCTCGGGTGGAGCGGAGCGCTGCCATGAACGCCCCGAACGATCGCTCCGGCTGGCTCCCCGACCGACTCGCCACCTGGGTGCGCTCCCTCTTCGGGAGCGGACGCGCGGACCGCGAGCATCAGGAGGAGATCCGCTTTCATCTCGAGATGGCGGCCCAGCGCTTCGAGTCGCAGGGCTTGGACCCCGCCGAGGCGCGCCGTCGCGCGGCGGTCGCGCTGGGGAGCGTGGCGCAGGTGCGCGAGGAGGCGAGCGATGCGCGCGGAGGGCGCTGGCTCGCCGACCTGGGGCGCGACACGCGCTACGCCTTCCGTCAGCTGCGCCACGCGCGCGGCTTCGCGCTCGTCTCCATTCTCACGTTGGCGCTCGGCATCGGCGCCAACACGGCGCTCTTCTCCGTCATTGAAGGGGCGCTCCTCCGCCCCATCCCCTTCGCCGACGCCGACCGGCTCGCGGTGCTCTGGGAGACCGATCGCGTGAGCGGGACTTCGCGGGAGCCGTCGTCGTGGCCCGACTACGTGGACTTCGCGCGCGATGCGCGCAGCTTCGACGCCATGGCCGCGCTCACCGGGCTCGAGTCGAGCTACACGCCCCACAAGGGCGATGCGCAGCGCGTCTCGACCATGGCGGTGACGCACTCGTACTTCCCGCTGGTGGGAGTGCGCGCGATGCGCGGACGCACCTTTACCCCAGAAGAAGACACGCCTGGCGGAGCCCAAGTCGTCCTCCTCGGCGAGCGCTTCTGGCGCGCGCGATTCGATGGCGATCCGGCGATCGTCGGACAAACGATCCGCATTGACGAAGTCCCGCGCCAGGTCGTGGGGATCGTCCCCACCGGGACCGACTTCGGACTCGACCAGCTCCACGCGCGTGCCGACTACCACGGCGCCTTCTCGGGCGTGGGCGATGTGGCGATCTGGATCCCCATGCAGGGGAGCGAGAAGGAATTCCCGCGCGACACGCACCCGTTCTTCGTGCTGGGGCGGCTCCGCGCATCGTCGTCGTTCGCGCTGGCCGCCGACGAGATGAAGGGAATCGCCGAGGGGCTCGAACAGCGCTATCGCTCCAACACCGCGCGCGGTGTGCACGTGGAGTCGTTGCGCGACGTGGTCTTCGCCCCGGTACGCCCTGTTCTTTACCTCCTCCTCGGCGCCGTCGCGCTGGTGCTCCTCGTTGCCTGCGTGAACGTCGCCAATCTCTTCCTCGCCCGCGGTGCGGCGCGCATGCGAGAAGTGGCGGTACGCTCCGCGTTAGGCGCCGGCGTCGCGCGGCTCGGGCGGCAGTTCGTGGTCGAGGCACTCCTGCTTTCCGTCGCTGGAGCCGTGCTCGGAGTGGCGTTGGCTTGGGTGGCGCTGCGCACCTTGCTCACCCTCGCCCCCACCGACCTCCCGCGTGTCGAGGAGATCGGGATCAACACGCCGGTGCTGCTGGCGACGCTTGGCGTCTCGCTGCTGGTCGGCATCGCCTTCGGCCTCTTCCCGACCGCGCAGGCGCTTCGCGTGGACGTGAACGAGACGCTCAAGGGCGAAACCCGCGGCGGGACGGCGGGGGTGGGGCGTCGCCGGCTGCGCGAGTGGCTCGTCGTGACCGAGCTCGCGCTCTCGGTGACGCTGGTGCTGTGCGCGGGACTCCTCGTGCGCAGCGTGTCGCAGGTGCTGCACGTCGACCCCGGCTTCGACGCATCGGGGGTGCTCAAGGCCGAGTTCACCCTCCCCTGGACGCGCTACCCGCGCGACTATCGCCGATTCCCCGACTGGCCCGCCACTCGGCAGTTTGTCGAGGCGACGCTGCAACGCGTCGGGAGCATTCCCGGCGTGCAGTCCGTGGCCATAGCCGGCGCGCACCCCCTCGACGCCGGCTTCACCAACTCGTTCGTCGTCGTCGGGCGAGAAGCCGAGGCGAAGGACTGGCCGGAGATCTCGGTGCGCCAGGTGAGTCCCGGGTACTTCTCGACGATGGGGACGCGGTTGGTGCGTGGGCGACTCCTGGAGGCGGGAGACGACGCCGCCGCGCCGCGCGTGGGAGTGATCAACGAGGCAGCAGCGGCACGCTACTTCGGCGATCGCGACCCCATCGGGCAGGAGATCAAGTTCTGGGGAATGGAACGCCGCATCGTGGGCGTGATCGGCGACGAGCGATTCAAGGGGCCGACGCAGCCGGCTCCGCCGGCGATCTACGCCGCGCTGGCGCAGGCGCCGCCGAGTGCCGGCGCGTTGCTCGTTCGGTCGTCGCGCGACCTGGAAGAGCTGGCCCCCGAGGTGCGGCGGGCGATCGCCGAGTTGGATCCGCAGCTCGCCGTGTACGGGGTGGAGCCGCTGTCGCGTACGTTGCTCGACTCGTTAGGGACGCGCCGCTTCGCCACACTGGTGCTGGGGGCGTTCGCCGTACTGACGCTCGTGCTGGCGCTGGTGGGGATTCACGGGGTGTTAAGCTACACCACGTCGCAGCGGACGCGAGAGATCGGGATTCGGCTGGCGCTTGGCGCCACGCGGCGAGAGGCGGCGGGTTCCGTGGTGCGCGGGGGGTTGCTGCTCGCACTCGCCGGGACGACCGTCGGATTGCTTGCGGCGGCTGGAGCGTCGCGCTTCCTGCAGGGGCTACTCTTCGGGGTGACGCGGAGCGACCCGGTGACCTATGTGGCGGTTGCAGGGCTGGTGCTCGTGGCTGCAGTGACGGCGACGATGTTACCGGCGCTCAGGGCGTCGCGGGTGGCGCCGACGGAGGCATTGCGGGTGGAGTAGGGAGCTGGCCTGCCGCACGATTTCTCGCGACGCGCTGTTCGCGTCCGGCAGACACTCATTTGCCGACTCACTTGGGACGGGCGCCGCGCGACGAGCGCCCGTCCACTCGTTTCGATGCCGTCAGGTGCAAATCCCCACCCGATGCCCCACGAATTGGCGCGCCGAGTATTCGCGCACGAGAAACTCGGCCAGGTCGCCGGTGGCAAGCGCCTTCGGCTTGTCGGGCATGACGTCGGCCGCGACGCGATAGTTTCCCGTCGCGTCGCCATCCGGAATGTCTGGGGGGCAGACGTAGGTCCAGTCGAGCCCGGAGTCCCGGAGGAATTCGTACGCCGCGTAATGCTCTGCCGTCACCAGTTGAAAGACTGCAGGGAATCCGGGTTGTTCGCTCCGTCGCCCCGGGCCGGTCGTCGAGTCGAGTACGCCACCACCGCCGACCGCCACGATGCGCCGAGCGCCCTCGGCTCGCATCGCCTGGATGATGTTGTGAATCCCCAACGACCGTGTGCGCCCCGGGTCGGCCGTCGTTCCGCCCCCAAGCACCGAGAGCGCCCCCTCGGCCCCTTCGAGCGCCTCGGCGACATCCGCTGCCACCAGGACGTCGCCGGCAACGAGCGTCACCTTTGGATCAGCGGCGAGCTTGGCCGGATCGCGCACGAGCGCGCGTACCGCGTGCCCGTGCGCGAGTGCCGCCTGCACCACGCGCTGCCCCGTTCGTCCCGAGGCGCCAAAAACTGCGATGACTGCCATGCGTCGCTCCGCGATGCGAGAAAAGTGTAGAGCGGCGCCACGCCGCTCACTACTTGTAAAGCCAGTATGGCTTCGTGGATTCCTTGAACTCGGCCGATTCTTTCGCGAGGATCGGGAGGAGCGCCTCGATCCCCCCTTCTTTCTCGACCGCCGCGCGCAGGCGCGTGGAGCCGCTCAACCGGTCGATCGACTCCTGGCGCCACTGGAATTCCATGGGGTGGCGCTTGTAGATGGCGCGCAGCATCTCCAATCCCACCTGGATCGGGACGACCTTGTCGCGATCGCTCACGACGACCATGAGGACCGGGACCGTCATCCCCCCGTGCTTGTAGCCCTTCTCGACAGCCTGCGACGTCGAGTCGAAGACGACGCCCGGAATGTTCTTCTTGTTCAGTTCCGCCGCGATCGCGCCGGCATCGGTGAGGTAGGGGGCGCCGACCATCTGGAAGGGGTTTTCCATCCCGCGCCCTTCGTTGATGTTCGTCCCCTCGAACATCACTGTCCCCGTGTAGACCAGTGCCGCATCGGGCGATCGGATATTGGGCGACGGGTTGATCCAGCCGAGCCCAGTCTCGTTCCACCACATGTCGCGGCGGTACCCCTGCATCGGGATCACCGTGATGTCGGCCTTGATCTGCCCCGTGCCCACCAGGTAGCGCGCCAGCTCGCCAATCGTTAGGCCGTAGCGCAGCGCGACCGGGAACCATCCCACGAACGAGCGGAACTTGATGTCCAGCACCCCGCCGTCGACGACATCCGCCCGAATCGGATCCGGGCGATCGAGGACGAGGAACTTCTTCCCCTTTGCCGCCTCGGCGCTCAGCGCCATCGTCCATTCATAGGTATAGACGCGCGCGCCGACGTCCTGGATGTCGAAGATGAGGACGTCGACGTCCTTGAGCATCTCCGCCGTGGGGACGCGCGTCTCGCCGTAGAGCGAATAGACCGTCACGCCCGTCGCCGAGTCGACGAAGGTCGCCACGTGATCGCCGGCGCGCGCGACGCCGCGGATACCGTGCTCGGGGCCGTAGAGGGCCGTGAGCTTAACGCCCGGCGCGGCGTGCAACAGGTCGGCACTCGACCGCCCCATCGCGTCGACGCCGGTGTGGTTGGTAATGAGGCCGACGCGTTTTCCCTGGATGAGGTGGATCGAGTCGGTGAGGAGGACCTCGATCCCCGTGCGCACGCGCCCCTGCGCGCGCGCCGAGTGGAGCGGGACGAGGGCGGCGAGCGCGGAGATGAGCGCGAAGGAGCGCGCGAGTGCGTGGCGAAGCGGGCGCGGACGGATCATTGCGTGAGTCAGCTGGTGAGCGACGGTTGATTGGCGCCGCTCGTGAGCGGCGGATGGGGTCCGCCGCTCGAGGGCGGCGGGCGGGTAGGGTCCGCCGCTCGAGGGCGGCGGGTAGGGTCCGCCGCTCGAAAGCAGCGGGTCTTTATCGCCGCTCCTCGGCGGCGACTGGAACGCGCCCCCGAGCGGCGATTGCAATGCGCGGATCATACCCCGAGTTCCTGATCGAGTCACCCGGCATTGACCCGACGCGATCATCAGGGTGGTCCGCGAATACGCGGCGTCTCGGCATCGCGCTGACGTCGGCACCCCTTGCCCTCCCCCCGTCGCGTTCGATCTTACCGCGATGGTCACCGGACCGAAGCGTACCATCTGGAAGCGGCTCAGGCGCTGGGCGCTGATCGCCCTGTTGCTGCTCGTCGTCGGTCCGTTCGTCCTGGTGCTCCCGCTCAACCTCGTGCAGCCGTTCACGACGACCGTCATGCTGCGCCGCTTCACGCAGCGGATGTTCGAGGGAAAGCACCCCTTCTATCCCAAGCGCGACGTTGTTGGCCACGACGACATCTCGGCCAATCTCCGGCGCGCCGTGCTCGCCTCGGAGGACGACCGCTTCTACCTGCATCACGGCTTCGACTTCGAGGAGATCGAGAACGCGCTCGAGCGCGCCAAGCGCGGACGGAGGCTGCGCGGGGCGTCGACCATCACGCAGCAGGTCGCGAAGAATCTCTTTTTGTGGGAGGGGCGGAGCTACGTGCGTAAGGGGCTCGAGGCGTGGTTCACCGTGGTGATGGAGTTGTGCCTGCCGAAGGATCGCATCCTCGACCTCTACCTCAATCTTGCCGAATGGGGGGACGGGGTGTTCGGCGCCGAGATGGCGGCGCGCACCCACTTCAAGAAGTCGGCGAAGAGCCTCACGAGAGAAGAGGCGGCGCGGCTCGCTGCAGTGCTCCCGTCGCCGATCCGGTGGTCGCCGAACGGGTCAGTGGCGCGGTCGCGGGCGGTGGGGATCCTGGCGCGGATGCGATATCCGGCGCCGCGTCCGCAGGATGTGACGCCGACGTCACGCTGAACGGATTCTCAGCGCCGATTCGCCGTTCGGGTGGTGTAGCGCAGCGGGGCGCGTGGTTAGCATGCGGAAAAACCACGCCCATTCCATGTCTCCTTCTCCACTTCGCTTTCTCGTCATCGGGCTCACCGCCGGTGTGCTCTCGGGGCTCTTCGGTATCGGCGGCGGCGTCGTGATCGTGCCGGCGCTCGTCTTCATCGGCGGGTTGGCGCCCGAGGCGGCGACCGGGACGTCGCTCGCGTCGCTGCTGTTGCCAGTTGGGGCACTCGGCGCGTTCAAGTACTGGCAGAGCGGGCACGTGCACGTGGCGGCGGCGCTGTGGATTGCGGCGGGGTTGGCGGTGGGGGCGTGGGGAGGGGCGTCGATTGCGTTGTCTCTCGACCCCCGCCAGCTACAGCGCGCCTTTGCCGTTTTTCTGGTGGCGGTGGCGGTGCATTTGTGGGTGGCGGCGTGAGGGGCGGGTGCACTACCCTCAGCTTGTAGCGATGGAGGAGCTGAAGCTCAGCACACTCGGCTGTCATCTGAACGGCTACGGACTCTTCGTGCGCTATCTGATCCACTACTCGATCACTTGCGGTTGTGCGGCACTAGTCGACCAGGTCCGTTTGAGTGTGGGGGCTCGACCGTCATGTTCAACGGCCCGCGGCCTTCTTGCAATGGCATGTACGCATGCATTCGGGCGCTTGTTCTAGCAAATTTCAGAATGTACCAACGCGTTGAATTACGCCCGAATTCCCCGAGTCAATGTGGACAGGGGAAACGCCGCCACAATTCGCCTCATCCATTTGGCGCCCGCGCTGCAGTATCGGCATATCGACGTGGGCGGAGCCACTACCGCTACCGTCGACGGCCTGCGGCGTTCACTTGCTTGGCGAAGCAAAATACTTTCGTCGCTTCGGCTTGTAGCTGGACGGATTGAAGTGTGACGGTAACCAGTCGGCCGTATTCTCCTTGAGGTAGCCCGCCTCGGGATCTGAGCGTCCCTCATCGGTGAGGACGCGTACTATGTATCGCGCGTAGTGGTGGTCAAAGATGCGCATGAACTCATTGAAGTAGATATCCGCGACCCGCCTGTTGCCGCTCCTCGCTGGAACAGGTTTGGAGCAGAGGTCCGAGAGGACCTTCGCGTTTTGCTTTAAGTGCAGTATAGAATCGCGGAACGTGGTAAATATTCGTCAGGTCGCAAAAGCCTCGACGGCAGATCATTCCGGATGCCGTCATCGGGACGGTGCTTCAACTTTCGAATGGCGGACGCTCGGGGCGGCAAGAGTGTCGCCTCGTTGTTGCGAACATCATCCAACAAGCAACGGTCTGTAATGGAAGAAACGCGCCGGTCTGGCTGGCCCGCCTGGCGGACCAAACCGGTCTGGGCGCACCTAAGCGCGCGCCCAGACCAGATCACTCCAAGTATCACCATCTCTCTGGCTTTCCCCCGTCGCTAGGCGGCGCCTTTACCAGCGCTGGAGACTTTGCAGACGACTCCTCGCCGCGGTCGGCTGCCGGTGCGCGCACTGTGCAGCTCAAGTTCGTCTCGGTTCTGGTGGTGCGCGCCGCGCACCTCATGTCCGGCTTCGCCGTTGGTGGCTTGGTGTTTGTCGGGTTGACGGACCTTAAGTTCACCTTCCCGCGACTTGTGTGAGCACACGCTCTGCGGCACCGCGGACGCGAGCCGGCGGTTGGAACGGACTCGGGCACTGGGGGAGGCGTCGCAGCGATGCTGTCCAGCAGGTCGCGCACACGCCGGGCGCCCGATCGGAAATCAAGCGTCCGCCAGAGTCGGAACGCGGCTTCGACGAGTGACGTGTGATCCGAAAAATCGAGCGACTGCTGCCGCATGAAGAGCGCAGCCACGGCGCGATCGGCATCGGTCATCACAGGCGTCGTCTGAATCATCGGAAAGCCGTCGATCCACATGAAGCGCTTAACCTGCTGTTCCAACTCCAGCCGGCTCATTCGGTTCAGTAGTTGGCGGACACTGGCATCGAGTACGCTGTCGCCGCCGGCGAAGATCGGACTGACACGGTAGTAGGGAATCTTGAGCGCGTGCCCGAGCAGGTTGGCGACGATGGCGAACATCGCCTCGTACAAACCGTCTCCCGAGTTCTCCTGCACGGTGAATTTTCGATCCACCCCGCCGCCGCTCCCAGCAATGAACACGCTGGTCGAAGTCGATTGCTCGTGTCGCTCGACAATGATTCGGTACATGCAGGACGCCACCGCGAGCCCGTTAGGCAGCCCGATCGTCAAGCCCACCTTGATCTCTACTGCCTCTCGCGTATCGTCGCGAGAGTGGTCGGCATTCGACTTCGGGCGGCCGTTGGTCTCGAACCCTCCCTGCACCCTGCGCTCAGACGCGGCGACTGTGTTTCGGTAAACCACATTTCCGTAAATTACGAAGTCTGGTTGCGGACCTTGCGGCGGAGTGATCGGCACGGATGGGAACACCCCTTGGAGCACTGGCTTCTCCGCCTGGAGCATGCGGACCGGGGGGGCCATGTCGCTCAGCACCTGTGCTAGAGTTTGTCGGACGTCTGTAGGCCACGTCTTCTCGAGCGACTCATTGAACACGCCGTCATTTCTGATGACGATGTCGCGATCTGAGAAGACGTACGCACGGAGCACGTTGTTGAAGTCGGGCAATGCGTCACGCACGGGTGGGGTGGGGGGCTGCCGCTGTGGCGGCAGCTTCGGGCGAGTTTCGCTGAGGAGATCCTTCATCGGGCGGCTCGTCGTGCACGCGGCCAACAGGACCAAGAAAGTCCCAACGGGCAGACTCACAAGCCGCGCTGCGGTGCGACGACGCGTGTGGGGCTGGGGCAGGTAGCTCATCGGAGCCCTCCATGCAGGGGTTATTTGGACACGACCGTGAGACTGCGCGCGGAGATCCAGGTATTCACTTCCAGCCGCCGACGTGAGATACCGCTGAGCGTCACGGTACCGACACTGGCGGTCTGACCGGCGGGGACACGAATGGTGAGCGGTTGACTGAGGTCCACGAGAACCTCGAGGCGGCGCACATCGGTGCGATCCGCGGCGTTGAGCACAGGGGAAAGCCGCTGGAGCGCTTCAGCCGCCGGGACCCCCCGCAGGGCGGGGGAGTCCGCGCTCCAATACAGCGTGCCGCTGGCGTCCGCCGTGTTGGCGCCGTAGATCCGAGAGCGATTTCGGATACGGGTGGCGACCGTGCCGAGGCCTCCGGCTGTTCTGCCGGACGTCAAACTCGCGGGAACGACCGACGGCGACTGCGCGAGTGCCGGGAGAGTAAGCGCGGCGTGCGCAAGACCTCCGGCCACGAGCACCGCGAGATAATGCGATATCGCGTTCATAGTGGTGTGGGCTCTTTTTTGAGGGGTTGGATGCTTGGTGACACGGAGCGGGTGGTGGTGCAACTACTGCGGTTCGCGCAGTCGCACCACCACCGCGTTCGTTTACCGAATCACGACACCGCCCATCTGCGATTTTCCGTCGCCGAGCGTAAACACCGCGCTATTGGAGATCGTCGCATTCGCCACCACCGAACCGTCGACCCGGCTGTTGACGACCGAAATACCCCCCATCTGTGCGCGACCGCCGCCCAGCACAAACGCGGAACTGTTGGCAACGACGGTATTGGAGACCATGCTGCCGCGGATGGTGGCATTCTCGCTATAGATGCCCCCCATCTGTGCGCGACCGCCGCCCAGCACAAACGCCGAACTGTTGGCAACAGCGGTATTGCTCTGCAAGTTTGCGTTGGTGTTAGAGCCCTGGTGCATCTGGCCCCCCATCTGCGCCACGCCGTTTCCGAGAACGAAGGCAGCACTGTTGCTGATCGTGGTGTTGTCGAGAATGGAGCCGCGAACATCCGACTGCGCGGACACCGCTT
>CAZWVG010000176.1:0-11852 GCA_964637355.1 uncultured Gemmatimonadaceae bacterium
CGGTCATCATCGCCGCGCCCGCTGCGATGCGTTTGGCCGTCTCGAAGTTGCGCGTTACGCGGTCGTAGTCGCGCTCCCGGAAGAAGAACCAGATGCTCGCCGTCTGCGGCACCACGTTAGGCTGGTCGCCGCCATCGCGGATGATGTAGTGCGACCGCTGCTGCGGCTCGAGGTGCTCGCGCTTGTACTCCCACCCCTGGCCCATCAGCATCACCGCGTCGAGCGCCGACTTCCCGCGCCACGGTGCACCCGCGGCGTGGGCCGTCTGTCCCTTGAACTTGAAGATCGCCGAGATGAGGGCGAGCGTCCCCGAGCGCCCCCACCCCACGCTCAGGTCCGAGCCGACATGGGTGAAGAGCGTGACGTCCACATCCTTGAAGACGCCAGCGCGCACGAGGTGCGCCTTCCCCGCCAGCTGCTCCTCGGCGATCCCCGGCCACAGGACGAGCGTGCCGGGGATCCTCTCGCGCTCCATGATCTCCTTCACCACGAGCGCCGCGGCGATGTTCACCGCCTGGCCCGAGTTGTGGCCCTCACCGTGCCCCGGCGCCCCGGCGATCAGCGGCTCGCGAAAGCCGAATGCCGGCTTCTGGCTCGCCTGCGGGATCCCGTCGATGTCCGACCCTAACGAGATGACCGGCTTCCCGCTCCCCCACTTCGCCAGCCACGCGGTGGGCATCCCGGCGGTCCCGCGTTCGACCGAGAAGCCGTTCTGCTCGAGGATCCCGGTGAGGTACTTCGACGTCTCGAACTCCTGCATCCCGAGCTCGCCGAACGAGAAGACCTGGTCGATCATCTGTTGAATCAGCTTCGCCCGCGCATCGACCTTGGTCAGCGCCTCCGCCTTGAGCTTCTCCAGGCGCGGGTCCATGCGAGCGGCGGGGGACTTCGCGCCCTGCGCGGGGAGCGCCCCGGCGAGCAGCAGCGTGGCAGCGAGAACGAGGGCAGGGCGTCGTGCGCGAATCATGCGGGCTCCGGGGATGGGCGGTCAGCGCGCCCATCTTGCGCCTGATGTCACGGCTCGGCAAGCGGCTGATGCCCTACCTCCTGTCCCCCGTCTCCCGTCTCCCGTCCAGTTTCCTACTGCTCGGCCACGACTTTCGCACTCCACGGACAATAGCTTCGCACGGTCGACAGCCAATAATTCAGATTCCCCTGCACGTCGCTCGGGCGCCCGTCGCAGACTTCTGCCGCCACGTCGGCAGCGCTGACGGTCGACGGAACCAGGTGCCACGCATATGGTGCGTTCACCCCGTCATCGCCGGCGGCTAACGATCCGAGGATCACCCCCATCGTGCCGCTCTGCATCCGGGCGCGCAGCGAAGCTGCGGCCGCTCCGGTCGCCTCCACCTTGAAGCTTTCGCCTCCCACCTGCACGGTGAACACAGGCGCGCTGCTACTCTGCGGCGGAGCAGTCGTAGATCCACCGCCGCCGCATGCCGCCAGCGCCGCTGCCATCGCCCCGATGGCCGAGCGCCTGGCGAAGTTCGTGAGGATATCGGTCATCGTCGTTCTCGCTTTCGGATCGTTCATCGGTGCGTCGAGCTTCTCTCGTTGTGCCGTCGTCCGCGTCACGTCGTCGCGCGCCGGCCGGACCCCTTGGAGCAGGCACGGGTATAGCGCGCCGGCGGGCGACAGCTCGATGGACAGAGTCGGGCGGAGCGGTTGATTCTGCTCAGTCGCCAGTCGCAGCTTCTACCCGTGCGGTTCGTCTTCGTCCCGCCCGAGAAATCTCCCCCCCTTCTTCCCCATCGAATGACTTTTACTCGTTCTCGCGCCTTCGTCCCGGCGCTCGCCCTGACCGTCTTCGCCGCCCCGCTTGCGGCGCAGTCCGCGCTCAAGGTCGCTCCGAGCGGGCGCGCCTCGACGACCGTGTCGCTCGCCCCCGCTCGCGTGCAGGGGCAACCTGCGCCCAAGGCCTCCAGGATCGTCATCGACTACGGTGTCCCGGTCGCTCGCGGCCGCGTGGTCGCGGGCGCCCTCGTCGACGACCTCGGCAAGGTCTGGCGCCTCGGCGCCAACGAGGCCACGTCGCTCGTCACCGAAGTCGATCTCGACATTGGCGGGAGCACCGTTCCCAAGGGCTCCTACTCGCTCTTTGCCGAGACCACCAAGGGGGCGTGGAAGCTCATCGTGAGCAAGAAGACCGGTGAGTGGGGCACCGAATACGATAAAGCGATGGATCTGGTGCGCATCCCCCTCAAGGAGCGTTCGCTTTCCTCCCCGCAGGAGGCGTTGGTCATCCAGCTCGTGCCGGCGTCCGATGGCGCCAAGGGAGAACTGCGCTTCGCCTGGGGGACGCTCGAGCACTCGGTCGCCTGGTCCGCCAAGTAGCCCTTACACCGCGATCGTTTCCCGATCGTTGCTCCCCGACTCGACGCGCTCGGCGAACATTCGCCGGGCGCGTTTTTTCGTCAGGCGCGGGAGACATGCGTAGATTGCGAAATCGGCTTCACCCTGATTCCCATCTTCAGGACCTGTCTCATGTCAGATACGAATCGCCTTCGCGAACTTCACGATGCCGGACAGTCGGTCTGGCTCGATTTCATCGATCGCAAGATTCTGCGCGACGGCTCCCTTGCGGCGCTCATCCGTGACGACGCGCTGATGGGGATGACCTCCAACCCCACGATCTTCGAGAAGGCACTCGCCGAGGGGAAGGAGTACGACGCGCAGATCGAACAGGCGACGGGCGACCTCACGCCGTGGCAGCTGTTCGAGCAGATCGAGACCGACGACGTGCGTGCGGCGTGCGACATCTTCGCCGGCGTCTACCGCGACACGAAGGGCGAGGACGGCTACGTCTCGATCGAGGTCTCGCCCGGGGTCGCGAACGACGCCTCGGCCACCGTCGAGGAGGCACACCGTCTTTGGGGAACGGTCGATCGCCCCAACGTGATGGTCAAGGTCCCGGGGACGGTCGAAGGAGCCAAGGCGGTACAGCAGCTCATCGCCGACGGGATAAACGTCAACGTGACGCTCCTCTTCTCGATCGAGGCGCATGCCCGCGTCATCGAATCGTACCTCGCCGGGCTCGAGGCGCGGCACGCGGCAGGGAAGCCCATCGATTCGCTGGCCTCGGTCGCGTCGTTCTTCGTGAGTCGCGTCGACACCGAGGTCGACAAGCGGTTGAATGCAATCGCTGCAAGTGCCAACGATGGTGTGCGGAACGGAATTCTCGCGTTGCGCGGAAAGGCGGCGATCGCCAACGCGCGCCTGGCCTATCGCCTGTTTGCGCAGCGCTTTTCGGGCGAGCGCTGGGAGAAGCTTGCGGCTGCCGGGGCGCGCGTGCAGCGCCCGCTCTGGGCGAGCACCAGCTCGAAGAATCCCGACTATCGCGACGTGATCTACGTGGAGACGCTCATCGGGCCGCACACGGTGAACACGATGCCGCCGGCGACGATGGATGCCTTTCGCGATCATGGGGTGACCGCGCGTACCGTCGATGCCGACGTGACGGCCGCCGAGCAGTACTTCCACGATCTCGAGCAGGCCGGCGTGTCGCTGCGTGACGTGACGGACAAGCTCCTGACCGAAGGACTCGCCTCGTTCCAGAAGTCATTCGACACGCTCATCGCCGGTCTGGAAAAGAAGGCGACGGCGTTGGGGAAGACGCTGGTACGCGCGTGATCGGCGCACCGGCGCCCTCCTGTACGGCTCGGCTTGCGAGGAGGGGCGGGTAAGCCCCTTATTCCCTCGGTAACGTTTACACTCTCTCGCTCCTCCCCCTCGCTCCCGCGCTCCCTTGTCCACGAACATTCGCGTCGCGCGCACCAAGGTGGTGTGCACCCTCGGGCCGGCCACGTCGACCGCCGAAACCATCGGCGCCTTGATGGATGCCGGCCTCAATGTGGCCCGTATCAACTTCTCCCACGGGACGCACGAGCAGCACGCGCGGACCATCGCCATCGTGCGCCAAGCCGCGCGCGAGCGCGGGCGCCCGGTCGCGATCCTCGGCGACCTGCAGGGGCCGCGCATCCGCATGGGCGAGCTCGAGTCGACCGTCGTCGTCGAGCCAGGGCAGAACATCGTTCTCTGTTATGAAGACGATGCGCAGGAAGGCGACCTCCCCGTCACCTACGACCACATTGCCGATGACGTGCGCGTCGGCGATCGCATCCTCATCGACGACGGGTTGATCGAACTGGTCGTGCTCGAGGTGACGAAGCCGCGCGTGACCGCACGGGTGGTCTACGGCGGGCCGATCAAGCGACACAAGGGACTCAACCTCCCTGGAGTCGCCGTCTCCGCGCCGTCCATCACCGACAAGGACAAGGCCGACGTCGAATTCGCCGTCAAGCAGGAACTCGACTATGTCGCCCTGAGCTTCGTGCGAAAGGCCGACGACATCGCCCAGCTCCGCTCGATGATCCCCAAGGGGATGCTCATCGTCGCCAAGATCGAGAAGGACACGGCACTCACCAACATCGAGAGCATCGTGCGCGCGTCTGACGCCGTGATGGTCGCGCGCGGCGATCTGGGCGTCGAGCTCCCGTTCGAGGAAGTACCGCTTGTGCAGAAGCGCATCATCAAGCTCGCCAGCAACCTCGGTCGCCCGGTGATCACGGCGACGCAGATGCTCGAGTCGATGATCAACAATCCGCGCCCCACGCGCGCCGAGGCGAGCGACGTGGCCAACGCGATTCTCGACGGAACCGACGCGGTGATGCTCTCCGCCGAGACGGCGTCGGGGAATTATCCAAAGCTCGCCGTGCAGGCGATGCAGCGCATCATCAGCGAGATCGAGCAGCACCAGGTGCATTCGCGCGACGATCGCCGCGCCTCGGCCGGCTCGTCCACGACGGAGGAGACGATCGCCGCGGCGGTCGTCACCGCGGTGCGCATGCTCGGTACCTCGCTCGCCATCGTCTTCACCAAGAGTGGCTTCAGCGGGCGCATGGTCTCGGCGCACCGCCCGGGCGTTCCCATTCTCGCGCTCACCGACGTGGAGCGCACCTACAACCAGATGGCGCTGGTGTGGGGCGTGGTCCCGCTCCTCGTCCCGACCGCCGATACGTACGAGTCGATGCTCGCCAGCGCGCGCGGCGAGCTGCTGCAGCGCGGGCTCGCGCGCGAAGGCGACAAGGTGGTCGTCACGGCTGGCGTACCCTTCGACGTCACCGGGACGACCAACCTGCTCAAGATCGAGACGGTGTGAGGCTGACGTTCCTCGGCACCGGCACGAGTTTCGGCATTCCCATCATAGGGTGTGACTGTGCGGTGTGCCGGTCGACGGATCCACGTGACCGGCGCACCCGCATCGGGGCGGTGATCGAGACGGATGGCGGCACGCGCCTGTTGATCGACACGCCGCCGGAGTTGCGGTTGCAGCTGGTGCAGGCCGGGATCGATCGGGTGGACGCGGTCTTCTTCACCCACGATCACGCCGATCACATCCACGGCATCGACGACATCCGCGCGATCACCGTGCGGCAGAAGCACCCGCTCCCGATGTACGCCGCGCCCGAGGTGCTCGCCCGGCTGTCGCAGCGCTTTCCGTACATCTTCGACGAGCGCATGCGCCCGCTCCCAGGGACGTCCAAGCCCGAGGGAGATCCCCGACCCATTCACGATGGCGACGTCGTCGCGGTCGGCGACGCGCGCGTCGAGGCGATCGCGCTCCCGCATGGGCGCATGTCGGTCTTTGCCTATCGCGTAGGTCCGCTCGGCTTCGTGACCGATGCCAAGAGCGTGCCCGATGCGGCGATCGAGAGATTGCGCGGTGTGCGCGTCCTGGTGCTCAACGCGCTCTTCCGTCGCCCGCATCCCACGCATCTGAGCGTTAGTGAAGCGGTGGCGGTCGCCGAGCAGGTCGGCGCGGAGCGTACCTTCCTCATTCACCTCACGCACGAGACGTCGCACGCCGAACTGGAGGCGGAGCTTCCGCCGGGCGTTCGCCCCGCGTACGACGGGCAGGTAGTGGAGATCTGATTCGACCGGCGCGATGGTGCGCCGGACTCCCTGACACGAGCCACACCCCTCGACCGATGTCACTCTCCCTCGACTATACGTTCATGCTCTCCGACGCCGTGTCGGGGGGCGTTGCACCCGACGGCTTTCGCGATGCGCAGGAGGCGTTTGCGGCGGCGCATGCCGCCGTGATGAAGCGCCACGCGTCCGGCGAGCTCGGATTCTTCGATCTCCCCCGCAATCGCGAGTTGGCGTCGTCGGTGCTCGAGTATGTCGCTCGCACGCGCGGGCGCTACCGCGACGTCGTCCTCCTCGGCATTGGCGGTTCGGCGCTCGGCCCCATCGCGCTGCGCAACGCCCTGCGCCCGCCGCAGTGGAACTCGCTCACCGACGCGGCGCGCGACGGCCTGCCGCGCCTGCACGTCCTCGACAACGTCGACCCCATCACGATCAGCGCGACGCTGGAGCGCGTGCAGCTGGCGGACACGCTCTTCCTCGTCGTCTCCAAGTCGGGGGGCACTGCCGAGACGATGGCGCAGTACCTCATCGTGCGCGGGCGCCTCGAGGCGGCGAAGCTTTCGCTCGTCGACCATCTGGTCTTCGTCACCGATCCGCAGAAGGGGGCGCTCCGCCCCATCGCGAACGCCGAAGGAATTCCTGCGCTCGACATCCCCGCGAATATCGGCGGGCGCTTCAGCGTGATGTCGCCCGTGGGGACGCTCCCGGCGGCGCTGATCGGGATCGACATCGAGGCGATGCTCGCCGGCGCGGGCGACATGGTCGAGCGCTGCGCGTCAGATCAGCTGTCGAAGAATCCCGCCGGCGTCTTCGCGGTGCTGCAGTACCTCGCCGACACTACCGTCGGAAAGCATATCCAGATCCTCATGCCGTACGCCGACCCGCTCCGCGACATGGCTGCGTGGTTCGTGCAGCTCTGGGCCGAGAGCTTGGGGAAGGTGCGTGGCACCACCGAACATGTCGGACCGACGCCGGTGCCGGCGCTCGGCGCCACCGACCAGCACGCGCAGGTGCAACTCTTCATGGAGGGTCCGCTCGACAAGACCGTGACCTTCCTCGCCGTCGAGACGCCCGAGCGCGACGTCACGATCCCCGGCGCGCACGGCGACGTCGCCGACCTCGCCTACCTTGGCGGGCACTCGCTCTGGGAGCTGTTGAATACCGAGCGTCGCGCGACGGCTGGCGCGCTCGCCACGCGCGGGCGCCCGAGCATGACCATCACCATGCCGCGCATCGACGCGTGGCATCTCGGTGCGCTCATGATGCTCCTCGAGATTGCGACCGCCTACGCCGGGTCGCTGTACGGCATCAATGCCTTCGACCAGCCCGGTGTCGAGCTCGGGAAGCGCTACACCTACGGGATGATGGGGCGCCCGGGATTCGACGCCGCGAAGGAGGAGTTTGGTCGACTCCCGCAGAGCAAGCCGGAGCGCGTCATCGGTTAGGCGCGCGCGCCGCTACGGGGCTATGTTTGGTCAGACTCGCTCTCACTCCTCACCACGCACCGTACATGTCCGACAAGGAAACGACCCAGGCCCACGCCGCGCTCGGCGACGCCGTCACGCGCGCGGGATCCACGATCACCGTGCACGACGCCTCCGCCCTCGCCTCGGAGCGGTTGGATGGTGTCGTGTGGGACGCCGTCTTTGGCGACCAGGACGCGAAGGACTACGCGCGCTGGCTGCTGTGGGAGCTGGGGCAGGCGGTTGGCGTGCGCCCGGCGTCCATTCATGACCTGTATCTCGCGCGCGGGCGGGGAGAGACGCACGGCTTCACTGTCCCGGCGATGAACATCCGCGGGGCCACGTACGATACCGCGCGCTCGATCTTCCGCGTGGCGAAGCAGATGGAGGCCGGCGCCTTCATCCTCGAGATCGCCCGCTCCGAGATCGCCTACACCGAACAGCGCCCGACCGAGTACGTCGCCGTCCTCATCGCCTCGGCGCTTCGCGAGGGCTTCCGCGGCCCGATCTTCATCCAGGGCGACCACTTCCAGGTCAATCACAAGAAGTACGCCGCCGACCCGGTCACCGAAGTCAACAACGTCAAGAAGCTCGCCGACGAAGCCATCGCCGCCGGCTTCTACAACATCGACGTCGACACCTCCACGCTCGTCGACCTCTCGCAGCCTACGCTCGCTGAGCAGCAGCGGAAGAACTACGAAGAGTGCGCGGCGATCACGACGTACGTGCGCTCGCAGGAGCCCAAGGGCGTCACGATCTCGATCGGTGGTGAGATCGGCGAAGTGGGGACGGAGAACTCCACCGTCCCCGAACTCCGCGCCTTCATGGACGGCTTCAAGGCGTCGCTGGAGAAGATCGCGCCGGGAACGCCGGGGCTTTCGAAAATCTCCGTGCAGTCCGGGACGTCGCACGGTGGCGTCGTGCTCGCCGACGGCTCGATCGCCGAGGTGAGCCTCGACCTCAAGACGCTGGAAGATCTCTCGAAGGTGGCGCGCGACGAGTACGGGATGAGCGGGGCGGTGCAGCACGGGGCGTCGACGCTTCCGGACACGGCGTTCAACAACTTCCCGCGCACCGAGACCGCCGAGATCCACCTTGCAACAAATTTCCAGAACATGTTGTACGATCACATCCCGGCGGCGCTCAAGGATGAGATCTATGCATGGCTCCGGACCAATGCCGCCGACGAGCGCAAGGCGACCGATTCGGACGAGCAGTTCTTCTACAAGACCCGCAAGAAGGCGTTAGGGCCGTTCAAGAAGCAGCTCTGGCAGCTCGACGCCGGCACCAAGGCCACGCTCGCCAAGGCCTACGACGACAAGTTCACCTTCCTCTTCACGCAATTGGCGATTGGCGGGACGAGGAACATCGTGAAGCAGACGGTCAAGCCACTGGCGATCCACCGCCCGATGCCGGGAACGCCCGGGCACATCGTGGTGGAGGCTGCGCCAGACGACGCATCGCTCAGCGACTGAGCGGACACACGAACGCGCGAACTCGCGTGCGCACGCGCGCGCGGTGCAGCGCGTATTCGGGCGAAGGCCCGGGGAGGGCAGGATGTCTCGCAAGGAATACGAGGACGACCGCGTGATCATCGAACGCCGTTCGGGATCGTCGATGAGCGCCCTGCTCGCCGGCATCGCGATCGGTGCCGGACTCGCCCTGCTCTTCGCCCCGCAGTCCGGTGAGGAGACGCGCCAGGTGCTGCGCCGCAAGGCGCGCCGTGCCCGGCGTCTCGCCAGCAACTACACCGAGGACATGAAGGAGCGCGCGTACGACATCCGCGACACCGCCGGGAAGCTGGTGGGGCGCACCCGCGAGCGCGGGCGCGAGCTGGTCGAGGACGTGCGCGAGAAGGTCGAGGATACGATGGACGACGCGCGCCGCACCATCCGCGACAAGCGTCGCGACCTGGGGCGTGCGGTCGAGGAGGGGCGGGCGGCGGCGCGCGATGCGCGGCACGACCTGGAGCGACGCCTGGCGGACGCACAGCGCACCGCGAGTGACGGCCCAGCCGCAGAACACGACGCCAGCGCCGACTGAGGGATCGGCCGCCCCCGCGGGGGCGGCGCCTTCACCGGTCGCCGCGCGCGCGACGCCGCGCGCACTCGTCGCGTTGGTCGCGCGATTCGGCGATACGCTGCGCGACTATGCGCGTCGCGTGTGGGTCTCGAGCGCCGAGGACGACATCTTCTTCATGGCCGGCGGGATCGCCTTCAACATCCTGCTGGCCGCCGTCCCCTTCGTCCTCCTCGTCATTACCGGCCTGGTCTTCGCCCTCGGCCTCTCCCCCGACGCGTCGTTAGGCGAGGTGCGGGCGATCATCAACCGCTTCCTCCCGCCGCAGGCGCCGGCCGCCAACGCCGCCATCGAGCGGTTGCTCAGCGACGTGGTGCGCGCGCGCGATGCGTTAGGCGCGTGGGGCGCCGTGACGTTCATCTGGTTCTCGACCCGCCTCTTCGGCTCGCTGCGCACCGTGCTCGCCGACATCTTCGACATCGAGTCGGTGCGCGGCATCATCGCCGGCAAGCTCTTCGACGTGCGCATCACCATCTACGCGTCGCTCCTCCTCGTCGTCTACGCCGCGCTCAGCACCTACCTCGCCCTTGCCTCTTCGCGCGGCGCCACGCTGCTCGTCGCGTCGGGGCTCCGCGAGGACGTCATGGGATCGGTGGAATACGCCCTCGGCCGTCTCGTCGCCTTCCTGTTCTTCATCTCCATCTTCTGGGCGCTGTATCGCTATCTCCCCAACCGAAAGATCCGCTGGCAGCAGGCGCTCGTCGGCGCCATGGCCACCAGCGTCCTCTTCGAGATCGCGCGCAACCTCTGGACCGCCTTCACCAAGTCATTCAACCCCGGCTCGATCTACAGCGGGACGATCTACGCGATGGTGTCGCTGGTCTTCTGGGTCTACTACTCAGCGCTGATATTCATCATCGGCGGTGAAGTTGCGCAGGCTCACGAGCTGAGGAGGGTGAGGAGGAGGCAGCGGGAGACGCTCGGGTAGGCGAACTGCGGACGGGAGACGGGGGACGGGAGACGGGAGTGCGAACGGCGCGGGGGCGCCGTTCGCGAGCGCGAGTGGAGTAGATCGATTCGACGGCGCGCGCACAACCACGCGCAGTGCGCATCGAACCCCCGTCTCCCGTCCCCCGTCCCCCGTCCAATCGCTACCTTACGCGAGCACTCCCACCGCCTGCCTCCATGCCCATCGACCTCCGCTCCGACACCGTCACCCGCCCGTCGCCCGCGATGCGTCGCGCGATCGCTGAGGCCGAGGTGGGGGATGACTACCTCGATGGCGATCCGACGACTCGCAAGCTCGAGTCGCTCGTCGCCGAACTCCTTGGCAAGGAGCGCGCGCTCTTCTTCCCCAGCGGAACGATGGCGAACCAGTGCGCGATCTGGACGCTCGCCGAGCGTGGGACGGAGATCTACGCGGATCTCATTTCGCACATCAACGACTGGGAGATGGTCGGCGCGGCCTCGCTCGCCGGCGTGCAGCTCCGCACGGTGCAGGGCGAAGGGCCGATGATGGACGCGCAGTCACTCGAGCGCGCCTTCCGTCCCAAGGCGCCAAGCGCGCCACGCCCGTCGCTCGTCTGCCTGGAGAACACGCACAACGGGGCAGGGGGGCTCGTCACGCCGCTCGCGGGGATCAAGGCGATGCACGACGTCGCCCGCAACCACGATTGCGCCGTACACCTCGATGGCGCCCGCCTCTGGAATGCGTCGGCGGCCTCGGGCTCGGCGCTGCACGAGTTCGGCGAATTTGCCGACACGGTGATGGTCTCCTTCTCGAAGGGACTCGGCGCTCCGATCGGCGCCGCGCTCGCCGGGAGCGACGAGCACATGACGCGCGCGAACGAGCATCGGAAGCGCCTGGGCGGCGTGATGCGGCAGAGCGGGATCGCCAGCGCCGGTGCGCTCTACGGCGTCGTACACAACCGCGCGCGCCTGCTCGAGGATCACGAGAAGGCGACGCGCTTCGCCGACATCGTCGATCGTGCGATCGCCGCGACGGTGGTTCCCCCCGACAGCAACATCGTGATGATCGACCTCACCCCCGGCCTCTCGGCGCACGACGTGGTGCGTCGCGTGGAGGAGCACGGCGTGAAGGTGGGGGTCTGGACGCCGACACGGGTGCGCGCGGTGATGCACCTCGACGCGACGATGGAAGAGGTAGAGCAGGCGGGAGAAGCGGTGCTGCAGGGGCTCGACGACGCTTGGCGCGCGCTCGGTGACACGAGCGAGTGGCCGACGGTGACGCGCCGCTAGCTCGGCGCTTGGCGCGCGATCGCACTAGCGCGAAGCCGCGGGCAGTCGCTCAGCTCGGCCCGATCGGACCGCGCGTCTCTCTTCGCGATGCAGTTGTCGCCCGGGGTACGCCCGACTAGACTTCGCGGTGCTCCAGGTCCCGGAGGGCGAAAGCGCGCCAACCCCGTGAGGACCCCGAAGGTA
>CAZWVG010000177.1:0-10676 GCA_964637355.1 uncultured Gemmatimonadaceae bacterium
GGCGCGGTCGAGCGCGAGGCCGACCCGCATGATCGTCCCCTCGTCGAACAGGCGACCGATCAGCGTCACCCCGTGCGGCACCCGGCGGGGCCGGTCGAACTTCGGCAACGGATTGTTGGGGTCGGGTGCCCAGTCGCTCCGCGCCTCACTCACGTTCACGAACCCGGTGCGCAGCGTGAGTGACGGATGCCCGGTGAAGTTTGTCACCGTGAGCATCTCGTCGCGCAAGGATGGCACCAGGAGCACGTCGGCCTTGGTGAACATCGACGCCAGCTCCGCGGCAAAGCGACGACGCAGCCGATCGGCCTGCACGAAGTCGACCGCCGAGAGAAAGCGCGACATCCGGAACAGGTTCGGCCACGCATCCGGGAGTTGCACCTTGAGCTTCGCGGCGTCGCCTGAGAGGGTCAGCTCCTCGAATGCCGCCGCCCCCTCGCTGAAGAGGATGTTCATCAGCGCGCTGTGCGGAATGTCGGGGAACGTCAGCTCGACCGGCGCGAGCCCAAGCGTCCGCAGCGAGTCGAGCGCGGCGCGATCCACGTCGGTCGCCGGCGCCTCCTGCATCCACGCCGGAAAGACGCCCACCCGGAGCCCGGCGATCGGAAGCGATGCGTCGTAGTCGAGATGACTCGGCACGCTCGACACGTCGCCGGCGTCGGGGCCACTGATCGCCCGAAGCACGAGCATCGCGTCTTCGACGCCGCGCGTCATGGGGCCGAGCTTGTCGAGCGACCAGCAGAGCGTCATCGCCCCGGTGCGTGGAACGCGCCCAAACGTCGGACGCAGCCCGGTCACCCCGCAGCGCATGCTTGGGCTCACGATGCTCCCGCCGGTCTCGCTCCCGATCGAGAAGCCTACCAGCCCCGCCGCCGTTGCTGCCCCTGGTCCTGCGCTCGACCCCGACGCCCCCTCGGCGAGGAGCCACGGATTCATCGTCTGCCCGCCGAACCAGATGTCGTTGAGCGCCAAGGCGCCGAGTGAAAGCTTGGCGAGCAACACGCCCCCGGCTTCGCGCAGTCGCTTCACGACCGCCGAGTCGGCGGCCGGGACGCGGTTGCGGAACGGCTCGGCGCCATACGTCGTTGCCAGCCCCGCGGTATCGAGCAGGTCCTTCACGCCGAAGGGGACGCCATGCAGCGGACCGCGATAACGTCCGGCAGCGATCTCTGCATCGGCGGCGCGCGCTGCCGCGAGTGCGCCGTCGGCGTCGAGCGTGATGATGCTGTGAATCTTTGGGTCGACGCTGGCGATGCGTGCGAGATAGATCTGCGTGAGACGGAGCGAGGAGAGTTGCTTCTTCTCGATCCAGCGCGAGAGCGACGTGAGTGGCGCGTAGGCGATGTCGTCGTCGCTGGCGGGGAGCGGTCCCGGATCGCCCGATGCGCGCACGAAGCGGTCGCGCGTGGGTGGCACCACGCCCACCGCCTGCGCCGGATTCCAGATCGACGCCGGCGAGAGCTCGGCGGGGAGCGCCACCTTTCGCGGACCGGTTCGCCGCTCCATGGTCGACGCGAGTGTGCGCCGCCAACTCTCGGCCATCATCTCCCGCTCGGCGTCGCTATGCGTGACTCGCGCGAGCTTGGCCGCCTCGGCGAAGGTCGCCGGGGTGACCTCCGGGCCGGTGAGCGGCGAAGTGCCGAAGGCGGGGGGCGCGCCGGCCGGCGCTGCGCCCCCGGTTGCACCTGACGAGGCAGGGGGCGATTGCTCGCCGCCACCGCGGCAGGCAGCGGCGACGCCCATGATCCCCAACGGGGCGCGGATGAGGAACTGGCGGCGGGTGTTCATAACTACGGACGGGGGACGGGAGACGGGGGACGGGAGATGCAGGCGGCGGGGGCGCGGAGGACGGTTCCTGTCTTCTCCCGTCCTCCACACCCCTTCACTTCTGGTCGCTACTGCTCTTCGTCCGTGGCTTTCGACATCCAGCCCGCCAGCTGCTTGCCGACCGGGAGTTCGCGCACGCGTACCCCAGTCGCCGCGAAGATGGCGTTGGCGATGGCGCCGCCGGCTGGCGGAACGCCAGGTTCACCGATGCCGCCCGGCAATCCTTCACTTGGCAGGAGGTGTACGTCGACCACGCGTGGCGCCGCGCGCATGCGCGTCACCTGGTAGTCGCGGTAGTTCGACTGCACCACGCGCCCCTTCGCGAAGGCAATCTCGCTGTAGAGCGTATTGCTCATCGCCATGATGAGCGCCCCTTCCATCTGCGACTTGGCTCGATCGGGGTTGGCGATGAATCCGGCATCGACGGCAGCGGTCACCTTGGGCACGAGGACCGTTCCGTCGGGAAGCACCTCGACTTCCACCACCATCGCGACATACGACAGGAAGCTCCGGTGTACGGCGACGCCGCGCCCCTTTCCGCGCGGAAGCGCTCCGGAGCGCCATCCGCTCTTGTCGATCGCCATCTCCACCACGCGGCGCGCGCGTCCGCTGTCGAGCGGGTGGTCGGTCCAGCTCGCGCCGTAGTTGCTGGCCGGTGCCACCAGCCCCGCCTTCGACAGGTCTACCACGCGGTCGCTCCCGATGAGCGTCAACAGGAAGTCTGCAGGATCCTTCCCCGCCGCGTGCGCCAGCTCGTCGACAAACGATCCGATGGCGAACCCGTGATGGATCGCGTTCACGCTGCGGTACCACCCGATGCGCGTGTGCGCGACCGCCGGCCCCACCTCGATGCTCATGTTCGGGATGTCGAACGGAATGTCGCTCGCACCGTTGGTCAGCTCGTCGGGCTCCGGGCCGGGCACGTTCGGCGCGAACGTCGCGCCGATCGCCGGATACGCGGAGCGATGGAGCCAGGCGACGACCTTTCCGTTGGCGTCCAGGCCGCCCTCGAGGTGGTGCGCCGCCACCGAGTGCAGGTAGGAGTTCTGCAGGTCGTCCTCGCGCGTCCACTGCACGCGCACCGGGGCGCCGACCTCACGCGCCAGGTACGCCGCCTCGCACACGTAGTCGGGCTTCGACTTTCGCCCGAAGCCGCCTCCCAGCAGCGTCACGTGTACCGTGACGTTCGCCGGATCGACCTTGAGATACTGGGCCACGGTCTTCCGCGCATCCATCGGGGATTGCGTCGGTGCCCACGCTTCAACCTTGCCGCCGGACACGCGGGCGATTGCCGCCACCGGTTCCATCTGGGCGTGCGAGAGGTGCGGCACGTAGTACTCGGCGGTGACCTTGCGGCTGGCGGAGGCGAGCGCCGGCGCCACGTTCCCCACCGTGCGCCCGGCCTTCCCCGGCGCGCGCACTGCTGCCTGCAGCGTGGACTTGTACGCGGCGCTGTCGTACTGCGCGTTGGCGCCGTCGTTCCAGGTGATCTTGAGCGCCTGCCGTCCGCGGATCGCGGCCCAGGTGTTGGTCGCGACCACCGCGACACCGCCTAACGGGAAGAAGGCGCTCGGCGGCGGCGTGCCGGGAATCCGGATCACGCGCTCCACGCCCGGCACCTTGAGCGCGGCACTGTCGTCCACACTCGCGACCGTCCCGCCCCAGACCGGAGGGCGGGCGATTACCGCAACCTTCATCCCGGGAAGGATCACGTCGGCGCCGTACGTTGCCTTTCCCGTCGTCATCGGCACGAGGTCGATTGACGTCATCGCCTTCCCTTCCCAGCGACGCTCCGCGGGCGACTTGACATGCAACCGGCTGGCGGCCGGCATCGCGATCGTGCGCGCCGTCGCGACCAGCGCGCCGAACGGCTTCGATCGCCCCGTTGCGCCGTGCACGACCTGGCCATTGCGCGCCGCGACCTCGTTTGCCGCAACGCCCCACTCCTTCGCCGCGGCTTCCTCGAACAGCGCCCGAACCGTTGCCCCCGCCTGACGATACTTGTCGAGGAAATCGCGGATGCTGGTGGAGCCGTCGGTGTTCTGGCTTCCGTACCGGGGCTCGTCGCCGTCCGCCTGCTCCACTCGGCAGTTAGACCAGTCGGCTTCCATTTCATCCGCGATGATCATGGGCATCGTCGTGCGGATCCCCTGCCCCATCTCCGACCGGTGGCAGATGATCGTGACGATGCCGTCCTCACCCACGCGCACATACACGTGCGGGTTCCACGGTTCGGCGCTCGCGGCGAACGTGCGCTCGGCGGCGTCCAGGCGCCTGACGCCGAACGGACCCGCGGCGATCACCAGGCCGCCCAGACCGAGATACTTCATGAAGTCGCGCCGCGCCGTGGCGCGTGGTGCTCCCGGCGACTCGACGGACATATTACGCCTCTCGACTGAGCCAGGCTCCGACGGGAGCTGCGGCACGCCGGAGTTGGCAGCGCCCGAGACATCGGCGGGCGCGTTGTCGCCCAGCCACGGAAGATGTTCGCGACGGCTCATGATCCCTTCTCCGCCGCCGACTTGATCGCGGCCCGAATGCGTGGATAGGTCCCGCAGCGGCAGATGTGCCCGGTCATCGCACTGTCGATCTGCTCGTCCGTCGGCTTGGGCGTGGTCGAGAGCAGGTTCGCCGCCTGCATGATCTGCCCGCTCTGGCAAAAGCCGCATTGCGGCACGTCGATGTTGCGCCACGCGACCTGCAGCGGATGCTCGCCGCTCGGGTGCAGCCCCTCGATGGTCGTCACCCGCGCGCCGCCTAACGAACCCATGCGTCGCTGACAGGCGCGCGCCGGGGCGCCGTTGACGTGCACCGTGCACGCCCCGCACTGCGAGATTCCGCAGCCATACTTGGTCCCCGTGAGCGAGAGCTCGTCGCGCAGGAACCAGAGGAGCGGCATCGTCGGGTCGCCGTCGAAGGTGCGCGCCGTGCCGTTCACGGTCAGCGTGATCGGCGCGCCCAGCGCGGCATCGGTGATGGGAGGAGCAGCGGGATCGCTCATGGCTCGAGTCCGGCGTCGAGTGTTGTGGAGCGCGCGCGTGTGCCACGCACGCCCCCGATCCAGACAGTCTGCGGCACGAACGACGTGAATGCGAGGGGTTGGAACGCGCGGAAGGCCGCCCGCGCCATGCGCGAGCGGCCTTCCCGTGTTCGAGGTTCCGCCAGGATCAGGGAACCGTGACTGTCTTGGTGATGCTGTTGGAGAGTCCGCCGCCATCGGTGACGGTGAGGGTCACCGAGTTGGACGAACCGGCGTCGAAGCCGAAGACCGCGGTGGAACCGGTCTGCGAAGGCTCACCCGGGATCGTCCAGACGTACGAGACGATTCCCACGTCGTCCGTCGACGAGCTGCCATCGAAGACGCAGCGCGACTTGCCGTTCGGGCGAACCGTGCAGCTCCAGGTGAAGTTTGCCGTCGGCGGCTGGTTGACCGGCGGCGTGCCGCCGACCGTGATCGTCTGGGTGATGCTGTTGGTCAGGCCACCGGCGTCGGTCACCGTGAGCGTGACGTCGTACGTGCCGGCGTCGAAGCGATAGTTCGTCGTGACGCCCGTCTTGTCCGGCTTGCCTGCCGACTGCCAGAGATAGCCCGTCACGCCGTTGTCGTCGGTCGAGGTGCTCCCGTCGAAGTCGCAGCGGAAGGTGCCGTTGGAATTCGGCGAGCAGCTGTACGTGAAGGCTGCGACCGGCGGATTGTTCGGACCACCGCCACCACCACCGATGTTGCCGATGTAGAGGAGCTTGTTCGGCGAGCCGGTGCCGGGGTTGGTGACCACGTTCGGCGTCGCATCGGCGAGGAGCATGGTGAAGATCTGCTCGGCGGTGGACGACGGGTTGGCCGCGCGATAGAGCGCGAGCGCGCCCGTGACGTGCGGCGTGGCCATCGAGGTGCCGGAGATCGTGTTGGTCGCCGAGTTCGAGCCGATCCAGTCGCTGGTAATGTTGACGCCAGGCGCAAACAGGTCGGTGCAGGTACCGAAGTTGGAGAACGAGGCGCGGGCATCGGTGATGGTCGTCGCGTTCACCGTGAGCGGGAGCGGCGCAGACGCCGGCGACGACGAGCAGGCGTTCGCCGAGTTGTTGCCCGACGCGACGGCCAGGGCGACGTTGCCTTTCCGCACCATCGAGTCGGCGGCCATGTTGGTGGCCGCGTCGAACCCGCCGCCCAGCGACATGTTCGCGACCGCCGGCTGGATGCGGTTGGCGGTGACCCAGTTCATCCCGGCGATGACCTGCGCAAACGACCCGCTGCCGGCGCAGTTGAGGACGCGCACCGGGTGCACGGTCGCCTTCTTGGCGATGCCGTAGGTGGTGCCGGCGGCCGTGCCGGTCACGTGCGTCCCGTGGCCGTTGCAGTCGTTGGCGGTACCGCCCGAGGTGATGGCGTCGAAGCCGTTCCCCACACGCCCGGTGAAGTCGTTGTGCGTGAGGAGGATCCCGGTGTCGATCGTGTACTCGTGGACGCCGGTGCCGTCGTTGGCGTAGGTGAAGCTGTTGTTGAGCGGGAGGTTGCGCTGGTCGATGCGGTCGAGCCCCCACGACGGCGCAGGCGCCTGCGTTCCGGAGATCGTCGCGATCCCGTTGGGTTGCACCAGCAGGACTTCCGGATTCTGGCGCACCGCGAGAAGCGCGTCGGCGTCGAGACGAGCGGCGTAGCCGCGGTACACGGCGTCGTAGCGCGCGAGGAGCTTGCCACCGTGCGCGGCAACCTCGGCGACGGCGCCATTGAGGTCCGAGCGCTTGGCATCCCGCAGGATGACGATGTACTCGTTAGGTACGAGTTGGGTGGTGAGGTCGCCGTTCACCTGGACGAACGGCGCGAGGCGCGCGGGACTGGTGGGAGCGCCGGCGTCAGCACACGCGCCAGCGGCGATCGACAGCAGCAGCAGTGAGGCACAGGACCTTCTGTTCACGGGACCTCCAAGGACGGTGACACGAGTGCACTACGGGGGGTGCTCTCCTCGTGCGTCCCGGATCCGGCGGCAGTGACTAAACGTTTACTGCAGCCGACGAACCGTGATCGCCCGGGGACGAGTGGCGCAAATCGTACGGTGTCCACGAAGACGCGTCAACTAGGACAACTCCCAGTGCCGATCGCGTTCCGATCATGGGCGATCACCCGGTACGATTTCATCACCGGTTGCCCGTGAGAAATCCCCGCGATCGAGGATGAGCAGGCTACACGAGCGTTGCGCATCGGCGTTGCGCGCAGTCGACATGAAATTGTGATGCACGTCACTTTGCGGGCGACCTCGCGCTCCGCGAGCTGCCCGGCGACCCCCGCTCGTACGACGGTCGTGACGGCGTTGCCGCGGCCACGTGCGGCGCAGTTCGCTTCGCCTGTGCGAACGGTCTGCCGAGCGATCTGGAGGATCCACGCGGACCAGGCTCGGGCGCGGCGAAGTGCGTTAGCGAGCTCTTAATGCGGTCCACACAGCAGTTCGCCGCCGCCGCGCGTGATCGAGGATGGGAAGTGGTCATAAAAAATTCATGAAGCAACACCCATCCTCCTCGGTACATGCCTCCCTCGCTTCGTCGTTCGCTCGCACACTACCTTCGCCCAATCGCGTCTCGACGCATTGCCGTCGCCCTCGCCCTCGCCCTCGCCATCGCTCCGCTATCTCTCTCAGCACAAGGCGCGAGCGGCTCGGCATCCGGGACGGTCTTCGACACCTACACGCGCACCCCGCTCGCCGACGTTTCGGTGTCATTCGGGGGTGGCGCCGCCGTAACCACCGGGAGTGACGGCCGCTTCCAGATCGCCTGCCCGGACGAGCGCCCCCTGGTCTTCCGCCGGCTGGGCTACGAGACCTATCGCCTGACCGTCGCGAATTGCGCCGAAAACCTGCAGGTCGGGCTCACCGCCGGGACGCAGAACCTGAATGCGGTGAGCGTCGTCGCCACGCGCGACGCGCCGGGGATCGAGCAGCCGCAGTCGATCAGCACGCTCTCCCGCGTCGAGCTCACGCGCGGCACCGGTCTCTTTCTGGACGATGCCATCAACCTCGTCCCGGGCGTGCGCATGGAGCGCCGCACCATGGCCGGCGGGCAGCGCATCACCATTCGCGGCTACGGCAATCGCACGAACTTCGACGGATCGGGCTACAAGGCGTACCTCAACGGGATTCCGGTGACCGACGCCGAGGGGGTCACCGTTCTCGATGACATCGACTTCGGAACGGTGGGGAAGGTCGACGTGATCCGCGGGCCAGCGTCGTCGCTTTACGGCGCTGGGATCGGCGGGATCGTGAATCTCTACACGCTCCGCCCCGATCGTCCCGGCCTCACGGTGGAGCAGGGGATCATGACCGGCGCCGACGGGCTGCAGCGCTTCGACACGCGACTCGCCAGCGCCTCGAGCGGATCGTCGCTGATGCTCAACTATGGAAAGCAGGACTACGACTCGTACCGCGTCCACAGCGCGAGCCAGAAGGACTTCGCCTCGTTCGTCGGCGACTTCCGCCCCTCGGACCGCCGCACGATCTCGACCTTCTTCGCCTACGCCCACTCGTACGACGAGCGCGCCGGGCAGCTCGACAGCGCGCAGTTCTTCGGCAAGCAGAACGTCGGCGAGGCCCCCTACCTCGCCAATGACGGGCACGTGGACATGGAAACGGTGCGTGTGGGCCTCACGCACAGCTACCGCGTCAACGACCACCTCCTCCCCGAGGTGACGGCGTACTACAGCGGGATCACCCGCGAGGACATCTTCGCCGTCGGCGTCACGCCCAAGTCGGCGCAGACCTTCGGCGCCCGCGCAGTCCTCAACACCTCGTTCGCCTCGCCCACGTTGCGCCTGACGGGAGTGAGCGGGCTCGATTACGAGAAGACGAACCTCTTCAGCAAGAATTACCGCCTCACGAACCTGGTGCAGGGGCCGATCACCACCGACCTCGAGACCCACACGCAGCAATACTCGCTCTTCTCGCAGTGGGACCTCGCCATGCCGCACGAGTTCGTCCTCACGGCCGGCGCGAGTGCCAACTTCATCGAGTACCAGCTGGTCGATCGCCTTACCAACACCGGCAATCCCACGCACCTCGACCTGAGCGGGCGCAAGACGTTCGACCCGGTGGTCACGCCGCGCGTCGCGCTGCGCAAGGGCTTCGGCAGTGACCTCTCGCTCTACGTCTCGCTCAGCCAAGGCTACACGCCCCCCACCTCCAGCGACGCAGTGATCGGCTACACCGGCGAGGCGAACGTGGGACTCAAGCCGGAGCGCGCCACGCAGTACGAGGTCGGCGCCAAGGGGAACCTCTTCGACCGGCGTCTCGCCTGGCAGGTCGCGCTCTTCGACCTCGAGGTGACCGACAAGCTCACCTCGCAGAGCGTCTTCGACAACGCCGGGACGCAGCTCTACGCCTACACCGTGAATGCGGGCGACCAGTCCAACAAGGGGCTCGAGGCCACCGCCGCCTGGTCGCTCGTCGACGAGCCGACGTCGCCGGTCACGCTCTTCCGCCCCTTCGTCTCGCTCACGCTCTCCGACTTCACCTACAGCGACTTCAGGAGCGACAACAACAACAATGCGCGCACGGTCGATTACACGGGGAAGGACGTGGTCGGGGTCCCGGGAACGGTGGTCGGCTACGGCCTCGACGCCGGCGTGCGCGGTGGCGGCTACCTGAACGCCACCCTCGAGCACCGAGGCGCGATGCCGATCACCTACGACAACGTGCACGAGGCGCCGGCCTACTCGGTCCTCAACGCCAAGATCGGGATCAACCGCACGCTCGGCCCGCACCTCGGGATCGACGCGTACGTCGGCGGGACCAACCTCACCGGGGCGCTCTACTACAACATGGTCTTCCTCAACGCCAACTTCGCCACCGCCTCACCGGCAATCTACCTCCCCGGCCCGTACACCTCGCGCTACTTTGGCGGCGTGAAAGTGAGCGTGCGGCGATGATTCGTTCCGATCTCTTCTCCATGCGTCGCCGGCCGATCGCCGGCGGCGCGTGGGGTCGCCGCATGCGGCGCCTTCCCATGGGCACGCTGCCCATGGGGCGTCGCACGGCGCTGCTCCCCGCCGCGCTCCTCGCGCTGGCGGCGTGCGGGCGCTTCGGCAATTCCGACAAGACGGGGACCGGGACCGCGCGCCTCGTCTCGGTCTCCAAGCAGTATACCGAGATCATCTTCGCGTTAGGCGCGGAGCGGGACCTGGTGGCGGTGGACGTCTCCTCGGTGTATCCGCCGGAGGCGAAGCAGCTGCCGACGGTGGGCTATCACCGCGCCCTCTCGATCGAGGGAATGCTCGCGGCCAAGCCGACGATGATCCTGCGCGGCGGGCCGAACAACATCGGCCCCGAGCACGTCGTGCAGCAACTCGAGGCGCTCAAGATCCCGATGAAGGACTTCAACATGCCCACCGACGACATCGAGGGGGCCAAGGTGTTGATTCGCGACATGGGGAGCTACTTCCACCGCGAGGCACGGGCCGACTCGTTATGCGCGCGCCTCGACGCCGACATGGCCGAGGCGATGGCGGCTGCCAAGGTGGCGACCGACACGCCGAGCGTGGCGGTGATCCACTACGGACAGGCGAACAACGTCTACCTCGTCATGAGTTCGCGCAGCACGGCCGGGAAGATGGTGGCGTGGGCCGGCGGTCGCATGGCGATCAACGACTCCGGAGCGGGAATGCGTCCGCTCACTTCCCCCGAGATCATCGCCAAGTCCAACCCCGACGTCATCCTCCTCACCGACTTCGGGTACGACCGGCTTGCCGGTCTCTCCGACATCCTCGCCCTCCCGGGCGTGGGGTCGACCAAGGCGGCACGCGACGGACGGATCTTCCGGGTCGAGGAGAACGACATGGTCTACATCGGGCCGCGCACGGGAGCCAATGTCCT
>CAZWVG010000177.1:10686-11778 GCA_964637355.1 uncultured Gemmatimonadaceae bacterium
GTCGCCGCTGATCGGCTCGATCTTAAGAACGTCCGCGCCCTGATCCGCCAGAAAGGAACCGCGTCGTGACGGCCCGGTAGTGCTGCGACTCGAACGGCAGTACGCCGGCGTCCTCCCCGTCCTGGCCGTCGTGCTGGTGCTGGTGACGCTGGCGTCGATCCGGTGGGGGGCGGTGCCGATCTCGCTCGGCGAAATGGCGTCGGCGTTAGGCAAGGGGTGGTCCGATCCGTCGGCGCGGGCGCTCAACGAGCGCATCTTCCTCGAGATCCGCCTCCCGCGCGCCCTCCTGTCGGCGCTGGTCGGTGCGGCGCTGGCCATGGGGGGGGTGCTGATGCAGGCACTCTTTCGCAATCCGATCGTCGAACCGGGGCTGGTGGGAACGTCGAGCGGCGCGGCGTTCGGCGCGGCGCTGTACTTCGTGCTGGGTTCGGCCTTCAAGTTTCACGCGGGGCCATGGACGCTCCCGCTGGCGGCGTGTGCCGGCGGGATGCTCGCCACCTGGCTGGTGGTCACCCTCTCGCGCTCGGCCGAGGGGGCGCGCTCGTCGGTGATCGCGTTGCTCCTGACGGGGATCGCCGTCAACGCGCTCTTCATGAGCGGCGTCGGATTCCTGTCCTACATCGCCCGCGATCCACAGGCGCGCTCGATCACCTTCTGGAACCTCGGTACGCTCTCGGGGGCGAGCTGGGCGGCCGTCCTCATCGTCGGTGCGTCCACGGCGGCGTGTGCCGTCTTCGGCCTGCGCTACGCACGCCAGCTCAACGCGCTCATGCTGGGCGAGGAGGAGGCACGCTACCTCGGCATCGACGTGCGGCGCCTCAAGGTCACGATCCTCGTGATCAACGTGGTGATGGTCGCCATCGCCACCGCCTTCACCGGGGTGATCGCCTTCGTGGGGCTCATCGTTCCGCACCTGCTGCGCCTCCTGCGCGGCGCGGACACCCGCTTCCTCATGTTAGGGGGGATGCTGACCGGCGGGATCATCCTCGGCTCGGCGGACCTTGTCGCCCGACTCCTGCTCGCTCCCGCGGAGCTCCCGATCGGGATCGTGACGTCGCTGGTGGGGGTCCCGGTCATAATAGTGATGCTGCG
>CAZWVG010000178.1:0-11658 GCA_964637355.1 uncultured Gemmatimonadaceae bacterium
GAACACCTTCGTCGACGTGACGCAGGCGCGCGCCGACTATGAGCGCGCCGAGACCGACCGCATCAACGCCATCTACGACTACCACAAGGCCTTTGCCGCGCTCGAATCGGCGGTGGGGCGCCCGCTCCGCTGACCCGGTTCTTACCCGCGAAATTCAAGGACACGTTCAATGAGTAAAGGCATGAAGTGGGGCTTGGGCATCATTGCGGTCGTCGCCATCGGCGGCATCGCCGCGACGAAGCTCAAGGGTGGAGACAAGGGGACGGAGGTGCGCATGGAGGCGGTGCAGAAGCGCGATCTCGTCGCCTCGGTCACGGCAAGCGGCCAGGTGCAACCGGTGACCAAGGTCGACGTCGCCGCCGACATCAGCGGACGCATCGTGCGGCTGGCGGTCAAGGAGGGCGACGTCGTCAAGCGCGGGCAGTTCCTCCTCGAGATCGACCCGGCGCAGTACCAGGCGGCGGTCCAACGCTCCGAAGCAGCGGTCGCCTCGGCGAAGGCGTCGGTCGCGCAGGCCAAGGCCAACCTCGACCAGGCCTCGCGCAACTATGCCCGCTCCATGGAGATCAAGAAGACCAACGCGTCCCTGATCTCCGACGAGGCACTCGAGCAGCTCAAGACGGCGGTCGAGGTGAACACCGCGCTCTACGAATCGGCGTCGCAGAACGCCGACCAGTCGGCGGCCTCGCTCCGTGAGGCGCGCAGCAATCTCGCACGCACGACGATCCTCGCCCCGATGTCGGGCAAGATCACGCGCCTCGTGGTCGAGCAGGGCGAAACGGCGGTCCCTGGCACCTTCAACAAGGACGCCGCCACGCTCCTCACGATTGCCGATCTCTCGAAGTTCGAGACGAAGGTCAAGGTCGACGAAACCGACGTTGCGCGCATCTCGCTCGGCGACTCGGCCGTCATCCAGATCGACGCCTTCCCCGACACGACGTTCGTTGGAAAGGTCGTGGAAATCTCCAACTCTTCGGTGAAGGCCACGGGAACGACCTCGAGCACCGAGCAGGCGATCGACTACGAAGTCACGATCGAACTGCTCAACCCGCCCGCCGAGACGCGCCCTGATTTCAGCGCCACGGCCAAGGTGGTCACCGACATCCGAAACTCCGTGCTCACGATCCCGATCATCGCGCTGACGGTCCGGGAGAACGAGGCGCTGGCCAGCGACACGGCCGGCGTTCCGGGGCAGCCGCAGAAGAAGGAAGTCGGGAAGCGTGACGTGGAAGGGGTCTTCGTGGTCGGAACTGACAACAAAGTCACCTTCCGCCCCGTTAAGGTGGGGATCGCCGGCGACAAGTACTTCGAGGTCATCACCGGGGTAAAGGACGGCGAGAAGATCGTGGGCGGGACCTACCAGGCGATCCGCGAACTCAAGGACGGGGCGCTGGTCAAGGAACCCAAGGCACCGAAGAAGCCCGACGGAGGAGCCAAGACGTGAGCGACAACCAGTTCCCCGACGCCGTGATGGGGACGACGGGAGAGTACTCCCTCAGCACCACCGCCGAGCGGTCGGCGGTGGTCCAGGCCCCCGGTGAGGCGCCGGGCAAGGACTGGGTGATCGTGACGCGCGGGCTCAAGCGGGAATACGACATGGGGGGCGAAGTGGTGCGCGCCCTCCGCGGCGTCGACCTCGCCATCCGCCGCAACGAGTACGTGGCGATCATGGGGCCGTCCGGCTCGGGCAAGTCGACGCTGATGAACCTCATCGGTTGTCTCGACACGCCCACCGCGGGGGAGTACTGGCTCAACGGCCTCCTCGTCTCGAAGATGAGCGACGATGCGCTGGCCCGCGTGCGCAACAAGGAGATCGGCTTCGTCTTCCAGACCTTCAACCTGCTGCCGCGCGCGACCGCGCTGCACAACGTGGAGTTGCCGCTGGTTTACGCCGGCATTTCCTCGGACGAGCGAAAGCGCCGCGCCAAGCGGGCGCTCGAGCAGGTGCAACTCGATCATCGCATGGATCACCGCCCCAACGAGCTCTCGGGCGGACAGCGCCAGCGCGTGGCGATCGCCCGTGCCCTCGTGAACGATCCGTCGATCCTCCTCGCCGACGAGCCGACCGGTAACCTCGACTCGCAGACATCGGAGGAGATCATGAAGGTCTTCGAGAACCTCGCGACGTCGGGGCAGACGGTCATCATGGTCACGCACGAACCCGACATCGCCGCGCACGCGCGGCGCGTGGTCGTGCTGCGCGACGGCGTGGTGGCGAGCGACGATCGCCGCTCGGTGTTCAAGCAATCGGTCGGCCTCGCGTAAGCGAACACGTCACGCAGTGTCCTTTCTCGAGGCCGTCCGGCTCGCATTCGCGACGATTCGCGTCCAGAAGCTCAAGAGTTTCTTCACCCTGCTCGGGGTGATGATCGGCGTGATGTTCCTGATCGCCGTCGTGAGCATCGTGGAGGGAATGAGTCGCTACGTGGAAGACGACTTTGCCGGCGCCCTGCTCGGCGTGAACACCTTCACGCTGCGTCGGGGCGATTCGGGTTTCGGTCCGCGCTCCGACGCCGACTGGCGGGAAATCCAGCGCCGCCCTCGTCTCTACAAGCCCGAAGTCGACGCGGTGCGCGCCGCCCTCCCCCGCGGCCTCGTGTCGTCGATCGAGAACATGACGTTCGCCTACGCCACGTCACCGCTTTCGCGCCCTAAACAAGTACAGGTGGTGAGCGCCGAGGAGTCGTACTTCACGCTCAAGAAGTACAAGCTCACGAGCGGGCGCCCCTTCTCGCCACAGGAAGTGACGCTGGGGAGCAAGGTGCTGGTGATCGGCTCCGAGGCGGCATCGCATTTCTTTCCCGGACTCGATCCGCTGGGGCGGGAGCTGCGCATCGGTGGCTCACCGTACACGGTCATCGGGGTGATCGAACCGCAGGGCTCCGTCTTCGGCTTCTCGCTCGACCGCCTGGCGATCGGGCCGTACACCTCGCCGCTCGCCCGCGTCACCAACCCGCGCGGCGACGTGCGTGCGCTGGTCGTGCAGTCGCCTAACCCGGTGGTGCTGGACGCGGCGATGGAGGAAGTGCGCACCGTGATGCGCGGGATCCGGCACCTGTCGCCGAGCCAGAAGGACAACTTCGCCATCGAGTCGTCGGCGTCGGCGATGTCGTTCTTCAACGAACTCAAGGGGAAGCTGATCGCCTTCGGCACGGCGCTCCCGGCGATCGGGCTCATTGTCGGGGCCCTGGTGATCATGAACATCATGTTGGTGGCGGTGGCCGAGCGTACGCGCGAGATCGGGATCCGCAAGGCGTTAGGCGCGCGGCGCCGCGACATCATGCGCCAGTTCCTCGTGGAATCGGCGTCGCTCAGCGTCCTCGGCGCGGCGCTCGGCATCGCGCTCGGCGTGGGAATGGCGAAGCTGATCGCGGCGCTCTCTCCGCTCCCGGCGGGTGTGGCGCTCTGGTCGATCCCCGCGGCCGTCACGCTCGGCGCCGGCGTGGGGATCGTCGCGGGACTGTATCCGGCGAGCCGCGCGGCCCGCCTCGACCCGATCGCCGCGCTGCGGCAGGAATGATGGCGTCGCTCACCGCATCGATTCAGGCCACGCTCGAAGGCGTCTTTATCGCCCTCGATGCGATCCGGGCCAACCGGGTGCGCGCCGCGCTCACCATCCTCGGGGTGGCAGTCGGCGTCTTCGTCGTGGTGGCGATGGCTGCCACGATCCACGGGGTGACGCTGTCGTTCCAGTCCGACCTCGACGCCTTCGGCGGCGATGCCTTCATGGTGCGGCGCGAGGACGTGGGGATCAACGCCTGCGATGGCACCGACGAGAATTGCCCCGACAGGCGCAATCCCACGATCACCATGGAGGAGTGGCGCACCATCAAGGCGCTCCCCTCGGTTGGGGCGGCGTCGCCCTGGTTGTTCGGCAACGCGGGGATCCGCTACCAGAACGTGAACATTCCCTCGGTCAACCTCGAGGCCTACGGCGACGAGTGGCTGGTTACCGACGGCGGCGACATCTACCCCGGGCGCAATTACACGGCGAAGGAAGCCGGCAATGCCGCGCCGATCGTGATCCTCAACGACACGCTCTCCAAGCAGCTGTTCGGTCAGTCCGACCCGATCGGGAAGGAAGTGATGGTCGACGGGCAGCAGTTCTCGGTCATCGGGATCTACCAGACGCGGGCCGGCTTCCTCAAGTCGCTGGACGGGCGCGGCCCCGAGACCCCCAAGATCATCGTCCCCGCCGAGACGGCGCGACGCCGCCTCAACGTCTGGATGCGCGGGATGATGATCAACGTGAAGCCGCGCACCGGATTCACGCGCGGCGAGACGATGGACGAGGTCACCGCGACGATGCGCTCGATGCGCGGGCTTCGGCCGGCGCAGCGCAACAATTTCTATCTCGTCGGACAGGACAAGATCGCCGAGACGTTCAACAAGGTCTTCGGCGCGCTCTTCCTGATCATGCTGGTGCTGTCCGCGGTTGGACTCCTCGTCGGCGGCGTCGGTGTGGTGGCGATCATGATGATCTCCGTCACCGAGCGCACACGCGAGATCGGGGTGCGCAAGGCGCTCGGCGCGACGCGCCGCACGATCCTCTGGCAGTTCCTGGTCGAAGGGGCGACGCTGACCAGCGTGGGGGCGGCCGTCGGCCTCGGGGCGGGCGCGCTTCTGGCCGTCGGCATCCGCACCTGGACCTCGATCCCGGCGACGGTCCCCCTCCCCGCCATCGTCGCCTCGCTCGTCGCCAGCGCGATGACAGGGATCCTGTTCGGAATGGCACCGGCAGCGCGCGCGGCGAATCTGGACCCCGTGGAAGCGCTGAGATACGAGTAGGTAGGGCGGACGGGAGACGGGGGACGGGGGACGGGAGTTGGACAGCGCGCGGGTCGGAGGGCGGTGCTGCACCTCTCCCGTCTTCTCGTGTTCTCGTCTTCTCGTCCTCTCATACGACTAGCTTTCCGGTACCGAGGTTCAGGCAACGCGGCCTCTCGCGCCAACCGCTCGTCCTCCGACACCGTCCGTTCGCATGCGTTTCGCCGACGTGCTCGCCATTGCGCTGGGGCAGATCAGGGCCAACAAGCTCCGGTCATTCTTCACGCTGCTGGGGATCATCGTCTCGGTCGCCTTCCTCGTCGCGGTGATCGCGATCATCCAGGGGATGAACGCCTACGTGCGGGAGAACGTCGCCGACGCGATGATCGGGGCGAACACGTTTCAGGTGCGGCGGTCGCCCGTCAACATCGGGCGCATCAGCGACGACGACGTGAGCCGCATCGCCCGGCGCCCCAAGGTCGGCCCGCGCGACGTCGCGGCGATCGAGGCCGCGGTCCCCGACGCCGAAGCGGTCTCGATCACCTCGGGCTGGCCCACGCCGCGCGTGGACCTGATCTGGCGCAATCAACGTGTAGCCGACGTCATCCTCTTCGGCGTGACCGAGGCGTACCAGGTCGTCCAGGACTACCGCGTCGAAGCAGGGCGCCCGCTCAACGATCGCGATGTCGCCGAGCGAAGCGCGGTGGTGGTGATCGGGCATGAGATCGCGACGTCGCTCTTTCCGAACGTGACGGCAGTCGGGAAGTCGGTGCGCATCATGGGCGAACCGTTCGAGATCATCGGCGTGAACGCCGGCAAGGGGCAGGTGCTCGGGCAGTCGTTCGACACCTACGCGCTGATGCCGGTGACGCGCTTCGAGATGCTTTTCGGGCGGCGCAACACGACCACGATCTCGGTGAAGATGAAGGGGCCGGCCGAGATGCGCGCCGCGATGGCGCGCGCCGAGGAGGCGATGCGCGTCGTGCGCGGGCTCCGCCCAAGCGAGGAAAACAACTTCTCGATCGAGACGTCCGACGCGCTGGTCGCCTTCTGGACGACGCTCACCCGCCTCCTCTTCGCCATCATCCCCGCGGTGGTGGCCATCGGTGTCGTCGTGGGCGGGATTGTGATCATGAACATCATGCTGATGGCGGTCACCGAGCGCACGCACGAGATCGGGATCCGGAAGGCGGTCGGCGCGCGCGCGGCCGACATCGAGCGCCAGTTCCTGTGGGAGGCGATCACGCTTGCCACGTTAGGCGGGATCATCGGGGTCGCCTCCGGCGGACTCTTCGCCATGCTCATTGCCGCAGCGTCGCCGCTCCCCGCACGGGTGACCGCGTGGTCGGTCATCCTGTCGGTGGCGCTCGGCGCCGGGGTCGGCATCCTCTTCGGCGTATATCCGGCGCGGCGGGCCTCGCGCCTCGACCCGATCACCGCGCTCCGCGCCGAATAGCCGTGCGCATCCTCGACCAGCTGCAAGAGAACGTCGGCATCGCCCTCGTCTCCATCCGCGCGGCCAAACTGCGCGCTGCGCTCACGATCCTCGGCGTGGTGATCGGGGTGAGCTCGGTGATGTCGATGGCGACGATCGTGAGCGGGATCCAGGGGCAGATCGTGAAGACGATCGAGCAGGCGGGGCCGACGGTCTTCTACGTCTTCAAGGCGTACAACGGGACACCGGTCAATCCCGACGCGCTCCCGGCGTGGATCCGCATCCGCCCCGACCTCCAGGTGCGCGAGGCCGATCGCATCGCGCAGCTCCCCGAGATCCAGTACGCCGGGATGTGGGGGATCGTGCAGGGGCGCCTCGAATTCAACGGCTTCCGCACGCAGCCCAATCGCATCTACGGCGCCGACGATCACTTCCCCGACATCATCGGCGGCGAACTGGTGCTCGGCCGCTGGTTCTCCCGCTCCGAGAAGGTGAGCGGCACTCCGGTGGTTGTCATCCCGGAGGACCTCGCGCGCGACATGTTCGGCCGGCGCAATCCGCTCGGGCAGACGATCAAGGTGGGCGGTCGTCCGGCGCAGGTCATCGGCCTCTTTCAGCCCGCGAGCAACGTCTTCCAGCCGCCGGGCGCCGAGACCGCGGCGATCGTCCCGTACAAGATGCTCGACCAGCAGTTCGACCTCGACAAGGCGAACGCGGTCTTCATCGCGGTCAAGGGGCGCAAGGGGACGCCGGTTGCCGATGCGCAGGAAGCGGTGATGGTGACGCTGCGCGAGATGCGCGGGTTGCGCCCGGCCGACAAGAACAACTTCGACTTCGTCACCCAGGACCAGATCCTCCAGATCTTCAACCGCCTCACCGGGGCCTTCTTCCTGGTGATGGTGACGCTGTCGTCGGTCGGGCTCCTCGTCGGCGGGATCGGCGTGATGGCGATCATGATGGTCTCGGTCACCTCGCGCACGCGCGAGATCGGGGTGCGCAAGGCGTTAGGCGCCACGCGCCGCGACATCATGCTCCAGTTCCTCTTCGAGGCGGCGACGCTCACCGGGATCGGCGGGTTGATCGGGATCGTGACCGGGCTGGGGGTGGGTCGGCTCGCCGCCCTCCTCCTCGACGTCTCGGCGCCCACCCCGATCGCGATCACGGCGATCGCCGTCCTCGTCTCGATCGGGATCGGGCTGGTGTTCGGGCTGATTCCGGCGCGGCGCGCGGCGCGGTTGGATCCGGTCGAGGCGCTGAGGTACGAGTAGGTACAAAGCAGACGGGGGACGGGGGACGGGGGACGGGAGGTCGACCGGCGTGGGCGATGGTCGACCGCGAGCTAGTTGTGCGGGTACATTCCCCGAATGTCTGCACTCGACCTACTGGCGATCGTCGCCCACCCCGACGACGCCGAACTCACCTGCGGCGGGACGCTGATCAAGACCGCGCGCTTGGGGCGCCGTACGGGGATTCTCGACCTGACTGCCGGGGAGATGGGCTCACGCGGCACCGCCGAGATACGCGCGGCGGAGGCGGCGAAGGCGAACGCGATTCTTGGTGTCGCCTCTCGCGAGACGCTGGCCCTCCCCGACGCGGGGATCGTGAACACTCCCGAGACGCGCTTGGCGCTCGCTCGCGCGCTGCGCCGACTGCGCCCGCAGGTGGTGATCGCGCCCGCCCCCGCCCCGTTCGGGCGCCACCCCGACCATCGCGCTGCCGCCGAGCTGATTCGCGACGCTGTCTTCGTCTCCGGACTCAAGAGGCTCGCCGACGACCTCCCGCCGTTCCGCCCGCGGAAAGTCGTCCACGCGATCACCTACCGCGAGGATTACCTCAAGCCGACGTTTGTCGTCGACGTGAGCGATTCCTTCGAGGACAAGCTCGCAGCGATCGCCTGCTATGCATCGCAGTTCGAGGACGCAGTGCAGGCGGGTGAGGTCTACCCGAATGGCGAACCGCTGCTCGACATCGTGCGTCACCAGGGGGCACACTACGGCTCCTTGATCCGGTGTCGATACGGCGAGCCGTACTACACCACCGAGACGATGCGCGTGGACGACATCACCGCCCTCGAAGTGTCGACGTTCTGACGGTCGCGTCGCCCGACGCGTCCGGCGCACCGCCCTCCCCCTTTCCTGCACAACACCAGTAGAGCCTGATCCATGTCGTCGCACGACGATCGACTGCTCGATATCTCGATGCTTCTCGGACCGGGGACGCCCGAATGGCCCGGTGACACACCGTTCGACTGCCGCTGGACGAGCGCGCTGACGCGCGGCGGAAGCGTGAACCTCTCGTCGATCACCATGAGCCCACACGTCGGGACGCATGCCGACGCGCCGCTTCACGTGCGCGACGAGTGGCCGGCGGCCGACGCGCTCCCGCTGCACGCCTTTGCGGGGCCGTGTCGCGTGGTCGATGTCACCGGGCTGCACGGGACGATCACGTTCAAGCAGTTGGGGCTCCCCGACACGGGTGACATTCCTCGCCTCCTCCTGCAGACCGGGTGCTCGATTGCCAATCGCGTCTTTCCGCGCGACTGGCCGGTGCTCTCGACGGCGTGCGTGGACACGCTACTGCGACGCGGCCTCCTCCTCCTCGGCGTCGATGCGCCATCGGTCGACCAGCGTGACAGCAAGTCGCTCGACGTGCATCACCGCGTCTTTGCCGGCGGCGCATACGTCCTCGAGAACCTCGAGCTGTCGGCCGTTGCACCTGGCGAATACGACCTCATCGCCCTCCCGTTGCGCCTCGAGGGGCTCGACGCCGCACCGGTGCGCGCCGCGTTGCGCCGGCGGCGCGCGCCCGCTGCCGGCCCCGACGCTCCCCCCGCCACATCGGAATGAGCGGCGCTCCGGCGATCCGCGTGCACGGACTCGTGCGCGACTTTCCCAAGGTACGCGCACTCGACCATCTCACGTTCGAGGTCCCGGCGGGCATCGTCTTCGGCTTCCTCGGCCCGAACGGCGCGGGGAAGACGACCGTCATTCGGGTCCTCCTCGGACTGGTGGACCCTACCGAAGGAGAGACGTCGGTCTTCGGGCTCGATCCACGCACGCAGGGCGATGCGGTGAGGCTGCAGGCCGGGGCGCTCCTCGAGCACAACGGCGTCTACGAGCGCCTTTCGGCGCAGCAGAACCTCGACTTCTTCGCGCGCGCGTGGCGCATGCCGCGCGCGGCGCGCCAGGCCCGCGTGCGCGAACTCCTCACCCAGTTCGGGCTTTGGGACCGCCGCGACGAGACGGTCGGCACGTGGAGCCGAGGGATGAAGCAAAAGCTCGCCGTGGCGCGCGCGGTGCTGCACCGCCCGCCGCTCGTCTTCCTCGACGAACCGACCGCCGGGCTCGACCCGGTCGCCAGCGCCTCGCTCCGCGACGACCTCGCGCGACTCGCGGGGGCCGAGGGGGTGACGATCTTTCTCACCACGCACAACCTCTCCGAAGCAGAGCGCCTCTGCGGTCTTGTCGGCGTGATCCGCCGCGGGCGACTCCTCGACTTCGGCACTCCGTCGGACCTGCGGAGCGCGCGCGGTGCCCCGGTGGTGCGAATCACCGGCCGCAACCTTTCCGACGCGCAGGTCGCGCAACTGCGCGGACAACCCGGCATCGACGACGTCGCGCTCGACAGTCAAACGCTGGTCGTGCGACTCGCCGCGAACGGCGACGTCGCGCCCATCATCGCCTGGCTGGTTGGCGACGGCGTGGCGATCGAGGAGGTGCGCCGCGATCGCGCCACGTTCGAGGACGTCTTTCTCGAACTCGTTGCCGAGGAATCGCCAAACGGTGCTGTGCAGGTGGGCCGGGGAGCGGCGCTGCAATGATCGGCGACACGTGGATCGTCGCCCGCAAGGAGTGGTTGGAGATCTTCGACCAGCTCATTCGCTTCAAGCGCGGCGGGTGGTCGATCCTGCTCATCATCGGCTTCCTAGGCGTGCTCTCCCCGCTCCAGATGGGAACAGGGTGGCTCACCTCGCCGCTCATGTTCTTCTACTGGCCGCTCCTCACCACCAGCATGACGTCGACGCTCATCGCCGACGCGATCGCCGGCGAGCGCGAACGGCACACGCTGGAGACGCTCCTCGCCACGCGCTTGAGCGACACCGCGATCATCCTCGGAAAGATCCTGGCCGCGGTGATGTACGGCGCGGCCTTCGCGTCGACCAACCTCCTCATCGGCTGGAGCGTGGTGAACCTCAAGTACGCGAGCGGGACGCTGCTTACGATCCCGCTCTTTCGCCTCGCCGCGCTCTTCGCGCTGATCGGCGCCGGATCGTTCTTCATCGCCGGGATGGGAGTGTTCGTGTCGCTCCGCGCGGCGACGGTGCGTCAGGCGCAGCAGACGTTTGGGGTGATCATCCTCCTCCTGATGATGACGCCCGTATTGTTCGTGCAGTTCGTCGCGCCGGAGCTCCAGGAACAGCTCATCGCCAGCGCCTCGACGCTGGGGATCGAGGTGCTCTCGCTCCGGGTGTCCGCCGTCGTCGCCGCGATCGCGGTGCTCCTCAACTTCGCGGCCATCCGCCGCTTCAAGCGCGGTCGCCTCGCACTCGACTGATCAGGCCCCCCCCTCCTGTGGCGAAGGTGCGTCGGGCCGGCGCGGAACCTCGGCGACACCTGCGCTGATCCTCCCCGGAAGAACCACAGCTCATTCGCCGAACCACCGCAGAACGTGCGCACAACCTGCGCTGTACCTGCGCTGTACCTGCGCTGAACCTGCGCTGAACCTGCGCTGAACCCGCGCTGAACCCGCGCTGAACCCGCGCTGAGCTGCCGCGTACCTCGGGGGCCCCACGCCTCACCACTCCTCTTCAGCCCCGCGATTCAAGCGCACCGGCCTCTGCCTGGGGTACTCTGACAGGCGGGCAAACCCTATCTTTTCGGACCATGCGCATTCCCGTCTATCTCGATCACGCCGCCACGACGCCGGTTCGCCCGGAAGTGCTGGAGGCGATGCTTCCCTTCTTCGGCGCGCGGTTCGGCAACCCGTCGAGCGCGCACAAGTGGGGGCGCGACGCGCGCGCCTCGCTCGACGAGGCGCGGGAGCGCGTGGCCGCGTGTCTCGGCGCACAGCCCGACGAGATCTGCTTCACCTCCGGCGGCACCGAGGGGGATAACCTCGCCGTGCTCGGGACGTGGCGGGCGATGCGCGCCACGCGGCGCGCCGTGGTCACCTCGACCATCGAGCACAAGGCAGTTCTCGCGGCGGTGCACGAGGTCGCGCACGAGGGGGGCGAAGAGCGGTTCCTCGACGTCGACGCACACGGCGTCGTGCGTCCGGAAAGCGTCGATGCGCGCATCGACGAGGACGTGGCGCTCTGCTCGATCATGTGGGTGAACAACGAGATCGGCGTGATCCAGGATGTCGCCGCGCTCGCGCGTGCGGCGCAGGCCAAGGGAGCGCGATTCCACACCGACGCGGTGCAGGCATTCGGCAAGGTGGACATCGACGTCTCGCAG
>CAZWVG010000179.1:0-11634 GCA_964637355.1 uncultured Gemmatimonadaceae bacterium
CGTGCGGGCGTAGACGCCGCCGAGGTGCACCGTCGCCGTGGCCCCCTCGGTGATCGTCACGCTCGCCACCGGCACGGTGGTCACCGTGACGAGCCCCGTATCGGCGACGGGACCGCTCGCTCCGGGAGTGCTCGCGACGATGCGTGCCGGGGATGCATTGGTCGCCACACCGGAGACGACACCGGTCGAAGCATTCACTGTCGCCGTTCCCGGATCGAGCGAGGACCAGGTGATCGTGCGCCCGCTCAAGCTGAGCGGATTGTTCGCTGCGTCGAACAGCGACGGAAAGAACACCTGCTGCTGCGAGCCGACCGTGATCGACTGCGTGGTCGATGGATTGAGGACGAGGCTCGCGACGGGAACCAGCGTCACGGTGATCGACGCCGTGGTCGACGGCGTGGTCAGACCGAACGGCGTGATGGTCACCGTCGCGGCGCCCGGTGCGACTGCTGTCACGAGCCCGGTCGCGCTCACGCTGGCGATCGTTGGAGCGCTCGAGGTGTAGCTGAAGCTTCGCCCGGTGAGCACGTTGCCGCTGGCATCGCGCGCAGTCACGGTGAGCTGTTGCGTGGAGCCCTGGGGCAGGGTGGACGACGGCGGCGCGACGGAGAGCGACGCGATCGGTACGTTGCTCACCGTCACCGAGGCGATGCCGAAGATTCCGCCGATGTTCGCGGTGATCGTCGCCGATCCAACGGCAACGGCCGTAACGGTCGTCGTCGCCGTGGTGTTGTTCGAGGTGACGGTGGCGACCGCCGGGTTATTCGACGACCACGTCACGGGTCGTCCGGTGAGCACGTTCCCCTGCGCATCCTTCGCCGTCGCGGTGAACGAGCGCGTCTGCCCGATGTTGAGCGTTGCCGTGGTGGGGGCGAGCGTCACGGTCGCGACGGGGACGCCGGTCACCGTGATCACGGTCTGGGCGATCGCCCCCTCGACCGTCGCCTGGAGCACAGTGGTTCCGGCCGACAACGCTGTCACGACCCCGGTCTGGCTCACCGTGGCGATGGCTTGCTGCGCCACGGCCCATCCGATCGTGCGTCCCGCCGTCGAAAGCGGCGCCCCCTGCGCGTCGAACAGGAGCGCAGAGACGGTGAGCGTCTGCCCGACCGTGAGTGTTGGCGACGACGGGACGATCTGCACCGACGCCACCGGAATGGCCGTCACGGTGATCGCACTCGTACCGATCACGCCATCGACCGTGGCGGTGATGTCGGCCGTCCCCTGCGCAATCCCGGTCACGAGTCCCGTCGAGGACACGCTCGCCACTGTAGGCGCTGTGGAGTTCCACGTCACGGTGCGGCCAGTGATCGGCGTCCCGTTCACGTCGACCGGTTGGGCCGCCAGTTGCAACGTCTTTCCCTGCTGCACGGTGCCGCTCTGGGGCGTCATGCGCACCTGAGCCACGCCGACCGTCGAGACGGTGACGTTCACGCTCGTCGAGATCCCTTCCGAGGCGGCGAAGATGAGCGCGGAGCCGGCGCCGACCGCGGTGACGAGCCCCGATTGCGTGACCGTCGCCACCGACGGCGCACCCGAGATCCAGGTGATGCTGCGCCCCGGCAGCACGTTGTTGGAGGCGTCGAGCGTCGTCGCGGTGAACTGCTGCGTCTTGCCGATGAGAATCGTCGCCGCGCCGGGCTGGATCATCACGCTCGCCACCGGCACGGGGGTGACGGTGATGGTCGAGATACCGCTCTTTCCCTCGGCGATCGCCGTGATGTTTGCGCGCCCGGCCGTGAGCGCACTCACGACGCCGGTGCTGCTCACCGTGGCGATCGTGGGCTGGTCCGTTTCCCAGGTCACGGAACGCCCGGTGAGGTTCGTCCCCGCGGAGTCGGTGAGACGTGCGACGAGCTGCAGCGTCTGTCCCGCGGGGAGATTGGCGGTGCGCGGGGTGACGGTGACGGTATCGATCGGGACGAGCGAGACGGTGATGCGCGACGTGGCGCTCTTTCCCTCGCTGGTGGCGGTGATCGTCGCGGCCCCCTGCGCCAGCGCGGTGACCACGCCGGTCGATGAGACGGACGCATTGGCAGGCGCGTTGGACGACCAGGTCACCGCGCGCCCGCTCAGCGGGAGCCCGGCGGCATCGCGCGGAGTCGCCGTGAGCTGCAACTGCTGCCCCACGATGAGCGCGTCGGTGCTCGGCGTGAGCGTGACCGAGGCGACGGGGACCGGTTGCACCGTGAGCACGCTGCTGCCGACCACGCCGTCGATCGTCGCGGTGATGTTCGTCGTCCCGGCGGTCACGCCGGTCACCAGGCCGGTCGACGTGACGGTGGCGATCGACGCATTGGTCGTCGCCCAGATGACCGGGCGCCCCTCCACCACCTCGCTCCCCGCGTCGAGCGCCTCGGCGGTGAGCTGCGTGGTGGCCCCGGCGATGATCGACATGGTCGACGGTGTCACGCGCACCAGCGAGACGGGGCGCGCATTGACGGTGACCGGGACCACCGCAGACTTCCCGCCCGCGCTCACGGCGATCTGCGTCCCGCCGGCTGCAACGCCGGTGATGATCCCGTCCTGGGACACCGACGCGATGGCGGGATTCTGCGAGGACCAGTAGAGACGGCGGTTGGCGAGCGTCGCGCCATCGGCGTCGAGGACCCGCACCGTCACGGCGCGCGTCTCGCCGACCGTGATCGTCGCCGAGATCGGCGTGGTTTCGATCTGGGCGACCGCCACATCGTTCGGCGCGAAGGGCGAATCGCACGAGACGAGAAGGAGCGCGTACGTGGCCGACAGGAGCGCCAGTCGTCCCACGCTTCCCGGACGCCGCCGCCGTGCCCATGCGCGCATCACGCCGCCGACGCCCCGCAGCGCGAACGTGAACGGGTGCACCCGCGCGCCCGGGGACAGTCGGCTGCGCGGATCCGAGGAGCGGGAGTCAGGCGGAACGGACATGCTGGGAGAACCTAACGACTCGGTCCGAGAACGCGCGCCGGGGCGCTGGCGTTCTCGCGGTCACCCCCGCCGAGTTGCCCGTCGATGTTGTATCCCCAGCAGAACCCTTCACCTCCGGAGGTCACGCCGCAGGTGTGCGCGCCGCTGGCATTGAGTGCGGCGTAGGAGGATCCGCCGCGAACCGCCACCGGGCGTACGCGATCGGCGGTGCTCCCGTCGCCGAGCTGTCCGTACGAGTTGCGCCCCCAGCAGAAGGCGCGCCCGTCGCGGGTTCGGGCGCAGCTGTGCAGCTGCCCGGCGGTAACCGTCGCAAACGATTGCGCCAGGTCGATGGGCTGCGGAGTCGACGCGTTCGTCGTGGAGCCCGTTCCGAGCTGACCGTAGTTGTTGCTCCCCCAGCAATACACGGTGCCGGTGGTCGCGACGGCGCAGGTGTGCTGGTTTCCGGCGGCGATCGAGATGAAGCGCTGATCGGTAGAGACCTGAGCGGGCGTTGATCGCGCGGTCGTCGTACCGTCGCCGAGCTGGCCGGCGTCGTTCTGACCCCAGCACCAGGCGACTCCGTCGATGGTGAGCGCACAGCTGTGCGACCGTCCGACGGTCAGGGCGCCGGCACTCAACCCGAGCGACACGGCCGACGGGGTGGTACGCGTTGCCCGCGTCCCGTCGCCGAGCTGCCCCACCGCGTTACTCCCCCAGCACAAGACGCTCCCGCTCCGCGTGAGCCCGCACGAGTGCGACGCGCCCGCGCGCACATAGCGATAGCTCGCACCGCCGCTCACGCGCACGGGAGCCGAACGCGGCGTCGTTGTTCCGTCGCCGAGCTGTCCCGCCTCGTTGCTCCCCCAGCAGAGCAGTTCTCCGTCGCGCGATACGCCGCAGGTGTGCCATGCGCCCGCCGAAAGCGAGGCCATCACGAAGTCGCCAGCCACGGGGACGGGATCGGTATGGGCGTCGAACGTTCCATCGCCCAGCTGCCCGCGCTCGTTGTTTCCCCAGCAGAGTGCACGCCCCGCGACGTCGATCATGCACGAGTGACGGCCGCCAGCTGCAATGTTGCCGCGATCGGCCGAAAACGACACGGTGACCACCGGCGCACGTTCGACGGAGTCCGGGGCAGCTCGTGCGGCGCGGCCCGCGGCGGCGCGCGAGGCGGCGATGGCTGCGGAGCTATCGGTGCTGGCATCGGCGCCGAATGGGCGCGTCGGGGGGCGGAACGGCGTGCCGGTGCTTTTCCCCGTCAACTCCGCGGCCGCGAGGGCGCGCAACGAGTCGACATTGTTTCCCGGTCGTACGCCGAGCGAGAGCGAATCGAAGAGGACGTTCCCTCCCGATGCGGCGGCGGCCAGCGAGTCGTAGGGTGTCGTTTCGATCAGCGAGGCGCTGTCGGTCGGGGCGACGACCGGGACGGAGACCGTCGCGGCGTCGGCGAAGGTCGTCGTGTCCCGCGCGGCGACCGTGGGAGGCACCAGGCGCTGGCGATAGACATACGCGCCGGCCGCCGCGGCGAGGAGGAGGACGGTCGTGAAGGCGTACCACCCCACGCGAGAGCGAGGAGCGACCGGAACGTCTGCGGCCGGCGCTTGCGCGGGGACTCCCCATGCGGGACTCGACGCGAGGCGCTGCGTCGACTCCGTGTCGGCGATGGCGATCGCCTGCCGTTCGTCGGGAGAACCGGTGACGTCGACGCCGTCCGGTGTCTCGCCGCGTCGGAAGCGGAGCGTCGAGGAAGCTGGCGTTGTGTTGGGTCCCACCATGGCGGGACCGCGCGGCGGCGTAATGCCGCGGAAGCCGCCGCTCTTCCGGCGCTTCTTGACCTGCGACTGCCATTCCTTGAAGCCGGGGATCGGCGTCTCACTCGAGAGGAGCGTGAGGAACCGGGCGGCGCTGATCCAGCGACGCTCCGGGTTCTTGTGCATCAATCCCTCGATCAGGAACTGCAGCTTGGGCGGGACATCCGCGCGCAGCTGGTCGAGCGGCGGAAGCGGATCGTGCTTCTGCCGGTAGATCACGCTGTAGAGGCTCTCGCCGGCCCATGGGCGCTGCCCGGAGAGCATCTCCCATCCCACCATGCCTAACGCATACAGGTCGCTCCGGCCATCGAGGTGTCCGCCGTCGATCTGCTCGGGCGACATGTAGGTCGGCGTGCCGATCGCCGTCCCGGTCGCGGTGAGTTCCGTGTTCTCCTCGATGGAGCGCGCCACCCCAAAGTCGGAGAGCAGGGCGCGCCCGGTGATCTCGTCGAGGAAGATGTTTTCCGGCTTCACGTCGCGGTGCACGACGCCGCAGCGGTGCGCGTACGCGAGCGCGCGCGCGATGTCGCGCAGCACCTGCTCGGCCTCGACCGGGGAGAGCGCACCACGTGAGAGCGCACCCTTGAGCGTCATCCCCGGGATGAGCTGCATCACCAGCGCGAGCCCGCTGGTGAGCTGCTTGACCGCGTGCAGCGAGACGATGTTCGGGTGCTCGAGTTGCGCGACCGTGCGCGCCTCGCGGGCGAGGCGCGCCACCGATTCGTTGTCGGCGTGGAAGCGCGGACGCACGACCTTGATCGCCACGTCGCGCCCGAGCGATCGCTCGCGGGCGCGATAGACCACCGCCATTCCGCCGCGTCCGAGTTCCCCCAGGCACTCGTACTCGGTGTCCAGCTCGTGCGGCCAACCTCCGCTCCCGGTGCCGCCCCCGTCCTGCACTGCGCCCTCGGTCATCGCCATAGGTAGCGGAAGACCAGCGCGCCCATCTCGATGCGATCGCCGTCCTGCAGCGGAACGGGTTGTTCGTCGCTGAGCGCGATGCGATTGACCAGGACAGGATTGGTGCGCGAGAGATTCGTGAGCGACCAGCCGTCGCCGTCGAAGGCCATGCGCGCATGCGCGCGGCTCACGGTCGGTTCGAGGAGTTGCACGTGGCGGAACGGGGGCCCCTCGCTCCGACCGAACGTGATGACCGGGTCGTCCTGCTGCGCGAGACGAACGAAGTGCACTTCGACGCCGGCGTCATTTCCTTCGATGACGAGGAGGTGTCCGGGGAGGTAGGGGCGCGCGCGATCGGCGGGGCGATGGAAGCGCAGCGCGTGTCCCTGAATCTGCTCGGCGATTTCATCGCTCATCACCGTTTCGCCGGTCGTCATGGTGACCAGCGCCTGCTCAGCAGAACCCGACGAGACCTGATACTCCTCAGGCGAGAGGCGTTCGGCGACGGCGAGCGCGGTGATGGGAGAGCGCCTCACGGGCTGGATATCGCGCACGATCGGCGCCCGGGGAACGTCGACGGCGCTGACGATCGGCATGATCAACGCCGGCTTCCCGTGCGCGCGCAGCGCGGCATCGCGCTTCCGGCGCGCGATCCACACCCACAACAGGATTGCCGCGCTGGCCACAGCCAGCGACGCGAAAATCACCACCAGGCTCAGGGCGCTGACGCGCATCATCCGGTTTGGGGCTCCGGGTCACATTCGGTCGTCGCGCGCGTCAACGGGCGTCGACGCATATGGACGAGTTCGCATGGGTGAGCTCGCACCCAACGCGAGAGGTACACGCGCCCACGTCCGACGTTTCGCCGTCGACGGTTGGAACTCAAACCACAACTTAGGGGTCGGGGCGTTACACGCGCCAGACAGTGGCGTGGATGCTACGGTCGCGTGCGCTCGCGCAGCGTACACGTAACCGCGCGCACGAAGAATTTGCCGCTACGTGCGATGGATCACGACGTGTTGCCGAACGCGTTCGTGCTACTTCGCGCGGAATCGAAAGACCACTTCGCCCATCTCGATGCGGTCACCCTCGCGGAGGACGACCGACGATCCTTCGCCGGCGAGCGGCAGCCCGTTGACGACGACCGGATTTGTTGCCGAGAGGTTGACCATTGACCAACTCTTCCCGTCGAGGAAGAGCTTCGCGTGCATGCGCGACACGGTGGGGACGTGCAGTTGGACGTGGCGGTATTGCGCGCCCTCGGCGCGTCCGAAGGTGATCGTCGTTCCGTCCGGGCCTGGCGTGCGCACGAACTTGATCTCCTGTCCGTCCTCTCCACCCTCGACGACCTCGAGCCGGCCGGGGAGGAACTGCAGCGTTCCGTCCTGCGGACGCTCGAGGCGAAGCGTCACCGCGCTGTGCGCGTCGCGGAAGGGCGCAGCAGGGCGATCACCCGCCACGTGCATGCGCAGCACGCGTCCGCGCTCCTCGCGCGCGTCCTGATCCAGTTCGACCGCGCGCATCTCGATCGGGATGACGGGCGGATCGGGCGACTCGCTCGGCGCGGAGCTTTCGGTTGCCGCTGGCGCCGGCGTCGCCGCAAGTCGCGTGGGGCGCGGCGGAATGGCCTGCACATCTCCTCTCCCAAACGGGGCGATGGGGATCGGGCCATGCCGCATGGCGCGGCGCTTCCGGCGTGGCAGGATCACGCCGAAGACGACCGCGAGCATCAGGATCACGAGCGGAGTGAGGACGAGAACGACCACGGACTCCGGAGCAGAGAAGGGCAACGAGTTGGAAGAGGGTTGGGAAGGCGCGAGCTCCCCAGCCGTCGTGTCTGCGAAGCTTGTGCCGTCGGAAAAACCAGCACTGATGATGTACACTATTGGCCCCTGTCGCAAAGGTTCGGCGTCAACCTTCGCAGAATTCAGCGGGGGTCGGGTGATTTCGGTGCCCTCCGTCACGCTTTGCGCCAACCAATCGGTTGACCCAGCGCGGGAGGACTCGCTAGTTTGCCGTGCTCTTGGTAAGGGCCTGTAGCTCAGTTGGTTAGAGCGCACGCCTGATAAGCGTGAGGTCAGAGGTTCAACTCCTCTCAGGCCCATCCTTCCCGAGGAGCTGAACGGGAGTCGACATTGCGAACGGGGGCATCGCCGATACGGTGGTGCCCCCGTTCTTCTTCATGCGAAGTCGCGCGCGCGATGCGCTGGCGCGGGCAACGGCGGGCGCCGACGCTGGGCGCAAGAGGAGAGGAGGCATTGTAACGATCGCGTGATGTGATCGTTACGTGACCTTCACAAAAGTGGCATGGTCGATCTATCGTAGATCGACGCTCCTCGACCGGGAGGACCATGCGCACGTCGCCATCCGCACTCCGTTTCCGAGTAGCCGTGACCGCCCTCGCGGCGGGCGCGCTGCAGGCGTGTGCGAGCCAGCAGGGAAGGGATGTAACGGCGTCGATCACGCCTATCTCGTGTGGAAGCGTCGCGGCGGTGCCCGCTGTCTGGCGGCCGATTGGAGAAGAACGCCGACTCGTGCGTGTGAGCCTCGCCGTGTTCGACGGCGCGAGCGACGGGTGGCGTTACGACGGCACCGCCCGGCTCGACGCTGCGCTTGCGTCCTGGAATAAGGCCGGCCTCCCCGTCCGATTGGCGCGCGGCATGAGAAGCGGGCGCCTCATCCGTCCCGAAGTCGAGGTGATCGTCCTGCGCCGACTTCCGATCGACGCCGACGATCCCGCCAACGCCTTCCGCGCCGGCATGACGAATCTCCAACACGATGCGCACGGCGAGATCGTCAGTGCCCAGGTGCTCATCGCTGAGGAGACTCCGAAGGGGGAGCGATACTCGACGGTGGATCAGGAGGCGACGCTCCTGCATGAGCTGGGGCACGCGCTGGGGCTCGCACACCTCGACGACCCGCACGCGCTGATGTCGCCGCGCTCGTCGGCGTTGTCGTTGACGCCGGCCGACCTGGCGATGGCGCGCGCGGGATACGCGCGACGGCGCTGCGGATCAGCGGCAGTCGAGACGGCGTCCCGGCCGGAGTAACGCAAGCGGACGGGAGACGGGAGACGGGGGACGGGAGTGTCAGCGGCACAGGGGGTGGTGCGTAAGAAGTGTGGAGCGCAGAATGCGCGACCCTCCCCCCCCATCGCCCCCTACCAGATCCGGCCATGAAGTGTCTTTCCCCGGGCTCGACGCGACGCGTCGCGGCCTTCCTCGCCCTCGCCGCTTCGGCGGCGTCCGTCGGCGCGCAGCAGGTGCAACAGCAGGACACGGCGTATACGCGCCTGATCAAGGAAAACCTGCGCGACCCGCGTATCACGACGGAGCTCGTCGACCATCTCCCCGCCTCAGCGACCGTACCGACGCCGCTCAAGTTTCACGGGCGCATCGTGGGGCAGCCGGGAGAGCTCACCTACGCACACGACATCGAGCGCTACTTCCAGGCGCTGGCCGCCGCGTCGCCGCGGGCGAAGTTCTGGACGATCGGCAAGTCGGAGGAGGGGCGCGACATGTTCGTGCTCGCCATCGCCGACGAGGCGACCATCGGGAACCTCGACAGCTACAAGGGGATGCTCGCGCAGCTGACGGACCCGCGGAAGACGTCGGACGATCAGGCCAAGGCGATCGTCGCGAAGGCAAAGCCCATCTACTGGCTCACGAGCGGGATGCACTCGCCGGAAACCGGGGGGCCGGAGACGCTGCAGGAGCTTGCGTACCGCCTGATCGTCGAGGAGACGCCGTACGTCCAGACGATCCGCAACAACGTGATCACGTTCATCACGCCGGTCATCGAGGTGGACGGGCGCGAGAAGCAGGTGGACACGTACTACTTCAACAAGAAGCTGGCGAAGGGCGACACTCGGCTCCCGCTGATGTACTGGGGGAAGTACGTCGCGCACGACAACAACCGCGACAACATCGGCCAGTTCCTCAAGCTGTCGCAGCATGTGAACCAGTTCTTCCTGGAGTGGCACCCGCCGATCATGCACGACCTGCACGAGGCGCAGAACTACCTGTACACGTCGACCGGCACGGGGCCGTACAACGAGGCGATCGACCCGATCACGATCGACGAATGGTGGCTCCTGGCCAAGACCGAGGTCATGGAAATGACCAAGCGTGGCGTGCCGGGCGTCTGGACCTACGGGTTCTACGACGGGTGGGTCCCGAACTACATGTTCTTTGCTGCCCACGCGCACAACGCGACGGGGCGCTTCTACGAAGTGCAGAGCTACGGCCCGGACACGTCGACGGTGCGGCTGGGTTCGACGGTCACGAGCCGCGAGTGGTTCCGCCCTAACCCGCCGTTGCCGAGCATCAAGTGGGGGCCGCGCAACAACGTGAACATCCAGGAGTCGGCCCTCCTGATCGCGCTCAACCACGTGGCGAAGAACAAGGAGACGTACCTCGAGAACTACTGGCTCAAGAACAAGCGCCAGGTGGAGAAGGGGAAGAAGGGAGGCCCGTACGCCTGGGTGATTCCCGCGGGGCAGCGCCGCAAGGGCGAGGCGGCCGACGTGGTCAACGCACTCCGCGTGCAGGGGCTCGAGTTCCACACGGCGAACAGCGCGTTCAAGGCGGGATCGGTCGACGTGAAGGCGGGTGACTACATCATTCGTGCCGACCAGCCGTACCGCATCATCCCGGAGATGTACTTCTCGCTGCAGAACTTCGCGCCGGGGAATCCGCGGCCGTACGACGACACGGGGTGGACGTACCAGCTCACGCGCAACTTCGACGTGACGCCGGTGACCGACTCGTCGATCCTGGCGCAGGCCATGACCCCGGTGACGCGCGACGTGCGCGCGCCCGGCGGGATCGATGGCTCCGGCCCGGTGGTCGTCGTGGAGCACAACACTGACAACAACCTGATGAAGTTCCGATTCTCCAACGCGACCGTGAAGATGCTCGCGGCGGAGGAGGACTTCACGCTCAACGGGAAGTCGCTGCGCGCCGGCTCGATCATCATCCCGAGCGGTGACCGGGCGAAACTCGATGCCTCGCTCAAGGAACTCGGGCTGACAGCGTGGGCGGTCGCGAAGGCGCCCGACGTTCCCACGCACGACCTCGACGTGCCGCGCATCGGCTACGTGCACTCCTGGCAACGGACGCAGGACGAAGGGTGGGTGCGCGCCGCCCTCGACACGTACGGCGTGCCCTACACGTACTTTGCCGATCAGAAGCTGCGCGATGGCAACCTGCGCGCGAAGTACGACGTCATCGTCTTCCCGAGCATCGGCGGCTCATCGATCTCCCAGGTGAACGGGATCGCCAAGAGCAACGACACGCCGCTCCCCTACAAGAAGACTGCCGCGACGCCGAACCTCGGCGCCAACGACCAGTCCGACGACATTCGCGGCGGGATGGGGCTCGAGGGACTCACGGAGCTGGCGAAGTTCGTGCGCGAGGGAGGGACGCTCCTCGTCGAGGGCTCGACGTCGACGATCTTCCCCGACTTCGGCCTCACGACCGGGATCACCATCGAGGAGCCGAACACACTCTTCGCCCGTGGGTCGATCATGCGCGGGCTCATTACCGACAAGAAGAGCCCGATCATGTACGGGTACGAAGGGACGCAGCTCCCGGTGTACTTCAACCAGGGGCCGGTGATCAACGCCGGCGGCGGTGGAGTGCCGCCGCAGTTTGCCGCCTTCCTCGGCGGTGGCGGTGGCCCGAGCCAGAACATCACCCCGATGGCGACGCCGTTGCGCCTGTCGCCCTACGAGCGCGACTCCTCGCGCACGGGCGGGGCCGCAGGGCGCCCGGCGAACGACGACGCGGCCGCGCTGCGTTCGATGGCGGCGCAGTTCGGCGTGAACATCGACGAGGGGCGACCGCGCGTGATCATGAGCTTCCCGACGAACGCGAATGACATGCTCCTCTCCGGGACGCTGCAGAATGGGCAGCTCCTCTCCGGGCGTGCGCAGGTCGTTGACGCATCGGTCGGGAAGGGGCACGTCGTGATGTTCGGGATCCGCCCGTTCTGGCGTTGGCAGACGCAGGGGACGTATTTCCTTGGCTTCAAC
>CAZWVG010000180.1:0-11600 GCA_964637355.1 uncultured Gemmatimonadaceae bacterium
TCCTTGTAGAAGCGGTGCTCGTATTCGGCGACGACGCGGTCGTAGCCGACCTTCGTGCACCAGTTCCCCTCGTGACCGTTGGGGCAGTACTTCGCGACCGAATCGCGATCGTACGGGGGGAGCTTGGGATCGGGCGCCTTCTCCTGCCAGCCGTTGACTGAGAGTTGGAAGTGTCCATGGTAGACGGCCAGTGGATAGTGCGCGTCGGGGTGCTCGTCGAACCCTTCGGGGAGCACCACGATCGCACCGAGGTACATGTCGCGTCCCCAAAATTTGGAAAGCAGCTCACTCTTCATGCGGAGATGCTTGACGTACTTGGTGTCCTCGGCCGGCTGGATCGGTGGATTGCGCTTGGTGAGCGCGATGCGGATGGTGTCGCCGCGCGCGGGATCGATGCGCAGCTTCACCGGCTCGCTGAACAGGTTCCCCGGCGCGCTCGCCCACTGCTGTCCCTCCCCGCGATCCATGGGGAGCTTCACCACCTTGCCGTTGCCGAGCGTAAACGTCTCGTACAGGTGCAGCAGTCCCTGCACCCAGTAGTCGCCCGGCGGGAGCTCTCCGAGCGACGCGAGCGGATAGCCGAACGTCGAGCCGTCGATCACCGTCGCGTGACCCGGGGTGAGCGCGTTGACGTCGACCCCGAAGATCTGCGCGGTGTTGTCGAAGTCGTTCACCAGGTAGCGCGGCTCCGGCATTTTCGCATTGAAGCCGACGCCGATCGGGTCGCTGGTGAAGTGTTCCGGGCGCCCGGTCTCGTCGGCGGCGATCATCAGGAGCATGCGTCCGTCGAGCGGCGCGCTCCCAAGTGCCGAATCGATGGTGATCGCGAAGTGCAGCGGTGAGACGGCGCCGCGCGCGGAGATCCCCATCGGCGCAGCATCGCGCGACGCGGGCGTCGGCGTCGAAGGACCGCACGCGAGCTGAAATCCGGCGAGAATGAAGGCCAGCGTGGGCAGTCGCCGCGCGCGATGAGGGAAGTTGGCTGGGGACATGGGAGCATGACTTGGTTCAGGTCTGTCGAACCGCGCGAGTCCGTCTACTCTCACAGCGTCCTCCCAAAGAAGAGGACATATCCATCGACATCGCGGAGCGCGAATCCCCGCAATCCGTCCTGAGTGTCCTGCAGCGGTTGCATCATCTCGATTCCGCGCCCGAGAAACTCCCCGGACAATGCGTCGGGGTCGGGAACGCTCACGAAGGCATCCCACCACGCGATTCCCTGTCCTACGTCGCGCGTGCAGTTCGGTACCGGTTCGACCCCAACCGACTTGAACAGGAGCTGTGCCCCGCCGCGGTTGACGATTCCGAAGAAGACGTCGCTGGGCTCCGGCCCTTCGAACGTGACGTCGAAGCCGAGCCGGTCCCGATAGAAGGCCAGCGTCGTCGGGACGTCTCTCACGATGAAGAGGGGGGAGATGCCGTTGATCGTCGCCGCCATCGAGGACCTCACCTCGTCAGTAGTGCGTCAGCAGGAGTCGCCGAATCTCCGCGTGTATGGCGGCGAGCGCAACCGCCTTCCGCTCGCGCCCTTCGGTACTCGGGGGTATACTCTCGCGTCGTGCCGGTCCGGGGGGATGCCGGCCCGGTCCTCGATCGTTAGGCGAGCGCCGATGGACGCCGAGAGGGACGAGACGCCCAGGAGTCATCATGACCCGCACCACGCCGCGCCGTATGCCGATCCTCCGCCCGGTCCGCCGGGCGTGCGCCTCACTCCTCGTTACGCTCGCTGCCTGCGCCGGGTCGGAGTCGTCCGGTGGCGCCGCGATCTCGGGGCGGGTCACCGGCGCGTCCGGGAGCGAAGCCGGCGTCTGGGTCATCGCCGAGACGAAGGATCTCCCGACGCCATTCGCGCGCATTGTCGTCACCGATGATTCCGGCCGCTTTGTCATCCCCGACCTCCCGAGCGCGAACTATCAGCTCTGGGTGCGCGGCTACGGACTGGTAGACTCGCCGAAGCAGGCGGCGAAGCCTGGCGCGACCATCGACCTGACCTCGGTGCCGGCGCCCGACGCGCACGCCGCCGCCTACTACTACCCGGCCGGCTACTGGCTCTCGCTCATGCAGATGCCCGCGAAGTCGGAGTTTCCCGGGACGGGGGCGACCGGAAACGGCATCTCGCCCGACGTGCGCACCCAGGCCGACTGGATTCGACGCGTGAAATCGGGCGGCTGCACCGCCTGCCACCAACTCGGCACCCTCGGCACGCGCCAGATCGCTCCCGCACTCGGCGAATTCGCCAATGGCGAAGCGGCGTGGCAGCGGAGGTTGCTTTCCGGTCAGGCCGGCAACCAGATGATCGGGACCGTCTCACAGATGGGGGCGCCGCGCGCCTTCAAGATGTTCGCCGACTGGACCGATCGCATCAAGGCGGGAGCCGTTCCCCCTGCGCCACCGCGCCCTAAAGGAGTCGAGCGCAACGTGGTGATCACGATCTGGGACTGGGCCGATCCGACGGCGTACCTGCACGACGTCGTCTCTACAGACCGGCGCAACCCCTCGGTGAACGCCAACGGTCCGGTGTATGGCGCGCTCGAGCTGAGCGCCGACTACACGCCCGTCCTCGATCCGGGCACCAACACCGCGTCGCGCATCGCGATCGGGCCCCGCGACACGACGATCGGTCCCGCGCAGGGGCCCGAGATGGGAGCGCCCTCGCCGTACTTCGGCACCGATGCGCCGTGGCACAGCAAGACGAACGTGCACAATCCCATGCTCGACCAGGACGGGCGCCTCTGGCTCACCGCCCGCGTGCGCGACCGCGAGAACCCTGCGTGGTGTCGCGAAGGGTCGGAGCATCCGTCGGCCACACGCTTCCCGCTCAACGGTTCGGGGCGACAGCTGGCGATGTACGACCCAAGGACGAAGGAGTACCAGACCATCGATACCTGCTTCGGCACGCACCACCTGATGTTCGCGATGGACAGCAGCAACACGCTCTGGACGAGTGGTGGTGGCCCGGCCGTGGGATGGCTCAACACCAAACAGTACCTTGCGACAGGCGACGAGCAGGCGTCGCAGGGGTGGACGCCGCTCATCCTCGACACGAACGGCAACGGGAAGCGCGACGACTACGTCGAGCCGGACCAGCCCGTCGATCCGACGAAGGACAAGCGGGTGAATGCCGGCTTCTACGCGGTAGCGCCGGCGCCCGACGGCTCCGTGTGGGCGTCGTCGTTAGGTTATCCCGGCGCGATCGTTCGCCTCGTGCCGGGGGCGCGCCCCGAGGAGACGGCGCTCGCCGAACTCTACGAGCTCCCCCTCAACGCCAACGGCGAGCCGATCGAGGGCTTCTCGCCTCGCGGGATGGACGTCGATCGCAACGGTATCGCCTGGGTCGCGCTGGCCAGCGGTCACCTCGGCTCGTTCGACCGCTCCAGGTGCAAGGGACCGCTCAACGGCCCCAAGGCGACCGGGCAGCACTGTCCCGAGGGGTGGACGTTCCATACCGAGCCGCTCCCGCAGATCGGTGGCGTCGACACGCCGGGGAGCGCCGAGGCGAGTTACTACACGTGGGTCGACTGGTGGGGAGCGCTCGGCCTCGGCGAGAACGTGCCGATCGAGACCGGCAACGCATCGGAAGGGCTCCTCGTCTGGCACGATGGCGCGTGGGTGGTGCTCCGCGTCCCGTATCCGCTCGGCTACTACACCAAGTGGATGGACGGGCGTATCGACGACCCCAACGCGGGGTGGAAGGGGCGCGGAATCTGGACGACGATCAGCACGCGCGCGCCGTTCCACATGGAGGGAGGGAAGGGGAATACGAGCAAGGTGATTCGCTTTCAGATGCGGCCGGATCCGTTGGCGCGGTGAGCGGAACGCGCTGAGCGGAGCGCGCGGAGCAACCGACGGGGAATTCTCGCCTGGCCGGTTCATCACTCCCACAAACCCTGCGTCGCGAGCGGGAGTCCAACCTCTCATGACTCCCTTCCTCGCCGATGCGGCCCGCGACCTGCGCCTCGCCTGGCGCGCCCTCCGTCGACAGACCGCATTCACCGCGCTCGTCGTCCTCACCCTCGCCTTCGGCATCGGGGCCACGACCACCCTCTTCGCAGTGGTGAAGGGGGTCCTCCTCACGCCGCTCCCCTACAAGGAGACAGACGGCATCGCGGTACTGTGGAGTGCGTGGAAAGGGTTCGACCAGACGTGGCTGTCGTACGACGAATACGAAGGATGGAAGGCCGATATTCCATCGTTCGCCAACGTTGGACTCTACAGCGATGGTGCCGGCAACCTCACCGATGGCGATCGTTCCGAGCGCGTGCGCTCGGCGAGCATCGATCGCGAGGTACTCCCGGTGCTCGGCGTTTCGCCGATCATGGGGCGCAACTTCAGCGCCGAGGAGGATCGCCCGAATGGCCCGGCGGCAGTGATCCTCGGCTACGAGATCTGGCAGCGGCGCTACGGTGCCGATCCGTCGCTCATCGGGCGGTCGATCCAGGTGAACGGCAACGCCGTTCCGGTCGTCGGCGTCCTTCCGTCGGGATTCAAGCTCCCGCTCGACTTCACCAGCGGCGCGACGACGGGGATCTATCTCCCGTTGGCGACCGACGCCGAGAACGAGGGGGCAGTGCCGGGGCCCGAGTTCCGGCACGGCGGTGGAAGTCACGGCTTCTACGCCCTCGCGCGGCTTGCCCCGGGGGCGACGATTGCGGGCGCGAATGCGCAGCTCGCGCAGAAGGTCGCGGCGCTCACCGCCGACAACGTCTACCAGAACGACTTCCGCGCGTTCGCCGTTGGGGTGCAGGAGCAAGTGACCGGCGGAATCAGCACCGCGGTGACGGTGCTCTTCGGTGCGACGGCGCTCGTCCTTCTGATCGCCTGCGCCAACGTGGCCGGCTTGCTCCTCGTGCGCGGCGAACGTCGTCGCCGCGAGCTGGCGATTCGCGTCGCGTTAGGCTCTGGGAGCGCTCGTCTCACGCGACTCCTCTTCGCCGAGAGCGGGATGCTCGCCATGCTTGGGGCGGCGGGGGGGGCCGCGGTGGCGTGGGGTGGGATCGTCCTGGTCCGACGCACGGCGCCCGCGAATCTCCCGCGCATCGCCGACCTGTCGATCGATCCGTGGCTTTTCGCCTACGCGCTCCTCGTAGCGACGCTCGCTGCCGTGCTGACCGGCGTGCTCCCCGTTCTGCAGGCGACCCGCGTTGCACCTGCCGACGAGCTGCGCGAAGGATCGCGCGGGGCCACGGTGGGCGGCGGGCGGCTCAAGTGGCGGCAGGGGCTCGTGAGCGCCGAGGTCGCGCTCGCCGTGCTCCTCGTCGTCGGTGCGGGGCTGATGGTGCGGAGCGTGCGCAACCTGTTCGCGATCGATCCGGGCTTCTCGTCGAAGGGTGTGCTGGCGTTGCAGCTGTCGACGCCGTCGACCTGGTATCCCGAGCCCGTTCAGGTAGCCTCGTTCTGGGACGAGTTGCAACGCAATGTCGCCGCGCTCCCCGACGTGCGCGCCGTTGGCGCCGTCCGCCTCCTCCCACTGGCGAGCGAAATGGGAGACTGGGGACTTCGCGTCGAAGGCTACACGCCCCCTGCCGGGCGGGGGACACCGGGCGACTGGCAGGTGGTGACCCCCGGATACTTCGAAACGCTCGGATTGCGGCTGGTGGACGGGCGCACCTTCGACGCGCGCGACCGTGCCGATGCGCCGCTGGCCATGATCGTCAACAAGCGCTTCACCGAGTTGTACCTGGCGGGGCGTGCGCCACTCGGCGTACGCGTCCGCATCGGCGGGAGCCCCGACTCGCTTTCGTACACGATCGTCGGCGTCGTCGACGACGTGCATCACAACGGCCTCACCCGCGAGGTGAAGGCGCAGTTCTACGCCCCGCTCGCCCAGTTCGCCCGCGCGCCGGGCAACACGATGCGCACGATGAACCTCGTCCTTCGTACCGACGGAGATCCCACGGCGCTCATCGCTCCGGTGCGCGCGCTGATCACCACGGCCGATCCACGACTCCCCGTCTCCGACGTACGCACGCTCGAAGACGTCGTCGCCAATTCGATCGCCGCCCCTCGCTTCGCCATGCAGCTGCTGGGGAGCTTTGGGATTCTCGCGCTGGTGCTCGCGGCGATCGGGATCTACGGCGTAGTGTCGCAGGTGGTGGCGATGCGCGAGCACGAATTCGGGATCCGCGCCGCCCTCGGCGCGCGCCCGGCGCAGCTCGTGCAACTCTCGCTGCGGAGTGGTGTGCAGCAAGTGGGGGTCGGGATCGTGCTCGGTATCGTCGCGGCATTCGCTGCGACGCGCATCCTCAGCGGCCTGCTGCAGGGGGTGACGGCCACCGACCCGCTCACTTTCGTCACGGTCATCGGGATCACGACCGCGGTCGCTCTTCTGGCCAGCGTGATTCCCGCGCGGCGCGCGGCGCGCGCGCACCCGGGCGAGGTCCTCCGGAGCGACTGACGCCTGGTCGTTCGGTGGCCATTGGCGGGTGCGATAGCTTTCCGGGAACGATTTCCTCCATTCCCGGCCTCGCTCGTCGTGACTTCCACCCGCGCGCTCGATCCGATCGGTAGTACCAAGGCAACCGGCACCGCGCTCGGGATCCTCGGGGCGATCAGCATCTGCCACGGTCTCAATGACCTGATGCAATCGCTCCTCCCGGCCGTCTATCCGATGCTCAAGTCGACGTACCAGCTCGACTTCGGGCAGGTGGGGCTCATCACCTTCGCGAACACCGCGACTGCTTCGCTCCTGCAGCCGGTCGTTGGGATCTACACCGACAGGCGCCCCAAGCCCTACTCGCTGGCGCTGGGGATGGGCTTCACGCTGATCGGCCTCCTCCTCCTCTCGCGCGCCCCCACCTACGCGATCGTCCTCGTCTCGGTTGCGCTCGTAGGAATCGGCTCCTCGATCTTCCACCCGGAGTCGTCGCGCGTCGCGCGCCTTGCATCCGGGGGGCGCTTCGGCTTTGCGCAGTCGCTCTTCCAGGTTGGAGGTAACGCCGGCTCATCGACAGGGCCGCTCCTAGCGGCCTTCATCGTCGCACCGTACGGACAGCGCAGCATCGCGTGGTTTGCCGCAGTCGCCGTCGTCGCCATCGCCATCCTCGTGCGCGTGGGTCATTGGTATCGCGAACACCTGGCCGAGCGCGCGACGCGCCGAGTGGCCGACGAGACCTCGCCGGTGCCGAGCGCGCAGGTCAAGCGCGCGCTCGTCATTCTCGTCGCGCTCGTCTTCTCCAAGAACGTCTATCTCGCCTCGCTCACGTCGTTCTACACGTTCTACCTCATCCACCGATTCGCCGTCTCGGTGGAGAGCGCCCAGCTGCACCTGTTTCTCCTCCTCGGTGCCGTGGCAGTCGGGACGTTCATCGGCGGGCCGGTCGGCGATCGCATCGGCCGGAAGTATGTGATCTGGGTCTCGATCCTCGGTGTCCTCCCGTTCACGCTCCTGCTGCCGCACGTAAACCTCTTCTGGACCGAGATCCTGACCGTGGTCATCGGGTTGGTGCTCGCCTCGGCCTTCTCGGCGATCGTCGTGTTCGCGCAGGAGCTCGTCCCGGGGCGGGTTGGCGCGATTTCCGGGATCTTCTTCGGCCTCGCGTTCGGTGCCGCCGGGCTCGGCGCCGCGCTGCTCGGGCGACTCGCCGATTCGACGAGCATCGACCTCGTGTACCGAATCTGCTCCTTCCTCCCGGCCATCGGCCTCCTCACCGCCTTCCTCCCGAACGTAGAGCCGAAGCGGGTCGCGTAGCGATCCGGGGCGCGCGATCCGGTGCGCGCGCCGGTTTGTGCGCCGATTTCGCCCGATGTGTGCAAGTCGTGCCTCCTGGTGACGTCTCCTGAGCAGACCCTCTCCAGGAAGGCACCATGCACGACAGCTTGCGCTCCCCCCAACTCGCTCCTTCCCGCGTCGGCGCTCCCCCCACGAGCCGAACTCGCGTGCGTGAGGCGGACCCCGCTGCGCCCCGTTTGGCATGGGCGTTCGGCGCCGCGCTCGCCGCCCTTGCGATGCTCCCTCTCCTCGCCTCGGCGCAGGGGCGGATCATTACGCGTCCATGCCCCACGCCACCGCCGCCGCGCTGCGGTCCCGAACAGGACTGCGCGCGCCCCGTAAACGTCGTCTGCGGGCCAACACTCGTCAGGCAGTCGAGCGACGTGAAGATCGCGCTCGCCGATCGCGTGCTGCGCTACGAGGTGACCGAGGTCTTCAAGAACACCGGCGGGCGTGTTGCGGAGGCGGATTACATCTTCCCGCTCCCCGCTGGCGCGGCCTTCGAGGACCTCAAGCTCTCCATCAACGGCGAGTTGGTCTCGGGTGAGACGATGACGGCGGACAAGGCGCGCGGGATCTACGAAGAGATCGTGCGGCGCCAGCGTGACCCGGCGCTCGTCGAGTGGATGGGGAGCGGGATGCTCCGCGCCCGCATCTTCCCGATTGCGCCTGGCGAAGAGAAGAAGGTCGTGGTGCGCTACCAGAGCGTGGCCGAGCGCGAGGGCGATGCGCTGCGCATCGACTACCGCCGCGGGACCGATCCCAACGGTTCAGGCGCGCAGGGGAACGGGCGCCCGCGGGTGATTCCTGCCGTTGCATCTGGCGGGAACGAAGACGGCGAGTGGTCGCACGTACAGTTCATCTATCGCCCGAGCCGCGACTACGGCGACCCGTATTCGCCCACGCACACGCTGCGCACGCGAGACGAAGGCTCGCTCCGTTCGGTCGACGCCCGCGGCAGTGCTCGCGATGTCACCATCCTCCTTCCGCTCCGTCGTACCAACAGTGCGTCGCTGAGCGTCCTGGCCAACAACCCCGACGGCGATCGTGGCTTCGCACTCATCACGATCACCCCACCGGCGACAACGCGCCGCAGCGTGCCGCGCGACCTCACCTTCGTGGTCGATGTGTCGGGCTCGATGCAGGGACGCAAGCTCGAGCAGGCGAAGGCCGCCGGTCGCGCCCTCCTCGAGACGCTGCGCCCCGACGATCGCTTCCGCATCATCGACTTCTCCACCGACGTGCGCGGTTTCCGCGACGGCTGGACCACGGCGAGCGGTGACAACCTCGCGGCAGCGCGCCGCTACCTCGCCGACCTGCGCGCCGAGGGTTCGACGAACATCTCGGGCGCATTGCAGGAGGCGTTGTCGCGCGACCGATCCGATGGACGACTCCCGCTCGTGGTTTTCGTGACCGATGGCGAACCGACGGTCGGCGAGCGCAATCCCGACGCGATCGCCGCCCTCGCGGCGCGCGACCGCGGTGAGGCGCGCCTCTTCTCGGTCGGCGTCAGCGCCGACGTCAACGCGACCTTGATCGAGCAGCTGGCGGTGGAGGGACACGGGACGGCGCACTTCGTTCGCGATAGCGAGTCGGTCGAGCGCACCGTCTCGTTGCTCGCTCGCCGCCTTTCGACCCCCGTCCTGACCAATGTTCGTGTGCGAGTCGACGGCGTGCGCCTCTCGCAGGTGCTCCCCGCCGGTGCGCTCGACGTCTTCGCTGGTCAGGACCTCGTCGTCCTGGCTCGCTACGATGGAGACGGGCGCGCCACCGTGCGCCTCGAAGGCGAGTCGGTCGATGGCCCCGTCACCTGGTCGACCACCGCTGAGTTCCCGGCGCGTTCGCGCGAGAATCCCTTCGTCGCTCGCCTCTGGGCCGCGCAGCGTGTCGGCTGGCTCGCCGCCGAGAAGCGCAAGAACGGCGGGAACTCGGAGATGGACGCGGAGATCAAGTCGTTAGGCGAACGCTACGGAATCCCGACGGAGTTCTCATCGTATCTCGTCGTCGAGCCGGGAATGCAGGTCGCGAACCGCGCGTTGGGGAGCGCCGCCAATGCTCCCGCGCTGCAGAACGTCACGGTGACGGGTACCGCCGACCGCCGCACGCGCGCTGATGCTCGCGACCTGATCAGCGCAACCGCCGTCCCCGCCACTCCCCCCATGCCAGCCAACGAGGCGCGCTTCGAGGCCGCCAAGGCCTCGGCCGCACAGCGTGAGATGAAAACCGTCGCCGAGATGGACGCGCTCACCAAGGAGAAGCGCGCGACCGAGCGCTCGATCGGGAGCCGACGCTTCACCCTCGTCAACGGGGTATGGACGGATGCACGTTACACTTCGACCATGCGCACGGTGACCGTGACCCCATTCTCCCCCGCATACTTCGCCCTCCTGAAGCGCTTCCCCGAACTGGCGGATCCGTTCGCCCTCGGTGAGCAGGTCGTGGTCGCGGGGCGCTCGGTGGCGGTCGCGCTGTCTCCCGACAGCAAGGTCGCGGTGAGCACGCTCGACGCGGCGGCGATCGACGCCATCGCGAGAAACTGGTAGCAGCACGATGCGCGACGACGAGCTCGAGCGGTTGTTCAAGCTGTACCACCCCCCCCTGGTGAGATACCTCACCCGGCGGTTGGGGGATCGCGACTGGGCCGAGGAGGTCGCGCAGGAGACGTTCCTGCGCGCCCTCCGCCAGGACGCGCTTACCAGCGAACGCTCGTGGCTCTTCGCCGTGGCAACGAATCTCGTGCGAGACGAAGCGCGAAAGGACGAGCGACGCCGCCGTCACCTGCAACTCCTGGCGGCCGAGGAGCGCGAGCGGGTCGTGGAGCCCGAGGGCGACTCGCTCGAGCGGGCGCAGGATCGGGCGATGGCGCGCAAGGCAGTCGATGCACTCGCCGAGCGCGACCGCCTCGCCCTCCTCATGCGCGAGGAAGGATTGGACTACAACGAAATTGCCGAAGCGCTGGGGCTCTCGGTGGGATCGATCGGGACCACGCTGGCGCGCGCGCGCCGCCGGTTGGCGGAGTCGTACGAAGAGCTGCAGGCCGATGAGGCGAGACGTGCCGGAGGATCGCATGGAACACATTGACGAAGGAACGATCCACGCCTGGCTCGACGGCGCGCTCCCGCCCGACGAAGGGAGGCGCATCGAGACGCACGTCGCCTCGTGCGCGGAGTGCGCGGCGGCGGTCGCCGAGGCACGCGGACTGATCGCCGCCTCGTCGCGCATCCTCGCCGCGCTCGACGACGTTCCAGGTGGTGTGATCCCGGTGGCGGTCGTCACCGGCGAGTCGGTGAGACCAGAGTCTGCCGCGTCGACTAGAGAGGTACCGCAGGATTCCACCGTGCCGCCGGCTGCGGCAGTGGCGACGAGCGGTGTCACGACGCCCGCGGCGCCGCCGGTGTCGCGCTCGACCGCACGTGCATCCAGGCGTCCGTGGTACCGTCGTCCACAGTGGGTCGCGGCCGCTGGTATCTCGTTCCTTGCCGTGGCGCTGACCACGGTGTGGCAGCGGGGTGGCGCGCCGGGTGCGATGGACAGCATGAGTGAGCGGGCAGCATCTGCGCCGGCGCCGATCGTTGCCGCAGAGCAAGCAGCGTCACCCGCCGCATCGGGGGGAGCCGAACGCTCCGCAGATGTGGGCGCGAACTCCCCTGCATCCCCTGCGCAACAGAAGGCGAAGACATCTGCGGCACGCCAGGATGCGGCGACGTCGAACGAGCAGAAGGCGCTCGCCGCGCCGGCGGAGGTTCGCAAGGAACTCGCCGCAACGGCTAATCGCACCGTGCAGGATGCTGCGGCCAGCACTTCCGGTGTAGCTGGCGCAGCGAGTGCGACTGGTGCGAGCGCGCGCGAACGGGACGCCGCGCGCGCGGCGCCGGTCCCGGCTGCGCCGCCC
>CAZWVG010000181.1:0-11477 GCA_964637355.1 uncultured Gemmatimonadaceae bacterium
GCACGCGCCCTCCCGCTCGATTCGCTGGCCAACACGCTCGAGGATTTCCGTCGCGACTCGGCCCTCCTCGTCGTCACGCTCGGCTATGATCGCGGTGACGCCGCGCTCTATCGAGCGAGCCCGTCGAACTACATGCGGCGCCGGCTTGCGCTCCTCGATCGCATCATGCGACGCGTGCGCCCCGACGTGCTCATTCCCGCCCTCGACCCGTACGACGCCGGGACGCGTGCGCTGGGCGAAGTGCCGACGGCGTGGTGGCGCGACTTCTTCGAGCGTGCCGCGCGCGATGCGCATGCCGTGCGCCCGCGTACGCGCGTGGGGCTCGCCGTGTCGAGCTTCACCGACGCGGACTCGGCGTTCTACGCGTGGGGTGAGGCCACCAAAGGGATCGATCTGCTGGGCTTCTCGCTCGCCCCCTCGTTCACCGGCGGCACCTCACTGGAGGCGCGCACTCGACTCGCCGAGCGGTGGATGCGCGGGTCGCGCAAGGAACAGTGGATCTGGAGCGTGCGGGCGTATCCGCGCACCTTCGGCGAGGGAAACCAGGCGCGGGCAATCTGGGGGGTACTGGCCTGGGCGACGCGCCAGCCTCGGGTGAGCACGGTGATCGTGGATGGCGCCGGCGACTATGAATCTCTGGTTGGACTGCGAGATCCGGGGGGGCGTATGCGTCCTGTAGTAGCAGCCGTCGCGCGCGCCCGCCGGGCACTGGACGAAACCGCCGAGGGACGATGAACGACTTCACGAATTTCACGCCGGCTGCGCTCACCTTCCTGCGCCAGCTCAAGCGCCACAACGAACGCGAATGGTTCAAGGCCCGCAAGGAAGAGTTTGACTCCCTCCTGCAACGACCGCTGCGTCTCTTCGTCGAGGAGATGGACGTACGCCTCGCGCGCTTTGCGCCTGAACTCCACGGCGATCCCAAGCGCTCGATCTTCCGCATTCATCGCGACACGCGATTCTCGAAGGACAAGACGCCCTACAAGACGCACGTGTCATGTTGGTTCACGCACGTACGTGCGGGACACGGCGTGGGGACCGAGACGCATGGCGCCGGCGCCGGCTACTACTTCCACCTCGAGCCGGGGGCGTCGATGGTGGCCGGCGGGATCTGGATGCCGCCGCGCGAGGCGCTGGCATCGATCCGCGCGCGCATCGCCACGCGCGGCGCCGAGCTGCGCAAGATTCTCAAGGGAAAATCCCTTGTGCAGCGCTACACGCCGTTGAGCGAGGAGGGGAAGCTCACGCGCACGCCGCGCGGCTTCGACAGCGACCACCCCGAGTCCGACCTGCTGCGGCACGTCTCGTTCACGATCTCCACACCGCTCAGCGACGCCGACATGGTGTCGTCGTCGCTGCCGAAGATCGTGGAGAAGGAATTCATCGCCATGCGCCCCATGGTGCGCTGGCTCAACGACGCGCTCGGGTATCCCGAGCAGGAGCAACGCTGACATGCGAACGTCCGTCCTCTTCCTTGCCGCCGCCGCGCTCTCGGTCGCCAGCTGCAAGACGGCGACGGACGCCGGTGGGAGCGATGCCACGCCTCCGCTGATCACCGCCCTTCCTCGCGCCCTCTCGGTGGGTGAGACGCAGCTCGCCAGCGCGACCGGCCGCTTCGGACCGGCGCTCCTCGCCAGGGTGAACGCCACCAGCGCGGACGAAAACATCTTCATCTCGCCGCTGTCGGCGAGCATGGCGCTGGGGATGGCGCTCAATGGCGCCGACGGCGACACGCGAACCGAGATGCAGGCTGCACTCGGTTTGGGAGCGCTCAGCCGCGAAACGATCCTCTCCTCGTCGCGCGCGCTGATCGACCTGCTCCGCACACTCGACCCGCAAGTCGACTTCCGCATCGCCAACGCCATCTGGTACGAGCAAGCGTTCGCGCCGTCGATCGCCCCGAACTTTCTCTCCGAGGCGCAGCAGTACTTCGACGCGACGGCCCAGGGCCTCAACTTCTCCGCCCCCGCGTCGGTCACGACGGTCAACGACTGGGTGAAATCGAACACCGACGGGAAGATTCCAGGCATCGTCGACAGGTTCCCCGACAATCTGGTGATGCTCCTGGTGAACGCGATCTACTTCAAGGGCGACTGGCGCTCCGGCTTCTCGCGCGACAGCACGCGCAATGAACCGTTTGTCACGACGACGGGGAGTCCAGTGCAGGTGCCGATGATGCACCGGACGATGAAGGGGCGCGCGGGAACCGCCGACGGGCGCACCGTCGCGGAGTTCGGCTACGGGGGCGACGCGTTCGTCATGTCGCTCATCCTTCCGCGCGCGGGAGAGAGCGTGGATGCCCTGGTCGAGTCGCTTGGCGCGAACGGGTGGGATGCTTCGGTGGCTGCACTTCGCTCGATGGACGTCGAACTTTCGCTCCCTCGCTTCTCGATGTCGTGGCAGGCGAGCCTCAACGATCCACTCAAGGCGTTAGGGATGCAGAAGGCCTTCATCCCGGGAGGCGCGGACTTCTCGCGGCTCTCGCCGAGCGAAGGGGAACGGCTGTACATCGACTTCGTGAAGCAGCGAACCTTTGTCGACGTGAACGAGGTCGGCACCGTCGCCGCCGCAGTGACCGCGGTCGGCGTCGGCGTCGTGTCGCTCCCTGAGCGCATGGTAGTGCGGGTCGATCGTCCGTTCGTGTTCGCTATCCGCGAACGCCTGTCGGGAACGATCCTTTTCCTCGGCAAGATCGTAGAACCGCCGACCACATAGCCGACGGATTCCACGATCGACCTGGGCATCAGGGCGCTGCCGTCTTGCTCCTCCCGCGCACGATCCCTTCCACGCGCCGGTCCGGATCGAAGTGTGCACGCGCCAGCGCTCGCATCGACTGCGGCGTGACCGCGCGAATGCGCTCCGCAAAGTCGTCGAGCTCCTCGAGCCCGCTCCCGTAGAGCCACGCGTCGACGAGCTCGGCGAGCACGTTTCCTCCCGACTGCTGCGAGATCGCGTGGACACCGAGCGCGTACGTGCGCGCGCGCTGCAACTCCTCGTCGGTCACGACGTCCTCGCGCAACTTCGCGAACTCCTGCAGCAACCCGGCACGCGCGACATCCTCGTTCTCCGGCGACGTGGCGATGTAGGAGAGGAACATCCCGGCCGCGACGCGATCGGTCGAGGTGGCGTGCACCGTGTAGGCCAGCGACTGTTTGTCGCGCAGCTGGTCGAAGAAGCGACCGCCCAACCCGCTCGCCACGCCGGCGATGAGCGAGGCACTCACCCGCGACGCATCGCGCCGGCTCGGCCCCGAAAAGGCGAGCGCCAGCGCGGTCTGCGCCTTGTCGCGCGATTCGGCGACTTGCTGTACTGCGTTTGGCCATTCCGGGACGGAGGGGATGACCGGCGCCTCGTACTCGAGCGAGGCAAACGCCGAGGCGAGGAGTGTCGCTACCTCCTGGGGATCCACGTCTCCCACGACCGCGAGCACCGCGGGGGCGCGCAACACGTGTGCGGCGTGCCATGCGCGTGCATCGGCGACGCCTAACGCCTTGACGCTCTCCTCGCTGCCGAGCGTTCCGCGCCCGTACGCATGCCCGGGAAAGGCCGCGGACGTCGCCAGGCGCACGGGATAGCGCATCATGTCGTCGCGCAGTTGGGCGAGCTGCGACAGCGCGATCGCGCGTTCGGTCTCGAACGCCGCGTCGGGGAGCAGCGGATTCAGCGCGACGTCGGCCAGCAGGTCGATACCGGCGGCGAGGCGTGCGCCGGTGACGGAGAGCGTCCACCCCGCGCCGTCACTCGTCACCGTCGGTGAGATACTCCCGCCGAGGAGCTCCGTCTCCATCGCAATGACCTCGGCGCTGCGGCGCTCGGTCCCCTTGAGCGTGGTGCGACCGAGGAGCGTCGCAATCCCGGCGTGCTGCTCCGGCTCGAGCGAGGCTCCCCCAAACGTGTAGAGCCCGAGGTGGACGATCGGCGCCCCCGTCTTGCGCCTGACGAGAATCGGGACGCCGCGCGCCGTGCGAAATACGCTGATGGCACCGTGCTCTCGCTCGAGCTGCGGCGTCGCGCCCGCGCGCACCAGCGCGGGAGACTCGGGGAGCGCCACGACGGGGAGCGTCGACGGCGAAGTCGAGTCGAGCGCGGCGAATGCCTCGCCGGCGTCGGCGGCGAACGCCGGCGACGAGGATGGTCGATACACCACCATCGACGCCTGCGCGGGGTCGAGACGGCGGCGCACCGCGTCGGCCACCTCGTCGGCGCTCGCCGACAACATGCGCTCGGCGTACGCATCGCCCGAGCGCCACCCGCCTAACGCCTCCCACTCGGCGAGGAAGTTGGCTTGCCCTTCCATCGTTTCCAGCCGTCGGAGCCAGCGGGATTCGAAGAGGCGCTGCGCGCGCTGCAGGTCTCCCGGCGACACTCCGTTGTCGCGGAGCTCACGCAGTTCGCTCCACATGGCCGATGTCGCGTCGCGCAGGCGCTCGGCGGGACCCTCGGCGTGCAGGACGAAGACACCGAGCGCTGTCGGTGTGTAGTTGTACGCCGTGGCGCTCGTCGCGAGGCGCCGCTCGCGCACCGCGCGGTAGAAGCGCGACGCGCGCCCCGAGGAGAGGACGGCAGCGGCGAGGTCGAGGAGCGGGGTATCGGCGTCGCTCGTCCCCGGCGTGCGCCACCCGATGGCGACCTGCGCCTCGGCGATGTCGCCCGATCGCTCCTCGTAGCGCCGCCCGGGAAGTGCGATCTCTTCATCACCCGGCGATCGCGTGATGGCGCCGTCCACAAGGTGACCGTACAGCGCCTCCACGCGGGGGAGGATCGAATCCGGCGTTACGTCACCGGCGATCACGAGAATCGTGTTCGACGGTCGATAGAAGTTGCGATAGAACGTGATGAGCTGTTCGCGCCGTAACGCGCGCAACGGCTCCTCGCGACCGATGCGCCACCGACGGATGCGATGCCGGTCGTGAAGAAGGGCGAAGAGCGATTCGGTGGTCACCGCGCCGGGGCTGTCTTCCTTCCGCTTCGCCTCCTCGATGATGACTTCGAGCTCTCGGCGCAGCTCATCCGCCTCGATGAGCGAGTTCGCGTAGGCATCGGCCTGGATCGCCATTCCTGCGTCGAAGCCCTCGATCGGGAGGACGGCGTAGTACGACGTGTGGTCGTAGATCGTCGCCGCGTTGAGGTAGCCTCCGCTGGCCTTCGTTTGTCTCGCGATCTCGCCGACGCCACGGGTTGGCGTCCCCTTGAAGTACATGTGCTCGAGAACGTGGGCGATTCCCACCACATCATCGGTCTCGTCGAAGTAGCCAGCCTTGACGTAGGTAACGACGGCGGCGACTGGGGCGGAGTGGTCCTCGTGGATGAGGACCGTGAGACCGTTGGCGAGCACGGTGCGATGCACGCGTGCGGGATCGAGCGATCGAATCATCTGTCGTGAAGCGAGAGGGGCGCGGGGTGTACGGCCACCGTCCGCGCATGGTCGCCAGCTGCAGCGGCACGGACCGATGTCCCGCCGCTCTCGATGTCGGTCAGTGTGGAGCGGCCGGCGGCATCGTTGCACCCGCCGGAGGCATCATCCCGGGAGGGGGGACCGCCACCTGACAGGCGTTCCACTCCCCAGCTCCGGCACGCTGGAAAAATCGCTGTGCCAGATCGCCGCGCCCGAGCCGGAGCAGGGTGCACCCCATGTAGCCCAGCGACACCTTGTCGTCGGGTGCAAGCTCGATGGCCCGCTGGTAGAAGCTGCGCGCCAGTTCCAACTGATTCGTGCTCAGCAGGTACGCCGCGAGCTCGCGATGCGCCAGATAGTTGTTCGGTTCGAGCTCGACGGCGCGACGCAGCTCGGCAATCGCGGCGGGGTGATTCCCCTCGTCGCGGGCGATGCGTCCCAGGTAGATGTGTGGCTCCGCCAACTCCGGATGCTCGCCCGCCGCAGCGGCGAACGAGTTGCGCGCCGTCACCCGGTCGCCAGCCGCAAACGCGGCACGCGCCGTTCGCAGCGTGTCGGGTTCGCCGGAGAACATGCGCAAGTAGTACAACCCGGCGGCGATCACGATGGCGACCGCCAGCACCACGATCGCCATCGCCAGCACATTGCTCCTGGCAGGCGGGGTGACGGCGATCGGCGGAGGGGCGGCGTCCGGCGCAGGACGAGCGGTCGGCGGCGTCGAGACCGGACCTGCATATGCTGCTGGCGGAGGTTCGACGACGTCGATGTCGCGCGCGAGAACGCGCCGCATGCGATCCTCGCCGGCGCGCGCCGCGTCGACGTCGCTCGCTGTCGGCGTGTAGTTCGGGTCGCGCGCCCGCTCGGCGGCAGCGTGGAAATCGACGAAGGCGTGCGCGTCGTCGAGCGCCAGCAGGTTGCGCTGCCGAAGCTCGCGCACGACGGCAACACCGGTCAGCGCGTCGGTTCCGGCGAGGGCGCGCAGCGCGCCTTCCGTCCCTTCCCACGCATCGACCAACGCGGCCGCCGTGTCGGCGCCATCGCTGGCCCTGCCCACACGTTCGAACGCGGCGCGGGCGGCGTCGAACGCCGCCCGCGCCGCGCGCTGGCCATCGGTGGGCATGACGACCGCCCTAGGTGAGGATGCGGAGCAGTCCGGCGTCCGCGCTGCCGCGGATGAACGCCTCGGCGTTTCCGGTGGGAATCACGATCCCGGTGAGCGAAAAGCCGCGACGCGCCTCGTTGAGCATGAAGTCCTGGATCGAACGCCCGGTGAACGTCTGGTTCCCGTCGCGCATCTGCCGCACGATTTCGTCCCAGCTCCCGCCGAAGGCGCGCCCGTCGCGCGTCATCACGCGATGCAGCGAAGCTTCGCGCTTACGTTCGGCGAGTTCGCTCAGCATGGTGCCGAACAACTCGAGCTGCTTGACGTCGTGCTGCTCCTGCTCGAGCGCGCGCTGCTCGATCTCGGCGAGCATCTCATCGATGTCGTCGGGCTCGCCCGCAAGTTCGGCAAGCCGCTCCTCCCACTTCCGGATCTCCGGATCGTCGTCGGGGAGACGGTGGACCGACTTCTTGAGCTCCATCAGGCGCCAGATCCCCAGCTCATCCCAGTGGTCTTCGGGCTTGGAGCGATCGAGGTGATAGAGCGCCGCCTCGTACTCGCCGCGATCGTAGAGGATGTTCCCGAGGTAGATGCGCGCCTCGGCGTGATCGGGGTCGAGCTGCAACGAGCGGCGCAGCGTCGCGATCGCGCCGTCGTCGTCGCCGAGCCGGTGCTGCGAGTAGCCGACCAACGCGACGCTCTCCGCCGAATCGGGGGCCTGGCGCGTCGCGACTTCGAAATATTCGCGCGCGTCCTCGATCAACCCTTCGCGAAAGAGGGCGCGACCGATCTGCAGCATGAGCTCCAGATCGTCCTCGTACCCTAACGCGAGCGTGGTGTGGAACGCCTTTCGCGCCGCGTCCTCGAGTCCGAGCTTGAGCAGGACCTCGCCGAGACCGGCCAGCGCATCTTCGTGCTCGGGATCGAGCACCAGCGCTTCCTCGAAGCTGCGCCGCGCCCACGCAAATTCCTCGCGGGCCAGACGGGCGTAGCCAACTCCCACATGCAGTTCTACCGCGTGCGGATAGAGCGCGAGCCCCTCGCGAAGGACATCGAGCGCTTCATCGTAATGCCCCTCGTTATAGAGCTGATGAGCGCGCTCATCGTACTCCTCGGAACTCAGGAATGGAGTCGGCATCTCTCGAACTACCTCCGCTTCGAGCGTGCTGGCCTATTGTACCATTCCGAACGTGTGTGGTTCAATACTCTCGTTCGTAGAACGTCCAGCGTGTTTCGATGCGCGCGATCGTCGCGCGCCCACCTCAAAACTAGCGACTCGCAAGGCACTGCGCCTCGACGCGCCACTCCATCAAGACGCACGGAGGGCGGGCGACGGCACGGGGCCGGGATCCGCCTTCGCAAGGGCCACCGCAATCTGTCCGGCGAGGGCAGCGTTGGCCTCCAGAAGGGCAAGGTTTGCCGCACGTGACCGCCCGCCGGTCGCCCGTTCCACGGCCGCCAGCAGAAACGGCGTCATCGTCGCGCCGCGGATCTCCCGGCGTTCCGCTTCGCGCAGTGCCTCGGCGATCGCGCGCTCGACGTCCGCCGAGTCGAGCGCCGCCGCTGCCGGCGGTGGTTGCACGATAAGCAACGCCTCCTGGCGACCGAGGCGGCGCTGTGCGCGCTCGATCTCCACGATCTCGTTCACGTCGTCGACGCGCGTCGAGACGGCGAGCCCGCTCGAGATCGAGAAGAAGGCCGGGAACTCGTCGCAGCGATAGCCGATCACTGGGACAGAAAGCGTCTCGAGGCGCTCGAGAGTTCCGGGGAGGTCGAGAATCGACTTGGCGCCGGCACAGACGACGATGCGCGGGGTGCGGGCCAGCTCGCCGAGGTCCGCGGATTCGTCGTAGGGCGGGGCGCGATGCACGCCGCCGATTCCACCGGTCGCAAAGACCCGCACGTGGCTGCGGGCGATTAGCGCGAGCGTGGCAGCGACCGTCGTCGCCCCCCACCCGCCCTTCACCATCGTCGCCGCAAGGTCGCGCGAGGTGACCTTGGCGACGCCATCGCGTGCAAGGAGCCTCTCGAGCTCCTCGTCCGACACGCCAATGGCCGCGACGCCTTCGACGACCGCCGTTACCGCGGGCACCCCTCCAGCCGCTCGCACCGCGCGAGTCATCGACTCGGCGGCGGTGCGATTCGCCGGGATCGGGAGTCCCTGCGCCAGCACCGAGCTCTCGAGCGCGACGACGCCCGTGCGTCGTTCGATCGCTTCCATGACCTCGGCGGTGTGTCGGATCATCGGGGCGTCGGCGCTGGTCCCCACGCCGTCACGACCGCCTCTCCCATGCGCGCCATCGTCAGCTGCGGTTCCGAATCGAGCACCCAGCGCGTGTCGGCATTCTCCTTGGTGAGGACGCACGCGACCACGCGGTGCCGCAGGTAGAACAACGAACACTCGGTCCGCACGTCATCGGTCGCGCCTGTCTTGTGCGCCGCGCGCACGCCGCCGGCGAAGCGCTGGAGGAGCACGCCGTCCTCGTTATGCTCCAGTATGTCGAGCATCGTGGAATCGGCGGAGGGGGAGACCGCCTGCCCACGCGCCAGCAGCTCGAAGAGACGCGCCATTTCGTTAGGCGTGGTCACCCCCAGCCCGTACTTGACCGAGGAATCCATCGCCACGCTCGTCAGGCGCAGGAAGGTCTTGGAGTGGATCTTCGAGTGCGGAAGCCCCAGCGCCTCCATCTTCTCCCACACGCGCCGGATGGCGATGCGATCCAGGAGGAGATTCGTCGCGGTGTTGTCGCTGATCGTCGACATAAGCCACGCCGCGTCGCGGACCGTCACTTCGATCCCGTCGTGCATGAACTGCAGCGTCCCGGACCCGGGCACCTTGTCGATCTTGAGGAGCGTGAGTCGGTCGTCGAGCGACAACTTCCCTTGCGCCACCAGGTCGAACACGGTGACGAGGACCGGGACCTTGATCAGCGACGCGGTGGGAAAGGTCTCGTCGCCGCGACGCGAAAACGCGACCCCGTCCTCGAGGTCGCGAATTGCATAGCCGACGACTCCGTGATGTGCGTCCGCGATCGCATCGAGCGCCCGACGGAGCGCCGCCGAATCGGCGCGGGGAGGTGACGGCGCAGGCGGCGCCTGGCCTTCGGCGCCACCAACGGTGAACAGCAGCAGGACGAGCGCCGAGGCGACCGTCCCGAGGGTCACGCCGTCGCGTCCGGGAACTGCTCGGCGCGCAGCGTGTCCACCTTCTCGCGCTCCGTCGACGTCGGATCGTACTTCGCGAGGATCTTGATGCGCTCCCCCTCGTAGCAGTCGAACGACTTGGTCGATCCCTTCGACACCTGGATCTCGTGCCCATCCTCGAAGCGCAGGATGACGTTGGGATACTCGGTGTTGCTGTACTGCTTGCGAATCTTTTTCGGGGGCGTCGGCATCGTCTCTCTCGTCAGGCGTCTGGGACAATAGTATAGCGCGCGAGCGAGCGCGACCGCTAGCAGGAAGGCGTGCTGCGCCCGCGCTGGTGCACCGTAGTCGGCTGCGACGCGGTTTGCCACTGTCTCGCGTCGGAGTTCACCGTCCAGCCCGCCGCCACCCCGTCGCAAACTCGCGACAACGAAACGCGAGAGAATTGTGAGCGGCGCGTGGGCCGCGTGCTCGCTCAACCGGCGATCGCGCTCTCTTCCGGGAGCCGGTCGAGGGCGCCGAGCGCGATGCGCTCGTACGCATCGACCGCAGCGGCCAATTCTCGAATCGACACGTGCTCGTGATCGGTGTGGGCGAGGTGAATCGAGCCCGGCCCGAACAGGTATGGCGTCCCCCAGTTGCTGAGCGCGGGGATGTCGGTGGCGTACGCCGCCACGCTCGTGGGGAAGCCGTCGAGCGTACCCAGGTGAATCGGGGGGATCGAAGGTCCAGCTTCCAGCGTCGCGCGATCGCCGACCCATGCCCGAATGATCGGCCAGACCTCGCTGTCGGGCGTGACGAGTCGCAACATCAGGCGTGCTTCGGCCTCGGGCGCCATCACGTTGTCGGCGACGCCCCCGGCCAACGCGCCGATATTCACGGTCGTTTCGCCAAGGAGCGGGTCGCGCGGCCACGCGACGTCGTCGAGCGTCGCCAACAGCTGCACGAGGTCCCGGGTAGCGGAGTGCCCCAGATGCGGATACGCCGAGTGTGCCGCCTTGCCGTGCGTGTGCACGGTGACGCGCATCGCTCCCTTGGTGCCGACCGCGAGGGTGCTCTCGGTCGGTTCCCCGTTGATCAGGATGCGCGAGGTCGTGGGATATGCGTTCGCTGCGTGCGCGCCGTCGTGCGTCGTCTCCTCGCCAACGACGAAGAGCAGCGCGACCGGTGCGCCTCGCGCCTTGAGGCGGTTTGCTGCGAGGATCATCGAGGCAGCGATTCCCTTGGCGTCGCACGCCCCGCGCCCGTGCAGCACGTCGCCCTCGATGCGTGGCGCCATGAACGGCGGAACCGTGTCGAGATGGGTGGAGAGCGTCACGAGCGGCTCGTCGCCCGTCTTGCCGAGAATGGCGTATCGCCCCGGCGACACCGGAATCCGCTCGGTCGACCATCCCTCCGTTGCAAGCAGTTGCTCGGCGACCGGGAGGACCGCCTCCTCCTGACCGCTGGTCGACTCCACTTCCATGAGGCGGAGCGCGAGCTCCGCAACCTGCCGTTCCATCGCGATCGTTAGGCTGAGGTGAGCAGCCAGCGCGTGCCGGGCGCCGGGCGGGGTGGGGATCGCGCATCACCGAACGCCCCCACCCTGTGAAGCGCAATCTACCGCGCGACCTCGACTCGGCCACCGCACGCTCTGGGCGTCGATCGCCGCCTCGCGCGAACAGATGTGAAATCCCCCATCGAGCGTCGCTCCTCCGATATCGGCGACGGTCGCGCTACATTACCCGCAGCCTGGCGGCGACCGCGTCTCGCCGTCAGTGGCTCCGCGACTCACAGCGCCGTCGTGCGCGGCGCTCTCATCTGCGTGATGAGCCCATGACCCATCCGAATTCCTTC
>CAZWVG010000182.1:0-11447 GCA_964637355.1 uncultured Gemmatimonadaceae bacterium
GACCGCATCGTCGTGATGGCCGGCGGCGGCGTGCGACGCGACAACGCCGCCGCGGTGGTCGCGGCGACGCGCGTGGGCGAAGTGCACCTGCGCGCGGCGCGCCGAATGGACGGGCGGATGGCGTATCGCGCCAACGCGGTCAAGATCGGGCGTCCCTTCGTCCCCGACGAATACGCCTGGGATGTGACCGATCCCGAGGAAATCGCCGCGGTGGTTCACGCGACGGGCGACGCGGGCGCCAACTGATCGGCGCGCGGCGGTGCTCCCATGAGCGACCGCCGCTCGAATCACACTATCTGCAGCACGCGCGGGCGATCATCGGACTCGCGGCTCCCGTTGCGCGCGTTGCGCCCGACCCACGCTTCGCGCCCCTCACATGCGCTTCGCACCTCTCACGTGCTTCGCGCCCCTCACGCGCTCCGTGCGCCCGCGGCTGGCGCGCTCCCCAGCGGCGTGCCGGCGAAGCCCGCGTGACGCGCTTCGTGCTCGAGAAGCCAGCGCTTGCGCTCGATCCCTCCGCCGTAGCCGGTGAGCGATCCATTCTGCCCGATGACGCGATGGCAGGGGACGATGATCGAGATCGGGTTGCGGCCGTTGGCGAGTCCCACGGCGCGCACCCCCTTGGGATTGCCGATCTCGCGGGCGATGTCGCCGTAGCTCACCGTCTGCGCGAAGGGGATGTCGCGAAGTGCCATCCAGACGCGCCGCTGGAATTCGGTTCCGTCCGCGGCCAGCGGAATCTCGAAGGTGACGCGCTCGCCGGCGAAGTATTCTTGCAGCTGGCGGATGGCCCCCTCGAACGGCGCGGCGTCGTGCACCCACGCCGGGTCGCGATCGGGACCGTGGGTGTGCGGCGTCATGTAGAGCCCAGTAAGGTGCTTCCCGTCGCCCGTCAGCAGCAACTCGCCGAGCGGCGAGTCCATCGTCGTGTAGTACGTGGGATGATGGTGCGTCATGGGATCAGTCCGTCGAGGAGGTGAGAGCAGAGGTCCCGGCATCGCTGCGCCAGAGGTGCATCGCCGCGTAGGCGCGCCAGGGGCGCCAGGCCTCGGCGCGGTCGCGGAGCTTCGCGGCCGAGAGATTGCCGGCGGCACGTCGCAGGACGAGGTCGTTCGCGGGAAAGGCATCGGGCCAGCGGAGGGCGCGCATCGCGATATAGTGCGCGGTCCAGTCGCCGATTCCCGGGAGGGCGGTGAGCGCGCGCACGAGTTGCGTAGGGTCGCCGCCAGGCGCAAGGTCCAGTGCGCCGCTGGCAACGGCGCGGGCGAGCGCGAGCACCGCGTCGGCGCGCGCCCCCGGCATTCCCAGTGTGGCGATGTCGCCCGTGTTGCAGTCGGCGAGCGTCGCCGCGATTGGCATGAGACGCGTGAGGCGCGGATCGTCGCATTCGTACGGTTCACCGAAGCGCGCCACGAGGCGCCCCATCACCGTCGTCGCTCCCTTCACGCTGACCTGTTGCCCGAGAATCGCGCGAATCGCGAGGGCGAACCCGTCGAGCGTTCCCGGGATGCGAATGCCGCCGAACGCCGAAGGCGACTCGAGAAGCCCCACGCGGGCGAAGTGGCGGGCGATCGCGTCGGGGTTGGCGTCGAGGTCGAGGAGATCGCGCACCCGCGCGAGGAAGGGCATGAGCACGGGGAGGAGCGACGGCGAGAGGCGGACCAGCACTTGCCCACCGTCAGTGCCGGCGCGCGCACGCCCCTTGGCGGCGCGTGCCGCGCGCAGCGCCACGTCGAGGTGACCAGTCACAAACTCCGTGGTGCCGGGCTTCGACGTTGCACCGCGTTCGTGATGCGCCGTGCCATGGCGCGGCATGCGTACCGTCGCGGCGTATCGCCCATCGTCGACGTACTCGACGCCTGGCGTCGCGCGGCCGGCAAGGAAGCCGATCAGCGACTCCCAGTCGATCGGGGGACGATAATCGAGCGTGAGTTCGACCATCGGCATGTCGACGGGCGGTGCGCCCTCGCCCAGCGAATGGACCGGCATTGCGCGGTCCTTTCCCTGCACTGCGGCGCGCGACGTCTTGCCGGGAGAGGGCCCTACGCCTGAGTCCTCGCGCTTTGCAGCTGGCGTTGCGCTCGCGCGATGGACTGGGGCCTCGGCGGATGCCGCCCGCCGAAGCGCGCCGGGCGACAGGCGATACCGCCCCTTGAACGATGCGTTGAAGCGGCGCAGCGACTCGAAGCCGGCGGCGTACGCCACGTGCGACACCGGAAGGGTCGTCTCGTGCAGGAGACGCTTGGCGAGCAAGAGGCGGTGCGTCGTCGCCAGGTCGATCGGCGAAACCCCGACATGTCCGACCACCGCGCGGCGCAGGTGCCGCGCGGTGACACCTAACGACGACGCGAGTTCCTCGAGCGAGGCGCCGTTGAGCGCCCCCGCAGCGATCGCCCGCGTTGCGCGCTCGGCCAGTTGCGCCGTCGCGTCGACCATCGCCGTCCCGGGCGCGAGCTCGGGACGACAGCGCAGGCACGGGCGAAAGCCTGCGCGCTCGGCGGCGGCGGCGTGATTGAAGTAGCGGCAGTTCGCCGCGCGCGGCGTCTTCACGCGGCACACCGGGCGGCAGTAGATCCGCGTCGACGTCACGCCGACGAAGAAGACCCCGTCGAAGCGGGCGTCGCGGGCCGTCAGGGCGCGGTAGCAGGAGGAGCGATCGAGCGTCATGGGAGAAGTGTAACCGCGAAGGGCGGCGCACACTCGCCATTTTCGGACATGTGGACGCCGGCTTCGCGCGCGCCTGCGAACACCCGCGGTCGCTTCCGCGTCGCGGGAGATCGCGGTTCCCGCTTTGCACCTGAGACGCTTCGTCCCACCGCGCGGGGGGCCCGTCCCCTCCAGCCCCCGTTGGTCGCCGCGGCCATCGCATTGCCATTCGGGGCTCCGCAGATTCCCTGCACCTCTACCACGAGCCCCCCATGTCGATTTTCGCGTTCTCATCGTCGCGACGGCGCGCGTCGCTGCTGCATCCCCTCCCCTTGCTCCTGTCGGCGCTCGCTGTTGCGGCTCCTGTCGCGACGGCCACTGCGCAGGACGTCCTCCCCACTGCTTCGGCGATCGAGGTGCGGTCGCGGTTCGTGACCGACCTCGACACGTTGCAGCACAAGTTCCTCGCCCTCGCCGAGGCGATCCCGGCCGACAAGTACAGCTGGCGCCCCGCGCCCGGTGTGCGCTCCATCGGCGAAGCGTTCATGCACGTGGCGAGCGAGTACTACCTCTACACGCCGATGGCCTACGGCGCGACGCCATCGCCGGTGATCAAGCGTGCGCAGGGCGAGATGGCCAAGTTCGAGGCGATGAGCACCAAGGAAGACGTCATCAAGCACCTCACCGAAGGCTTTGCCTACACACGGCAAGAAGTCCTCGGCCTCGATCAGTCGAAGATTTCGGGGACGCAGAAGCTCTTCGGCGGCGACCGGACGATCATCGAGACCTCGTTCATCATGAGCGGCGACCTGCACGAGCATCTCGGACAGCTGATCGCGTATGCGCGGATGAATGGGATAAAGCCGCCTTGGAGCAAGTAGATAGAAGACGAGAAGACGAGAAGACGAGAAGACGAGAAGACGAGAAGACGAGAAGACGAGAGGTGCGCGGTGCGCCTCTCGTCTTCCTTTTCCCACTGACGTCTACGCTTCTAACGACTCTCTACAATCAACAGCAATCCCTTCTTGCCGGGCACGGTGATGGACTGGGTGGGGGAGAAGGAGGCGGCGTTCTGGAACTTCTCTATCGCTGGGGCGCGGAGGCGGGTGCGGGCGGGGTCGAGTCCCAGGGCCTTCCAGTCGATCGTCAGCTTCACCGTGCGATCGTCCTCGTGCCAGCTACCTAACGCGATCATCGCGCGACCCGGACGGGTCCAGGTGGTGGCGAGTACGAGCGAGTCCCCGGTACTCACCGGATGCGACTCCGACCACCAGCCGTGCATGCGACTCCCCTTGATCCCGAAGGTGTCCCACACCTTCCACAGCGGTGCGGGATCGCCACTCCAGGGGAGGCGCGCGGTCATTCCCATCGTCATCCCGCGCCACGGATTTCCGCCCTTCTCCAGCATCTCTCCCATGAGGCCGAAGGGGATCCCGGAGATCTCCACCAGCCAGTAGTCGCTGGCGGCGTCGTAGTCGAAGTACTCGCCGAACCAGAGGCGGTTGAGAAACGGAAAGTGCTCGAGATAGAGGTTCGCGCTCGAGGCAAATCCATCGCGCGGATTGTACTGGTTGGCCGAGTGCAGGTCGATGAGCGCACCGGGATTCCCGCGATCGAGCACCTTGCGTACGCGCTTCATCGTCGTGCGATCGAAGGCGACATCATCGATGTAGAGCCCGTCGACCTTCTCGTGCTTCACCAGCCAGTCGAGCCCCTCGACATAGAAGTTGTGCCAGCGCGAGACGCCGCTGTTCACCACTGCGGCATCGCGGATTTCGGGGACGTGCCACGCCGCGAGGTAATCGCTCCCGAGGTGCTCTTGCAGCCACGAGTAGCCCCCTCCCGGTCCGTGCTGCAGCACCTCGTCGCCTAACGAACGGAGGGCGAACAGCTCCGGGGCGTGGTCGGTGAGCTCGCGCACCGTGTAGTAGATCTTCACCTTCATCCCCTTGGCGTGCGCCGAGTCGATGTAGGCGCGCATCTGGGCCGGCTCGAGGAAGGGATAGTTGATCCAGGGGTTTATGCGATTGGCGTGGTGTACGTTGATCGTGTTTGCCCCGCGCTTGGCCGCCGAGTCGACGGGGACAAATGCGTGGAAGTAGCGCGTGCTCCACTGTCCCGCGGTATCCAGGGGTTTGAACGGGGTGATCATCAGGCGGAAGTCGAAGCGGAGCGAATCGCCCGCCTCGAGCACTCGCGCGCCGGAGTAGCAGCTCACCGTGACGCGCGCGGCGCCACCCGTCTCACCGATGTCGCACCCGCCGCGCCCGCCGTTCCCCCAACTCGCCGGGAGCACGAGTGGCTTGGAGAGATAGAAGTTGGTGTTGAGCGGGCGAACGTAATGTTCGTCCATCAGCGTGAACTGCAGCCCCGCGCCGACACTCCCGATCCACGCGCCATCCTGGTTCTTCTTGGCGACGTCCCAGTTCCAGTGGAGCGACGTGGGGCGGCGTCCTCCGGGCTGGCCGAGGCCCATCATGTACGTGGCCGCCTCGGCGCGCATCGGGATCACGAGACGCACGTCGCCTAACGCCGTTCGCTGGCTGGCGCGCAGCGTCACCTTGTACTCGGTCGTCCCCTCGAACTCCATCTGAGCGCGCACCTGCATGGCGAGCGCACCCGACGTCCGGCTTGCGCTCCACGCCACTGCGCCACGCGCGCGCTTGCCGATCGTGGCCGAGTCGCCGCTCCAAGCGAGCGACTTCCCTGCGCTGTCCTGCACCTCGAGCTGCACCGGGGCGGCGAGGACTTCATGCGCCACTGTCCCGACCGTCGTGTTGCCGTTGGCGAAGAACGAACGAATGCTCGTCGGAAATCCATCTCCGCCAAACGACATGGTGCGCCCGAGGACGCCGACGGTCCGGTCGCGCACCGTCATCGGTATGTACGGCGGAACGATGTCGTCGTCTACCGCGAGCTGCGAATTGAGCCAGCGCAGCCGCGTGAGCTTGGCCGGATCGTCGTCGCCATGATTGACCGCCCGCTCTCCGTCGACGCGCAGCACGACCCGGATCGGACGATCCTTCGCGTTGCTGCTGGCGATCACGATGTCGCCCTCATACTCGCCGGTGACCGCGTTGGTGGGTACGTCCACGCCGAACCAGAGCGCTTGCACCTGTCCGCGCTCCACACGCACCGCACGCCTGAACCTCGTCCCCGACCAGTCGGTTCCTTCGAGATTGAACGCCGTGATCGCGCTCGCCGGGATCACTTCCGTCCCTCCTCTCCGGGTGAAATCCGTCGCCTTGTACGAGATGGAATCGATTGCCATGCGATGCGCCCAGATCCCCACCTGGAAAGTGTAGAACTCGCCGCGCAGCGCCGTCCCCTGGAACGGACGGAAGGGCCCCTGCTGGATCCACCGTCGCGGGATGTCCGTGGTCATGCGGATCGAGAACATCCGGTCCTCGGGGAAGGCGAAATATTCCGCCCACGCATAACGCGCACGCAGCGAGTCGAGCTCCGCGGCGCTGGCGATGTACTCCATCGGCGTGAACTGCGAGAAGGCGTCGATCGCGTCGAATCCGGTGACCACCGCAGTGGAGAGCGAGCGCCACTGCCCGCCGCGTGCCTGCTGCGGCGTGAGTCCGCTGCGTGACATCCATCCGGGGTCGGCGGTGGTCACCGGTGTGCGATACGTGATCTTCGGATAGTTGGACTTGAAGGTGCCGGTGTACGGGAGGTAGTAGACGTAGTAGTCGCCTGGCGCGGACTTGGCCTGGAAGACGATGTCGCCAAACTCGCGGTTGATCGCCATCCGCGCGACGTTTCGCACGCGCGCTCCCGTCTGCGCATCGATGACGATGAGGTCGACACGGTCGGGGGTCGGATCGCGACGCCTCCACGGGATGCGCACGTACACGGCATCGTCCCCCTGCTCCACGTGCACGACGGCGCGGTGATTGCCCAGCGAGTCGGGCTCCCATGTCCCGGTGCCGTACAGCAACGCCCCCGCTCGCCTCGGCGCGGGGGCATTCGGCGGGGGAACGCTGATGACCTGGGCACGGAGCGGAGTGACAGTCCCCGCAACTATGCTGAGGCCAACGAAGTGACAGGCGAACGAAACCACACGACTGAGTCGGGTCATGTCGCGAATATGTCTCCTTCCGGCGTCGGCCGTCACCAGTTTGTTGCTTTCCTCACTGCTGTACGCGGCATACGATCATTCCTGTCGGGCAACACGTCATCTCACACATGGTCACGAGTCGCCGGCGCCCGGAGTTGGCCGGAGGGCGTCGACCATTTGTGAGATGACCTCCAATGCGCCCGATCGCGCCGGCCTGGCGCGCACACCCTTCTCGCAGATTCTCCCGATGCAAGCACGGTTCGCACGACCGCTCACCCTCGCGCTCGCCGCGCTGATCGGCGCGTGCGCCGAGCCGACGTCTACAACAACACCACTGCTGGCGACTCCGCTGCGCACCGGTACACTGGCCGTTCCCGAAGTGCGATTCGCCGAGTTGCACTACGACAACGCCGGCACCGATGCCGGCGAAGCGATCGAGATCTCCGGCCCGACCGGGATCGACCTTACCGGGTGGAGCGTCGTGCTCTACAACGGGAGCAACGGCGCCGCCTACACCACCACGCCATTGAGCGGCGTGATCGTGGACGCGTGCGGCGGGCGCGGCGTGACGGTGCTCAACTATCCGGTCAACGGCATCCAGAACGGCAGTCCCGACGGGATGGCGCTGGTCGACGCACAGGGGGGCGTGGTCGAGTTCCTTTCCTATGAAGGGGTGATGACCGCCGTCGGAGGTCCGGCCGACGGACTCACGTCGACCGACATCGGCGTGAGCGAGGCGGGAACCGAGCCGCTGGGAGAGTCGCTGGCACGCGCGGCCGACGGGAGTTGGAGCGGCCCGGCGGCGAACACGTTCGGCAGCTGCAACGACAACGGCGTCACGCCACCCCCGCCGCCGGTTGCGTCGGTCACCATCTCGCCTAACGGCGCGACAATCGTCGAAGGCGCGACCCAGCCGTTCACGGCGACCGCTTTCGACGCGGGCAACACGCCGATCCCGGGGACGCCTTTCACCTGGAGCAGCGACAACGCACTTGTGGCGACCGTGAACTCGTCGAGCGGGCTCGTGACCGCGGTCGCTGCGGGGACGGCCAACATCTCGGCGGCGACCGCCAACGGCACGTCGGCGTCGGTGCTGGTGACGGTGACCGCAGCTCCTCCTCCCAGCGGACTCCCCGAGACGCGCTTCTCGGAGATTCATTACGACAACTTCGGGACCGACCAGGGTGAGGCGATCGAGGTCGAGGGGCCGGCCGGGACCGACCTCACCGGATGGAGCGTCGTCCTCTACAACGGGAATGGCGGCGGCGCCTACAACACGTCGCCGCTGAGCGGAACGATCGTCGATGCCTGCTCGGGGCGCGGCGTGGTGGTCGTCAACTATCCCTCGAACGGCATCCAGAACGGCAACCCCGACGGGATGGCGCTGATAGACGGGAACGGGCAGGTCGTGGAGTTCCTCTCGTACGGCGGGACGTTCGCCGCGACGGACGGCCCGGCGTTAGGCAGGCTTTCGGTGGACATCGGCGTGGTCGAAACGGGGGCGCCGGTGGGGCAGTCGCTCCAGCGTGATGCCAGCGGCGCGTGGCAGCAGCCGGCGACGTCGTCGTTCGGTGCGTGCAACGGCTCGGGGAGCGGCAATCCGCCGGGGAACTCGATCTCGTTCAGCGGACGCACGAGCGCCGACCCGGCGCTCCCGGTGGGCTACGAGGACCAGCTCTTCGCCACGGTCCGCGACGGCAACGGGACCGTCATCCCGACCACGGTCACCTGGACGTCGGAGACGCCAGCCATCGTGAGCATCGACGCCAACGGTGTGCTGCATGCGCTGAGCGTCGGCACCTTCGTGGTGCGCGCCACTGCAGCTGACGGCGTCACGACCGCGACGTACTCGCTCGACACGCAGATCGCCACACCGGGGGGCACGGCGCAGTACGGCAACAACACCGAGTTCGGCATCCCGACGGACAACGATCCGTCGGACGACATCCTCGTCTCGCGCGCCGAGTACACCACCTCGTGGAGCCCGCTCCGCGGAACGCCCAACTGGGTGAGCTACGACCTGGACGTCACGCACATCGGGAGCCAGGACCGCTGCGATTGCTTCACCTTCGACCCCGCGCTCCCCGCCTCGCTCCCCCGCTACACGACGGCGGACTACACGGGCGCAGGAGCATACGCCGGCTATGGGATCGATCGCGGACACCTCGCGCGCTCGTTCGACTTCTCCACGGGGCTCCTCGACAACGCGCACTCGTTCCTCTTCTCGAACATCATTCCGCAGGCCGCCGACAACAACCAGGGGCCCTGGGCCGCGCTGGAGAACTTCATCGGCGACGAGGCGCGCTTCCAGAACAAGGAGGCGTACATCATCGCCGGCGTCGCCGGCAACAAGGGGACGGTCAAGGGCGAGGGGAAGATCGTCATTCCGGCCTACACGTGGAAAGTCGCGGTGCTGATGGGACGCGACCAGGGGCTGCAGGACGTGCACGGGGTCGGTGACCTGACCGTCGTGGCGGTGGTGATGCCGAACGAGCCGGGGATTCGCAACGTCCCGTGGCAGACCTTCGAGGTCACCGTCGACTCGGTCGAGGCGCTCAGCGGGTACGACCTCCTCGCCCTCCTCCCCGACCAGATCGAGAATGCGATCGAGAGCGGGAGCTCGCCGCCGGTCGCCGTCACCGACGGCCCCTACACGTCGGCAGAAGGCTCGCCGGTGGCGATGAGCGGCGCCGGCTCGAGCGACCCCGACAACGACCCGATCACCTACGCCTGGGACTTCGGCGACGGGACCACCGGGACGGGGGTGACGACGTCGCACACCTACCTGCAGGACGGCACCTACACCGTGCAGCTGACGGTGACCGACTCGCACGGGTTGGCGACGACCGCCACGACCACGGCGACCGTCTCCAACGTCGCACCGGTGATAGCCGCCTTGCCGACCGCGACGCTCATCACCGGCGAGCCGTACGCGGTCAACGGCTCGTTCACCGATCCGGGGCAGGACCCGTGGACCGGAACGGTCGACTACGGCGACGGAGCGGGGGCGACGCCGCTTCCGATCGCGGGGCAGACGTTCTCCCTCGCGCATGCCTATGCGCGCGCCGGGAGCTTCACGATCACCGTCGCGATCTCCGACGGCATTGCCACCGATTCGCGCAGCGTCACCATCACGGTGCTCAATAACCGCGATGCGATCGCGTCGGCGATCGCGCAGCTGCAAGCGGTATTCAATGCCGGACGAATCCCGCCGAACGTGCACGGGCCACTCAACGGATTCCTCACCGGGGCGCTGGCGACGGCACAGGCGGGACAGCTCGCGAACACGCTGCGCCAGCTCGACAAGTTCCTGACGAGGCTCGATGCGTTCGAGTCGGCGGGGCAGTTCCCGTCGGCCGATGCGGCGGTCCTGCGCGCCTTCGTGGAGCGCATCGTGGCGTCGATTCAGGCGAGCTAGGGGCCCTCGCTGCGGGACGTCGCTCGAATAATCCCCCCGCACCCATCCGGTGCGGGGGGATTCGTCGTTTGTGCCGCTCGGCGCGCGAGACTTTCGGTGAATCCTCACGCGCGGTTCACCGCGTCGCCCTTGCGCCTCCCGGGCGGCTGGCCGAGGATTCGTCGACCACGCCCCCCGCCCCGGGGGGCATGATTCCCCGCCCGACGTGCCGATGTCCTTCTTTCGCCAGACCCCGCTCGCGCTGCTCGCCGCGACCGCTCTCTTCGCGCCGCAGAACGCCACGGCCCAACGCGCGCGTGCCGCGCAGCCTGCCCCCACCGCCGCGCACCCCGCCTACGACCCGGCGCTCTACTCCGATCCTAGGGCGACCAACCCGGCCTTCAAGGCGCTTCGCTGGCGACTCGTCGGCCCGTTCCGCGGCGGGCGTGTCGACGCGGTGGCTGGCGATCCGACCAAGCCGCTGGTGCACTACTTCGGCGCGGTGAACGGCGGCGTCTGGAAGACGGCCAATGCCGGGATGACGTGGGAGAACATCACCGACGGCAAGACCGACATTTCGTCGGTAGGTGCGATCACCGTCGCCCCGTCCGACCCGAACGTGATCTATGTGGGAACGGGCGAGTCGCAGCTCCGCGAGGACCTCACCTACGGCACCGGCGTCTATCGCTCGACCGACGGCGGCGAGACGTGGCAACACCTCGGGCTCACCGAGACGCACCAGGTGACGGCGATCCGGGTGCATCCCAGCAATCCCGATCTTGCCTACGTCGCGGCGATCGGCCACGCCTTCGGCCCCAATCCCGATCGTGGCGTCTTCCGCACGATGGACGGCGGCAAGTCGTGGAAGAAGATCCTGTTCGTCGACGACTCGACCGGCGCCAACGACATCTCCATCGACCCAACGAACCCGCGCATCATCTTCGCCAGCATGTGGAAGTTCCAGCGCTCCCCCTGGGGGATGGACGCCGGCGGCGGGAAGAGCGGACTCTGGAAGTCGACCGACGGTGGCGACACCTGGACCGACCTCTCGAACAATCGCGGGATGCCGAAGGGGCCGCTCGGCAAGATCGGCGTGGCCGTCTCGCCAGCCAACCCGCGCCGCATCTTCGCCTCGATCGAGGCCAGGGACACGTTAGGCGGGATCTTCCGCTCCGACGACGGCGGCACCACGTGGAGTCGCACCAACGGCGAGCAGAAGTTCCAGGTGCGCCCGTGGTATTACTCCGCGGTCACCGCCGATCCGTCGAACGAGAACACGCTGTACGTGATGAACCTGCAGGTGTGGAAGTCGATCGACGGCGGGCGCACCTTCACCCG